>NZ_JBQHWC010000005.1:0-166832 GCF_052064155.1 Blautia sp. HCP3S3_C12 | reverse complement strand
GCATAATCATTAATTCGACAGCAAAATTTTACATATCTATTTCTTATCAGAAAGATTTACTTTCCATAGACACAAGAATTTTTACACCCTCCCCTAAAGAAACTGGCTCTGGACAAAATTATTTTATGGTGTACGAAAATTCCTCGAATAGCAGTCAGTTAGATAGCTGGTTTAATGCTGTCAACTCATTAAATGACAAGGAATGGCAAGCAGTTTCAAGCTACGGTGTCGCTTTAGTCACAAGTGCCGCAGCAGGCTTTATTTCTGGTATGGCAGTTGCAAGTGGTGGAATTTTAACACCGGGAGCGATTACAGCAATCGTAGCAGCGACAGGCGCTACAGGTACAGCGGCAGTATTGCTTACCCAAGTTGGTACACAATGTAATGTTTGTTTAAGAGCATATTGGAATGTGTATAATGCTACAGATAATATGCATTTCTAAATACAGGAGGGAAATAATGAAGTACATGGTAAAAGGAATTGTTTGGATAGTACTTATTACCATTGGTTTGCTTTTGGGTCCACCATTGCTTATAGGATTTGTTTGGTGGAAAGTCCTTATTTTTGGTATTGCTTGTTATCTAATTGGACATGGCGCATATAAACTGTTTAGAGTGATTGACAAACACTATAATACTTAACTCCTATAACAACAAAAAGCCGGGACGCAGACAGTCGGTAAAGACTATCTGCGCCCCGGTTTTCTTATGGGTGCTGTTTTGAAATGTTACGCAATAGAACGCCATTTTAAGGGGAAAAGGTATCAAGTATCGCCTAAGTGGTTTTCACGCTCGGAAAACCATATAAATCCAGGCTGTTTTTGCCCTTACTGCGTAACAAGAGTACGCTTTTTTCTCATGCGCTCGGCTGCCTGTCTACGGGTAATGCGTTTCCGGCAGTCCGGGCAGTATTTGACGCTGTTCGACTTTGAAGCAAAGAACGCGCCGCACTCGGTACAACGCTTTTTATCCTCGGTCTTGAAAAGCTCCGCGTAGAGCAGCTTATCAATGGGAAGTACAGCAGTCAGAAACCATTTGCAAAGAAGCGAATAGGAAATAAGCTGCGGGCAGACACATTCCTCTCCGTCGTCAAGCAAAATGCAGTTTCCGCTATCGCAGTTGCAGCATTCCCGTTTTACAAGGCTGTTGACTTTCCGGCTTTGGGGCGGCGAAAGCCGCTTTAGCCCGGTCATACTTCATCAGCGGCGAAAATAGCAAGCTCCGCATACTCGTTTTCCGTCAGCCCGTCCACTTTGGAAAGGGTGCGCTTTGCCAATTCCCGCATATCTCCGTCCATATACGGCATGGCGGCGTTGATGTTTTCCATAACCTCACGCTTGCCGCCCTCGCTGTAAATGCTCATAAGGTTTGTTTCCTCAACGGTAAATCTATTCATGCTCATACCTCCATTTCATGATTTTTCGATTTTGCCGCCGCCTTTTTCGGGGTGGTCTTTGCTTTGTCTGCTTCAAGCTGCGCCCGAAGAGAGGGGCGGGGCTTCTTTATGCTCCTGTCCCTGTTCTCGTCTTTGCTTATCAGCGCATACACGCCATGCTTGCCCTCCATAGCGGAGAACGAAAGGCTCTTATACGGCAGCATGGAAAACAGGCGATCCATGTCCTTATCCGTTGCAAGCCGGAGAAAATACGGGGAAAGCTCTGCGGAAAAATGGCTTTTGTCCGGGCTGTTCGGCTTATCGAATTTCTTCATTTCCTCCACCACGCGGTGGGCTTCCGTTTCAATCCGGCAGTCATGCAACGCGGCGATATGCTCCTTGAAGTCCCCCGGCCTGTGCTGCTTGCGGCTGTGCTGCTGCTCCCGCAACAAGGCTTTCAGTGCTTCCAGGTCGTTGGGCTGTGCTTCAAAGCGTTCAAACTTCCCAAGCTGCGGGTCTGGGTTCCCGTCAAAATACTGTCCGGCGGGCTGTGAGCGTTCCCCATGCTCATAAATCAAAGTATAGTTGTCGGCGAGTATGGATTTTTCGGCTACATCCCGGAAATGCTGCGGGTAGTCAAGTTCATAGAGGTTGCCTTTGAGCTTTCCGCGCTCTGTGCCTGTCAGTTCCACCGCATAGGCAAGGATTTTGTCACGGGTCTGTTCGCCGTAGAATCTCCATGTATTGTGCTGCCTTGTGTCCTTTAGGAAAACGTCGCGTTCCCGGACGCAGCAAGTCCCGGACGGGCGGGAGAACCACAAGAGCCGTTTATCCTCGGCGACGGGTCTTGCCGCCGCTTCCAGTAAAATCCGTTTATCTATATCAAAGTCGCTCTGATAAAAAGCGGTGTTTTGCTTCATAATCGCTTCAAGGGAAGCGATAACGTCCACATCTTCAAATTTTTTCAATTTCTCCAATCGTTCAGCTCCTTTCCAAGTCCTGTGACTTCTGCTTTGCGGGTTTCTTCTGTGCCTTTTCCTTATCTGCCAGAAGCTGCGCCCGGATAGAGGGCTTCTTTTCCGGCTTTGCCTTGCCACGCTCCTTATCGGCTTTGACCGCGTTAGCCAGGTCAACAAGGGAAATAGTTTCTCCTGCTTTAACCTTTGCTTCCAGTTCGTCAACCGTCGGGGTGTTATTTATCTGTCCGTCAATCATGTTGTAATTCTGTTCTGTGGTCTGCTCGGCTGTTTTTAAGTAGTTTTCCGGCGGCTCTGCGGCAATGGCAAACGCCCGCGTTCCATTCCCCATGATGAAATATTTTCCGTCATCGGATTGATGATGAAAGCCATATCCGGCGGCTTCCATTTGTTCGTGGCTCATATCGGTTACATAGAAAGTACCTCGCGGCGTTTTGATTGTTTCGCCTGTTTCCAACTCGTCGGGGGTAAGCTGTTTTTGCTCCTGTAAAAACTCCGGCACATTCTTATAGCCGAAGCTGTCTACATAGTGGGCGGTGTCCTGTCCGTTCTGATGAAGCACTACCACGTCGGAAACGGAAAGGCTGTGTCCCTTAAAGTCTTTGGGGTGGTCGATATTGAATTTCTCCCAAATGCTTTCAAGGGTCATATCCGGCGTGAGGGGTGCGGTGTAGATAAGGTCATAGTTCGCCGCTTCCACACTAAGCCCCGCCGCCTGCAGGCGGTCGTAAGGCTCAAAGCGGAAGTCCCGCGTTTCGTCCCCACGCTTTAGCTGATAAATGGAAAAGGTGTCTTTGTCCGGCTCGGCGGCTTTTTCTGCTTCCTGTTCCGGCTGCTCCTGTCCGGCGGTCTGCTCCTTATCCTGCGCCTTTTGCAATTCTGCGATATTAGCGTCAATGGAATTGATAATCTCGGCGGCTGCGCTGCGGATCGTTTCAAGGGAGCTTTTCAGTTCGGCAAGCTCGCGCCCGCTGCTCCACCCGGCGACGTACCCAAAGGAATAGTCCGACGTGTCAAGCCCGTAGTGTTGGCAGACGGTATAAGCGACGCTTTCCGCTTCGACTTCGCGGGTGCGCCTGTCAACGCGGGGCTGCTCGTCCTTTGGGGCGTTAAGGTCAATGTCGTGCAGCTTTGCGTGTGCGATTTCGTGGATAGCGGTCTTTAAGGTTTGGAGCTGGCTCATGCCCTCGTCAATGGCTATGCGCTTGTTCTCCAAGTGGTAGTAGCCATGTGCGCCGCCCTCGATTTTCTCAAAGCCGATAGGAACGGGGGAAGTCTTTTCAAGGGCGGCGAAAAAATCCTTGTAGCGGTCAACGTCACCCGTCAGCTCGTCTACTGCAATGTCGGGCAGTTCGCGCCCCTCGGTCTGGGAAACGTCAAAGACAGATACCACCTTGTAGGCGGGTATCGTGATTTCCTTTTCCTCGGTGACGGGCTTCCCGTCTTTGCCGATAACGGGCTTTTGGGTATGCGGGTCGATTTTCTCCATTTCCTGTTTGATTTTGAACGGCGATGGGGCAATGATTTTGATACCCTTTTGTCCTTTCATCACGTTTCGCCCAAAGTTATTTTTCCAAGCGGAAAAGCCCGCCACAAGGGAAGCGTCCGGCTTCTGCATGGCGATAAGCAGCGTATTGTTGAAACTGTAATTATGAAACTTTGACATGACGCGCAGATATTCCTTGTATCGCTCGCTGTCGAACAGCTCCGCAATGCCCTGTTCCAGTCGGTCGGTTATCTCTTTCAATTTCTCGGCGGGCTTTTCAGAGGTAAGCACAATCGGGATAACCGGGCGCGGCTCCTGCGGCTGCTCTGTGGCCTGTACTGTTTTCACTCCCGGCGCGGCTGCGTCCATTTCCACTTTTGACGGGTCGGGTCTTTCCGGCTGCGGGGGCTGTGGCGTTATCCGGTATTCCTCCGGTACGTCGCGCCCGTCATACCATTCTGTAAAGGTGTTGCGGTTATTGTAGATATATCCCTGTTCGGTAAACATACCTCCGTCGTTAATGGAAGCGTCCCGCCCGTATTCCTCATACATAAAATACTTTTTTGCTTCTTCGGGCAATTCGGGTTCTTCCAGTTCATCAACCAGATAATGCCCGTATTCTTCTTCATTATGGACGGACGGATAGCCCCAGTAGCAGTCAAGGTTCTGTGCAAGGTTGATGATGTCCTGCAAGCTGTCCGTATGGTCGCCGTATTCAATGGCTGCAATAAATTTCTCCCGGTCGTCGTCAAACTGCATTTCCAAGAGCTTCCCTAAATAGTTCAGTTCGTCGGGGTGGGAATACTCGCTTAAATGTTCCGTCAAGCCGGGAACGGAAGATTGATATTCTGTGAAATGCCATTCCTCATAGTTCTTGAAGTCAATCCCGATACGGTCAAAGACTTCTTTCAGATGTTCGGCAGTCGTGGGGAATGTCACCCATTCGCCCGCGGGTCTGCCCTCGGTGTACTTCCCAAGATTGGAAAGATAGCCGCTTAAAATCGGTTCTGCCATTTGTTCGCTCCTTTCCTGTTCAATCATGCGGTGCATAAGCTCGTAATCTTCAATGCTCATACTCCCGTCAAATACATAAGGGTCAAATTCTTCCCCGTCCCGGTAGGGCTTTTCGGAAAAGGGAAGCCCGGCGGCATGAGCAGCAGCCCGCGCCTCATCAATAACCTCCGGGGGAAGCCTGTCGTCGTGCGCCCCGATAAAACCGTCAATATCGTTCCTGCTGTTTTCATAGTGATAGCGCACTCCGGCGGTCAGCTCGTCAAGGCTCACGTCCTCGCCCAACTGCCCGCAGTAGTAGCCGTTCAAGATAACGGCGGCGGGGTCAGCCGTTTTGATTTCCTCTAACCGGCTCCTGTCAAACGGGTCTAAGGTGCCGTCCACTTCAAGATGAAAATGCTCGGCGTTCCAAGAATGCCCCTCTTTCCAGAACGCCACCCATGCGATACCGTCCCTAAGTTCCTCTTGATATTCCTTTACGGTGTCGCGTAAACTTGCCATGTGTAAAACCTCCTTTCGCGTATGGCAGCGCGGACGCTGCGGTAATGGTTACATAGTCCTACTACGGTGCGCTCGCGCATTTTGCCAAAGATTTTTGAAGATTTTTAGAGGGTTTGGGAAACTTCCCAACAAGCAAAATCCCCGTCCGGCGCGTGAAGCGGCAGGACAGGGATTTACGGAAGTGGGTACCCGCTTCCTATGCTTGCTATTCAAGTTATTTCTTCTTCGGTAGCTCAATCTTATAGTTGACATACTTCCCGCCCGTATCGGCTAAAATAACCGTTCCGTCGTAGGTTTTACCTGTTTTGGGAGAGTACAGCCCTTTGACTTTCACTTTGCCGGATTTCAGAAGTGCGGCGGCAATCTTCGGGGAAAAGGCTACTTTCCTGTCCTCAAAAAAACGGTCATTTTTCCACATGACAAAAGCGCAGTTCCGGTTAGAGCAGTAGTAGTTTTTCTTGCCCTCATGGACGGGGGAACCGCAGCGGGGGCATTTGCCGATTTCCGGCTTTTCCGTTTTGAAACGCTCCTTGTCGCTGTCGGAAAGGAATGGATAGGATTTCACAAGCTCCCGCGCCATAGCTTCAATGCCGGATAAAAATTCGTTGGGGTCGGCTGCTCCCTTTGCTATCTGCGTCAGATTGTTTTCCCATTCTGCGGTCAGCTTCGGGGAAGTAAGATTGTCCGGCAAAATGCACACAAGGTTATTCCCGTCTTTTGTGGGGATAAGCTGCTTTCCCTTGCGCTCTACAAAACCGCTGCTCACTAACTTTTCAATGACAGCGGCGCGGGTGGCGGGCGTTCCAAGCCCTTTGCGCTCTGCGTCCGGGTCGGTGTCCTCATTCCCGGCGCGTTCCATAGCCGAAAGCAAAGACGCTTCATTGTGGGGCTTCGGGGGCGTTGTGTCGTGTTCCGTTACCTTTGCTGCGGGATTATCAAAGCTCTGTCCCTCGGCAAGCTCCGGCAGCGTTCCGTCTGCGCTGTCCTCGTCGTCTGCTTCGGGCTTGTTTTTCAGCGTTGCCCGGTAGCGGCGTTCAAGGTCTTTCCAACCGCCCGCAAGCACCGTCTTTCCCCTCGCGGTAAAGTCGGCTCCGGCGCAGGAGAAAACCGCCGTAACCGTTTCAAAGATGTGCGGCGCGGCAGTAGCGAACAAAAGACGCGCCCCCGCAAGGGTAAGGATATTCTTTTCGCTTTCCGGCAGCGCGGCAAGGTCGGTCTTTGCAAGCTCCATAGTAGGAATGATTGCATGGTGGTCTGATACCTTTTTGCTGTTCAGCACCCTTGCAATCTCCGGCGAAAAGCTCATGCCCTCCATAAAGGGCAGCGTCCCGCATAACAGGGCGATAACCTTTGCCGCTGTTTCCTCCATGTCGTCGGTCAGATAGCTGCTGTCCGTCCTCGGATAAGTAAGCAGCTTCTTTTCATACAGGGCTTGCGCCAGGTCAAGTGTCTGCTTCGCGGTATAGCCGAAAATACGGTTTGCTTCCCGCTGCAAAGAGGTAAGGTCAAAGGGCTTCGGCGGGGCTGCGCTTTTCTTTTCCCTCACAAGGGAAGTGCAGACAGCCCGCGACGCTTCGCAGGCCGCTTTCAGTTCCTTTGCTTCCTCTGCGGCGCAGATCTTCCCGCTTGCGGCTTCTGCGCCGGATAAATCAAGCCGCACATGGTAATATTTTTCTTTCTTGAAAGTGCTGATAGCAGCGTCCCGGTCTACAAGCATTTTTAAGGTCGGTGTCTGGACGCGCCCCACGTTCAAGGTGCGGTTATACAGGCAGGAGAAAAGGCGGGTGGCGTTAATGCCGATAATCCAGTCAGCCTTTGCGCGGCAGAGGGCAGACGCAAAGAGCGCGTCATAGTCCCGCCCGTCCTTTAAGTTCTCAAAGCCCGCCTTGATTGCGCTTTCTTCCATTGAGGAAATCCACAAGCGGCGCATAGGCTTCTTGCACCCGGCGACTTCATAGACAAAACGGAAAATGAGTTCTCCCTCACGTCCCGCGTCGCAGGCGTTGACGACTTCGGAAATGTCGGTGCGGTGCATAAGCTCCTTTAGGATTTTGAATTGCTTTCCCTTATCTGCGGAAACGGTATACTGCCATTTCTGCGGCAAAATCGGCAAGCTGTCATAGCTCCACTTTTTGTACTGCTCCCCATAGGCGGCAGCGTCGGCAAGCTGTACCAAATGCCCGACGCACCATGAAATGAGGTAGCCGTTTCCCTCGATATATCCGTCCTGTTTCTTCTTTGCCCCAAGCGCGGCGGCGATAGTCTGCGCCACGCTCGGCTTTTCAGCGATAACTAAAATCAATTAAAGTTCCTCCTTTCCGCGTTCCGGCTCCGCGCCCTGTTTCTCCTGTACCTGTTTCAGACAGTAGCCCACACAAGGGGCTTGCCCTTTATAGGGGCAGGAAGCGCAGGCCGGGGATTTGAAAACAGGCGGCGTATTGTCGCGCCGCCCGCATGGTCGTTGTATCATCATCTTTTCAAAGGGATTGTCGGTAAACAGGGTCATGCGTCCTCGTCCTCCGTATCATCTTCGGAAGCGTCCCCGTCTGCGTCGTCCGGCTCCGGCTCGTCCTCGTCGTAGTCCTCAAAATCAAAGTCCTCAAGGTCGGTGCCGCCTTTGACGCTCTGCTTCGGTTTCATAAACTTAAAGTAATAGAACGCGCCCCCGCCGCCAAGAAGTGCCACGACAAGGAAAAGCACAAGCCCACCGGTATTGCTTTTTTCCTGCGACTGTTCGGTAGGTTCTTCCGGCTCCGGCTCGGCTTCTTTGCCGCTGCAAGCGGTCATGTTGGTAGAGCATACCGGGCAGGACGTATTGATTTTCCCGGTTTCGCATTTTTCCGTACAGGTGCAGACAGCGGGGGTCTGCGCTTCGCTGTTTTCCCCGTCCTCCAAGAGCGCGAAAAGGTCTGCGTCGTCCACTTGATTTAAGAAATGGACGGTGTTTTCGCCCTCGTCGTCCCGGTCAATGAGGATATAAAAATAGTTCCCGGCTTTGGTCGTAACTGTGATAAGCTGCTTATTGCCGCCGAAATCGTCAACAAGGGTCGCGTTCCCCTCCGGCGTAAGGGGTGCGGTTTCTTCGGGTTCCTCATAGATAACGCCGCTGTCGTTGGTCGCGTCAGCGGCGGGCTGCTCCGGCGTTTGTGCAAAAGCAGTAACGGAAAAGCCGCCCATGAGCATAAGGGCGGCGCAAAATGCGGTCAGCGTTCTAAGGATTTTCTTATTCATTCTCGGTGTCCTCCTGTTCTTCGTCATAGTCTGTGGTTTCTTCGGGAACGGCGGCAGCCATGCCGGGAATCCCGCCGCCGGACAGCATAGCGTTAAGCTCTGCGGGGGTTAAGCGCATGGAGCGCACAAGCTGTACGATTTCAAGGTTTTCCGCTTCAGTTTTCTGCGCTTCCAGTCCTTTCAGCTTGTTCTGATACTCTGTGATTTTCTCGCGGGTTTTCTGGATTTCCCGGTCGATACGTTCAATCTTACTCATTGCCATAATGTCAATACTCCTTTCATTTTTGCGGTTAGTTCCAGTTCATCAGCCCGTACCCTTTGATACAGGCATAGTCTAAGGGATAGCTTTTGATTTTGCAGGCGTCGCCGGAATTGCCCTCGACGGTATAGACGCGGCTTCCGTCTGTGCCGATAACAAGCCCTACATGGTCTGCACTTCCGTCTAAGTCCCAGTCGAAAAAGATAGCGTCGCCGGGTGCGATATTCTCATAGCCCCGCGCTCCCCATTGCCCGCGTGAAGTAAACCACGGAATACCCTGTGATTGACAGGCGGCAAAACGCGGCTCGGATAAGCCCATTTGCCCGTAGCACCACGACACAAAGCAGGCGCACCACTCCACGCGGCTGTTAAAGCCGTACCAGCTCCAATAGGGCTGCCCGCCCACGTTGCCGACTTGCCGCTTCGCTATATCTACAATCGCGGTATTTCCGGGGCGCGTCCCGTTTACAAACTGTACGCCGCTTAAATCCTCGGACGCGGAAACGTCGGGAGAACCGCCGCCGAAAATCAAGGGCTTGTTGCCGCTTGTTTCCAGATACACCTGGTACATTTCAAGCTGTTCTGCGGTCAAAAGCTCCGATACAAAGCTGTTAATCGGTCTGTTTGTCAGCTTGACATTGAGAATGTAATAGTTATAGGGTACTTCAACAGTATAGGTATCGCTGTGGCTGTTCCCGTCCTCGTCCGTCCATGTGTCGGTGCGGGTTTCGGTGCGGTAGCGCACTTCGATTTCTTCCGTCAGTGTCAAGGTGTACTGCTTATCAAAGACGCGGTTTAGCTCTGCCTGTGCGCTCTGGGGCGTGTAGCTCTGCAAAAGGGCGGTAAGGTAAGAAGCCAGTTCATGCGGGTTATGCCCGATATTGTCAAGGTCGTAGCGGTATTCATCATAGCCGGGATTGTCGCGCTCGATATTGTCAATCCGCTGCTGAAGCTCGGTTTCCTTTGCGGCGTAGTTGTTTTCCGTTGCCACAAGGTCGCTGTCCTCCGACGTGTAGGACGTCCCAAGAACGCCGTTCATCATGCCGGAAAACATAGCCCCGCAGGAAGAAAGTCCCGCTGATACCATGATGAATAAGAGCAGCGCGGCAACGGCGATACCAACGCCCGCCGGGTGCCGCCCCACAAAAGCAACCGCTTTCTTTGTTTCCTCGGCGGTTTTCTTCGCTGCCTTGCGGGTATTCTCGGCGGCTTTCTTTGCGGTAGCTGCGCCGCCCGTCTTTGCTGCCTTAGCATACTGCCGCTTGATTTGCTGCTTCTGCATGAAACGGGATAGGGGGTTACTTGTAAGCTGCGGGTTCTCATGCAGCGTCTTGTGGTACAGGTAATTGACGTTTGCTTTCTCCGCTGCTTTTTCAGCCTTTGCCGCCGCCCGGTAGGGTTTCAGCTTGTGGCTGCGGTAGCCCTCCCGGATTTTCCGCGTCCCGTACTTTGCGCCCTTCTCCGCTAATTCCTCGGATTTATGCGCTCCCTCCACGCCGGAATTATCCTTTTCAACGGAATGTATCTTGTTGTGGACGAAAATACCCGCTTCCTGCGCGGGGCGGGATAGCGGGTTAGGGTGGGCTTTGCCGCCATTTATCGGCTTTTCCTGCTCGGTAAAGCGTAAGCGGGTCTTTGCCTTTCCTGTGGCTTCGTCAAAGGTGCGTTCCCCTACAAGTTTCTTTTCTTTGGGGATAGCTGCCTTTGCCGCGTCCAGACGGTCGGCGGCTTTATCGGATTTTTTGATATACGTTTCAAGCTCCGGCGTATTTAATTCTTCCTCGGTAAACTGCAAGCGGGAAGATTTCTCTTTTACCGTAGCGTCGCGCTGTGCTTTCTGCGCTGCCTTTTTACTCGCTTTCCGGGTCTGGGCTGCGCCAACGCGCTCCATGACGCGCTCGGCGGTAGCGGTGTCCTGCCTGTGGGGAAGCTCTGGCGCAAGAGGAAGCGGGGAAGCGTCAGGAGAAACAGGGGGTAGCTCTGCCACGTTCTGCGCCGCCGCTTCCTGTGCAGCCTGCGGCGCGGGCTGCTCCTGCGGTTTTGAAAAATCCGCTTCCTGTTCCCGGCGGCTTACACGCTCGGCGGTTTCTTTGGTTTCGTTGACCTCGATAAGTCCGTCGCGGGTCATTTTCTGCGTGATTTTATCACGCGGCTTATATTGTTTTATGGCTGCACACCTCCAATCCGCGCCCTTGCAAGGGCGCAATACTCAATATTCAGTTCGATACCGATATAGTGTCGGTCAAGGCTTTTTGCGACTGCCGCCGTTGTGCCGCTGCCTAAAAAGGGGTCTATGACAACGCCGCCTTTCGGACAGCCAGCCTTGATACAGGTTTCCGCTAACTTCGGAGGATAGGCGGCGAAATGCCCGCCGCTGTATGGTACCGTGTTGATAAGCCACACGTCCCGCTTGTTCCGCATGGTCGGTATAAGTGCTTCGTCATAGTAGCCGCCGCTTCTTGTGCGGTTGATACCCTGTACTTTCCCTTGTCCGGGTACTTCATCAGCATACTTGTGTCCCGCGCCCCGCCCGGTGCGGTAACGCGCCGCTGTTGTGGCAGCGATAGGCTCCGCAATGGCGGCAGCGTCATAAAAATATTTCTTTGACTTTGTAAGCAAAAAGATATGTTCATAGCAGCGGCTCGGTCGGTCTTTGCAGCTTTCCGGCATAGGGTTTTCTTTCTGCCAGATAATATCACTCCGTAAATACCACCCGTCAGCGCGTAGGGCAAAGGCTAAAAGCCACGGAATACCGATTAAATCCTTTTGCTTGCAGCCGGGAGCGCGGGCATTTTTCGCAGTCTGCTGTCCGTTTCTGCCTTTCGGGTTCTTTGGGTCGGCATAGTAACCTTTGTTCCCGGTGCCGCAATAGGTGTCTGCGATATTCAGCCAAAAGGTACCGTCGGAACGCAAGACGCGCTTTAGCTCATGGAATACGGCAACAAGCCTTTCTATGTATTCCTCCGGCGTGTTCTCCCGCCCAATTTGTGCGTCAAGCCCGTAGTCCCTAAGTGCATAGTAGGGCGGGCTTGTTACGCAGCAATTCACGCTTTCGTCGGGCAGTTCCCTAAGAGCAAAGAGCGCGTCCCGGTTGATGATAATGTCCGTCTTTAATTCCTCTGTCATGCTTCGCCCACTTCCTCCGGCTTCGTCGTCATTACCCGGTAAAGCTCGGTATCTTTCGGGAAGCGGTCTACAAAGGGCAGTACCACGTTTCCGTAGAAGATAAGTCCCTCGCCCGCTTCGGTGTGGGTAACGTACTTCATCTGCTGCGGGGAAATGTTAAGCTGCTTTGCAAGGATAGCCCGGTCGCCTGCCGCTTGATTGAGCATGAGGACAAAATCAGAGTTTTCAAAGATATTTTCCACTTCGCGGCTGCTAAGTAAGTCTTTAACGTTCTGCGTAATGGCTGTGGGTATGCCGCCCCACTTTCTGAAACGCTTCCAAATCTCCACGCTGTAAGCGGCGGTCTGTTCCTCTTTCAGAAGCAAGTGAAATTCGTCCATATAGTAGCGTGTGGATTTCTTTTCTGCCCGGTTGACCGTTACCCTGTTCCATACCTGGTCCTGCACAATGAGCATACCCAACTTTTTAAGCTGCTTTCCAAGCTGTTTAATATCAAAGCAGACAAGGCGGTTTGAAAGCTCTACATTCGTCCTGTGGTTAAAGACGTTAAGGCTTCCCGATACATAAAGCTCCAACGCCGACGCGATCCGCGCCGCTTCCGGCTCCGGCTGCCGTAAAAGCTCGTCGTAGAGGTCGCCCAAAATCGGCATATTTGCCGGGTCGGGGTTTGCTAAAAACGGGCGGTACACGTTTCTTACAGCGCGGTCAATGACCGTCTTATCAATCGGCTGCAAGCCCTCCTTGCCGCCAATGACAAGCTCACACAAGGACAGGATAAAATCAGATTTCAGCGCAAGGGGGCTGTCGTCCTCGGAATAGTTGAGGTTAATATCCATAGGGTTCACATACTGGGGCTTCCCGTCAATGCCCTTGCCCGTAGGCGACAAACGGATAACTTGACCGTTCAGACGCTGCACAAGGGAGAAATACTCGGCTTCCGGGTCGCAGATGATAATATCGTCGTCCGTAATGAGGAAAGCATTTGTCATTTCCCGTTTCGCTGCAAAGGATTTCCCGCTTCCCGGCGTTCCCAAGATAAGCCCATTCGGATTTTTAAGCTGCTTGCGGTCGCAGAGTATCATGTTGTTTGAAAGAGCATTCAGCCCGTAATAGAGGGCTGCGCCTGTCTGGAAAAGCTCCTGCGTGATAAAGGGGATAAAAATAGCGGTGCTGCTTGTCGTCAGCCCTCTTTGAATAGGGATAAGGTTTTCCCCAAGAGGGATAGAGGACATAAGCCCCGCTTCCTGCTGATAGTCAAGGCGCGTCAAAGCGCAGTTATATTTCTGTGCAATGCCCGCCGCTGCGAAAATGTCATTTTCCAGTTTCCGCTTCGTGTCCGCCATGTTTACCACAAGGAACGTAAGAAGAAACATACGCTCGTTTCGGCTCTGCAAATCCTGTAAGAGATTTTTCGCTTCGCTGCCGAAAGTGGCAAGGTCAGAGGGAATAATATCCATGTCATAGCCGCTGCGTACTGCTTTTTTCTGTTCCTCAATCTTCATCTTGTCAAGGTCTGTGATTTTCCGCTTGATAGTCTTGATTGCTTCGGTCTGGTCGATACTGCGGATATGCAGATTGACGATAACGCCCGTTTCCAAGTCCAGAATGTCGGCAAGCATACGGTCATTCAGTTCCGGCGCAAGGATTTCAAGGAATGATACCGCGCCTATTTTTCTACCCATGCGGAAATAGCGTCCCTCGCCAAAATGGAAAGAGGACGGGGCGATAAAGTCCTTTGTACTAAGCCCGGACGGGGCAAGCCATGAAAAATCAAAGGAAAACGGCTTGCCCTCCGGGTGGAATACGCCATGCAGCACGTTCAGCCGTTCATAGCCCGTCATAGGTCGGGCAGACGCGCCAAGTACCTTAAAATTGTTCAGCACGTCGGTTTCAATACGGGAAAGGCGGGCTTTTGCCGCCGCCGGATTGTCTGCTTCGATACTGAATGTGATGTACTTGTGCTTCACAAGCCCGTTGTTGCCTTTGGAAAGCTGATTTTTCAGCATATCCGAATACTCGGTGCGGATAGAGTTGAAAGCGTCGTCCTGCGCGGGAATATTGATAGCTTTCTCTGCCTGCTCCCGCTGCGTCCCTTGATTGATGAAAGAAAGCTGCACCGAAACGGAAGCGTCAAAGTAGTTGAGAAAATCGCACCAGTTTTCAAAAATGGCGGTCTTGTCGTCTGCCTGTGCAAGCTGATAGTTAATATCTTCAAAGGCAATGGATTTACTGTATTTCTTTTCCGATACCTTGCATATCCCGTCCGGGTACATGGTAAGGTAGGGGATTGTCTGCTGCGCGGTGTGGGCTTTCCCGTCGCCCTTTGCCTGCCGGATAACCTCGGCAATCTGCTTTTTCTCGGCGCGGGAGAGCTTGCGGGGCGGGTTAGCCCCGGCGTTTCTTTTTCCCGCTGCCTTTTTTGTAGGTTCCTTTTGCAATCTCTGATACCTCCTTTTCCAATTTTCTCTGCCGTTCCAATACGGCGTATAAATTCTGTGTCTGATAGGGTCGCTCTTTGGGGGCAATGAATTTTGTCTGTATGATGTGCTTTGCCACCACTTCAAGGGGCTGCTCGTGTTTCTCATACATGGCGAACAGGAAACAGGGCAGCATGACCGCAATCATTACCACCGACGCAAGGCTTGTGCCTGCGCTGTCTTTGAGCAAAAAGAAAAGCGGAAGTCCTAAGATAAGGGCAACCGCAAAACAAATGATTTGCCGTTTTGTAAGGTTGAAAGCAACCTTTGTTTTGACTTTGGATAAGTCTTTCGGTACGGGTACATACGCCAAGCGTAAACCTCCTTTCTGCGGGGAAAAGCCCCGCGGTCTTTTAATGTGCGTTGAATATGGATTTTGCCAGTGCGCCGGATTTGAACAGGGAGAAGCAGAGAATAACGGTGTAAGCTGCAAGGGAGAAAATCGCGCTGTGCAGGTTATCCGCTATAATCATGCTGTTTACCAAAACCGCATAAATGCCGACGCATACCATAATCAGAAAGCCTTGAAAACCGATAGCGAACAGGGCTTTTAGGTAGTTGTTTCCTATCTGTCCCCACTCTCGATTTGTCATTGTTGCAAACGGGATAGGCGATACCGAACAGTAAAGGTAAATTTCTATCATTCTGCCGTAGAGGATAACGGTTATCAATACGGACATGATTTTCATGCACAAGCTCACAAGGCTTGTTTCCATGACAAGTAAGAGCAGTTCGGGGATTTCCATTGCTTCAAGCCCGTCCTGCATGGAGCCAAGGGCGGCGGCAACGTCTATATTCGTGTTGCCGCCGATTACCCCCGACGCGCCGGAAACAACGTGTTGCGCCATATCGAACACCGCCATAGTAATATCAAAGGTGTGCGTAACAAGATAGACTGCGACAAACGCCTTGAATATCCACTTGAAAAACATGAACGTGTCAATATCGTGCATATTGTTCTTTTCCGTTACCATGCTGATTAGCTCGTAGCATAGGACATAGGTAATGACAAGCCCCGCAATCGGGACAATCACGTTTTCCGATAACGTCCTTATCATGGAAAATACGTTTGCGTTCCACGCTTGCGGGGTCCTGCCTACCTCTGCGGCGATAGTGCCGACTTTTTCGTTTACGTCCCCGAACATAGATGACAGATTACCGTTTATGGCTCCGATAAGGATTTCCTTTATCCATTCGTTAATCGCGTCAAGTATGCTCTGCATAAGCCTTTACCCGCTTATCTTAACCGAACAGCCCGGAAAGCAGCGGTACAAGGGTCATGCCGATAAGGGCAACGCCGCCGCCCGCCATGAGCTGTTTCATCCCCAATTAGGTGTAAAAACTCTGCTCGATGGCGGGCGGCGGCGTACAAAAAATCTATATGGTGTTGTTAAGAGAACCGTCCCGGCGGGACAGGTCAGGCAGTGACCTGTTCCACCTCCGGGATGGGTTTGAGATTAAAATGAATTTCGATAGAAATGTGTCTTGTTTTATCTTCGTCAATGCGCTCATGCACAACGATTTCTTTGATTAAGCGGTTGAGGGTGGCTGCGTCCAGCTCTGTGATGTTGGCGTATTCCTGAATGGCTTCCACCCATTGTTTTGCATCATTGGCAAGCTGGACTTCATCGGACAGCCGCTTTCTGCCCTCGGACACTTTTGTTTTAAGCTCCGTCTGCTCGGTCTGTGTCTTTTCCAGCATGGTGTTGAAATTCTGCTCACTGATACGCCCTGCAATCATATCCTCATAAAGCCGCATGACCATTTTGTCCAGAACCTCAATCCGTTCCTCGTCCCTTGTAAGGGAGCGTTCCATTGCTTCCCGCTGTTCCCGCTGCTCGGCTTCACAGGTATTGGTCAGGCGGTCGGCAACCGCTTCCCCGTCCATCAGGGCAGCTCTGGCACATTCCCGGATTTTCCGCAGCACATGGCTGTAAAGGGTGTCATAATCAATCCGGTGCTGGGTGCAGTGGTTCTTTCCAAAGGCATTGTAGGTCTTGCAGGAGTAAATCCGCTGGGGATGTTTAGCGTTTGTGTAGCGTACCGTCAGCGACTTCCCACACTCGCCGCATTTTAACAGTCCGGCAAACAGGCTGATTTCATTGGTCTGCCCCGGACGCTGGCGGGATTTCAGCTTGTTCTGCACAATGTCAAAGCTCATGCTGTCAATCAGCGGTTCATGCTGTCCCTCCACCACAATCCAGTCCTCCGGCTTCTTTTCCCCAATCGTGCCGATTTTGAAGCGGTAGTCCTTTTTCTGGGAAGCAATCGCCCCGGTGTAGACGGGATTCATCAAAAGGTCTTTGATAACGGAGAAGTCCCACATATACCGCCCGTTTTCTGGGTCTTTCTTTTCCCATTTGGTGCGGGTATTGCGAAGCCCCCGTTCCCGGTTCCACCATGTAGGGCAGGGGATTTTTTCTTTCTCCAGCCGTCTGCGGATATAGTTCGGACCATGACCGTTCAGGGCATATCCGAAAATCAGCCGCACAATCGGGGCGGTTTCCTCGTCAATGAGCAGATGGTTTTTGTCCTCCGGGTCTTTCCGATACCCAAACGGGGCAAGACACCCGGTAAACTGTCCTTTCTGCGCTTTCAGAAGATAAGAGGAATGGACTTTCTTGGAAATATCCTTGCTGTACATCTCGTTCAGGATATTCTTGAACGGGGCAATGTCGTTGTTATCCCGCAGGGTGTCGATGCCGTCATTCATGGCGATATAGCGGACACCGTTTCTTGGGAAAAAGTCCTCAATCAAATGCCCGGTTTGCAGATAATTACGCCCCAGTCGGCTGAGGTCTTTCGTGATGACAAGGTTGATCTGCCTGCGCTCAATGGCTCTCAACATTCTCTGTAGGTCAGGACGCTCCATGTTAAGACCTGTGAAGCCATCGTCCTGATAGACTGCCACAACCTCCCATCCCTGCTTTTCGCAGTATTTTTCCAGCATATCACGCTGGTTTGCGATACTGGCACTTTCGCCTTGCAGGTCATCGTCCTTTGACAGCCTGCAATAGACCGCCGCACGATAACCCCCGGCAAGTGCCGAACCGATTGTTCTGTATTCCATTTCGTTCATCATAGCCATTTACCCACACAATCCAGACGGTATCTGGCTCTTTTGAACCTCATCTTCATTATAGCCTATATCTTTCTTTTTAGCAAGATATTCTTTTGCATTTGTCTTTCCGTATTTCTGGGAAATCAGGCTGACGAACACATCAGTGGCGTCAAGCTCCCCGTCAAATACAGTGGTCACATGAATCTCTGTTTTGTTTTTTGCCATAGGCAGTTATCCTCCATACATGAAAATAGCCAGACAGAGGGTGTCGGCAACGAAGTCCGGCAACGGACTTCAAAAGACCTTGCAAACAATCTCAATCTGGCGATGGTTACTATTTATACTTTTCTTTTATTTTTTTGTTGTTTTGGTTGTTATAAGGGAGAAAAGCCCGGAAATAAGGGGTTTTTCCCGGCAACCGGCTCGGCAACGGGATAACAACAGGGGGTGCAACGGGCTGTCCTTTTCAGAATGGAAGCTCCATCTGTTCTGTGACCTCCACAAAACCGTCCATCGTTTTTTCAGACGGGTTGCCGGAGTCCGTTGCCGGGTTTTCACGCTCCCAGCCCTTTTGTCTGCCATATTCGGAAAACATTCTTGGGTTTGGGAAGTACCGCCAGCTGGAAATGCACTGGTTCATAATCTCGTTGATTTCCCGGATTTCCCATTGCTTCGGCTCGTCAAAAGCATGGTTCAAGGCTTCCTTATAGAGCTGCTTGGAGCAGACCATGCTCCCGGTGTATTTATCAAGATACGCCTGTATCATCCCGGCTTTGGTGTCCTCCGGCATAAAATCCCGCTGGTGTTCTTTGAGATACCGCTGCATGGCGGGGCTGAAAGCCAGCTTGAACCTGCCGCTTTTATAAATCTCCATCGCTTCCGCCCACATCTGCCCGATATAGGCTCTGGAAGCGGCTTCATCCTCCAAAATGTGAACTTCCGCCTGCTCCGGGTACACCATGACCGGGATAAAGCGGCGGTTGCCGGAACGGTCAAGGGGCAGGAAGTCAAGGGCATTGGAAGTGCCGCCAAACACGCACTGACGGGGGCGGTCTGCCGGGTGGGTTTCATAAGGTATCTTGTAGACCTCTTTCTGCCGGCTTAAAAATGACTTGATTTCCTCAATGCTCTTGGCGTTGGCGGTTGCCATCATTTCCGACATTTCAATAATCCAGTGACCTTGCAGCTTGCGGTACACATTGTCATCGTCCAGCTTCCGCAAATCATCGGAGAACCACTCGTCCCGGACTGCCAGCAGCCGGAAGAAGGTGGACTTTCCAGCCCCCTGACCGCCTACCAGACAGAGCATGATTTCAAACTTGCACCCCGGCTGAAAGGCTCGTGAGATTGCACCCAGCAGGAACAGCTTCAACGCTTCATAGGTGTAATCGTCTGCGTCAGCCCCCAGAAAGTGCCGCAGGCAGAAGCGGATTCGCTCTGTCCCGTCCCACACAAGGGTATTGAGATAGTCCCGGATGGGATGGTACTTGTTTTCATTCGCCACAATCCCGATGGCGTTATCAATCTTTTTCTCATTGGTAAGCCCGTAGGTTTCTTCCAGATAAAGAAGCAGATACTTCATGTCCGTATCGTTCAGGGCAGTGCTTTCTCTGTGAAAACCGATGGGCTTTATGATGTCCTTGCGGTCAGTCAGGATGTTGTATGCGATAGCCCCTGAAAGCAGAGGGTCACGTTGGAATACGGTCAGGCAGTTCCGTATGCTCTGACGGACACCGCCTTTCTCGGTGGTTTCCAGCCCCGCCTTGATTTCCTCAACGCTCTGGGGCGGCTGCATGGCGTTCATAGTGTTTTTTAGTTCTTGCTGCGTCTGCGGCTGCAAGTTCTGCCATTCGCTGTTCAAGCTGTATCACATCCTTTCCGTAGTCCGTAATCAAATCCGCTTTTTCCTCTGTTTCCCCGAACAGCAGCACATCCAGCAGATATTCCACTTGGGCTTGCTTCTGTAAGGCTTCCACAAACCGGGGATGAAAGGCTTCCTCCGGGGAGTGCGGGGCGTAGTCCGTTCTCCATGCCATCAGCAGATGGAGATAATCGGCAAGAATACGGAAGCAGCGATTCTTTGCTTCCTGAAACTGTTCCTCCGGGGATTTCTGCCGGGTCTTGGGCTTTTTTACCTTTCCCGGCGGTTTCCAGTCCTCATAGGAAAGCCCGAAGTCCTGTGCCAGCTGTACGGCGGCTTCTTTCTTTCCCAGCCCATACAGGGCGGCGGCAAAATCAATCACATCCCCATCCGCACCGCAGCCGAAGCAATGGTAACGCCGATCCAGCTTCATGCTTGGGGTTTTATCGTTATGGAACGGGCAGCAAGCCATCCCGTTCCGACCTACATGGATTCCATAATACTCCGCAGCCTGTCTTGTTGTGACGGACTGCTTCACAGCTTCGAATACATTCAAATCTATCCCTCCTTGAAAATAAGAAAAGCACCTGACATTCTCTAATTGAAAATGGCAAGTGCCTGTTAAAGTTCCATATCCTGTTGTCTGTGTTTCTCCTGTGCCGGGGCGGTTCTTTGTGCTTTTTTCTCGTCAGTCTTATCCTGCAAGACTTCTTTGATGGGCTGCTTCTTGGGCGGCTCTTTGCTTTCCTCTGTGCCGGGTGTGGCTTTCCGTACCCAGTAGCGGATGTCCCGCAGCTTCTTCAAATCCTCCTGTACCTCGGTCAGTGGTACTTTCAGCTCTGCGATTTCGCTGAGAAGCGTTTCCTGCTCCTGTTGCAACTCATTTTTCGTTTTATCCTTATCGTCCGGGTGCTTGGCAAGGTAGTCAGCGGCTTTCTCATACCGGGCAACCTCCGGGTGTTCCTGTTTGAATTTCCCCTTTATTTTCTTAAAAAATATCTTCTGGTACTTCTCATAGACAGCCTTACATTCCTTGCAGTCTGTCCGGCTGGCAAGAATCCCGTCAATCACTTTGCTCCGGGCTTCCTTTGGCTTCATCTGATTGCGGTAATCTGCGGCTGATTTCCCGGAAGATTCCAGAAACGCTTCTAAGTCCTCCACAGTGGAAAGCCCCTTTTGCCGGAGATAGGACAGGGCTTCGCTGACTGCCTTTAAGTCCTGTGAAGTTCCCCGGTTCTGTCCAGCCCTTGTCCAGTCCTTCCGTTCTTCCTTTCGTATCTCCATATACTTCATCAGCAGATTGGGAAGAAGTGTCGCTTCCTCCGCCGCCTTTTGTGCAAGCAGCTCCTTCCGTTTTTCTCCCAGCTCGGTAATCCAGCCTTTGAGGTTTTGGATAAGCTGCCGGATGGACTTCATCAGGCGGTTGGCGGCTCTGATTTCCCGGTTCAGGTTGCCGATATTCGTCTGGATACCTCGCTTTTCCATCTGCCGGACAGCAGTCCCCTCATGGACAGTGGGGACTATATCAAGCCCCTGTCTGGCATAGGAACGCAAGTCCACACGCTCCGGGCGGTCATTGGCGTCCAGATAGCGGTTCTGGATAACCTCCCATTCATGCCGCCAGATTTCACAATACTTCTGGTCGTTCCAGTCCACCGTATCCTCCTTGTGGCTTTTCCACCTGCCGGACGGCAGCTTTATCCGTTCCCCATTCTCGTCAAGGTCATAAACCTTGCGGCTCTTGGGAAGCCATTTTCCATGTTCATCCATTGCCCGCATGGTCAGCAGGACATGGGCGTGGGGATTGTGTCCCGGCGGATGGGGGTCATGGATGGCAAAATCAGCAATCATGCCTTTGGAAACAAACTGCTGTTCACAAAACTCCCGTACAAGGACAGCGTACTGGTCGGGCGGTATCTCTCTGGGAATGGTAAGCACCCACCGCCTTGCAAGCTGGGAGTTCCATTGCTTTTCCACCGCTTCGGCGGCATTCCATAAAGTATTGCGGTCTGCATATTCCTGTGGAGCATTTGCCGGGAGCAGGATTTCATTGTGGACGATACCACGCTTTTCCGGGTAGTGCTTTACTTGCTGGTCGTATTCACAGAACAGCTTTTCGCCGCTTTGGTAAGCAGCGGCGGCAACCGCAGACTGCCGCTGGCTGCGCTGAACAATCGTGATTTCGTTGTGTGGACAAGGCATTTCGTGTCCCTCCTTTCGCTAATTGGTGGATGGGGTGGCGTTTTACCACTTCATTTTGGGCAGAAAAAAAGCAGGAGACCTTTTTCAGATTTCCTGCTCGGTGTGCCACTGTGTGAGCGGCGGGTATTTAGTTGTAAAAGTTCGGGACAAGTTGACCCGATGTAAAGCTAACAAACTGGAATTGCACCAAAACAATCTAAGACAACAACGCTGCCCTACTTGCGATTTTTTCTTGTACTGCGGAAACAGTTTCTTGAATGGAATAAGTGGTCGTATCTATAACATTCGATTCATATATTCCCAGATTGCAAAATTGCTCCCACATGGTTTCTACCAATTCGATATTTGTCTTTCGGTCTAACTTTGAGCGTTCAACAGCTCGCTTCAAGGTTTCTTCCTTACTTGCCCTTAAAATAATATAATGCACCTCATAATGTTCCCGAACAAGACTTTGCCACGGCTTTAAAAACCACGGTCCGATAATACCGTCAACAATTACATCATATCCACCACGAGCATATCGCTTCGCAGCTTCTAAAAACGCTTCAATGACAATCAAATTTTGCTCATTTGATTCTGGCAAATGCGGTGGTATTGCCCCTTTACTCAAATAATGATAAAAGTCATCTGTGTGCATATGCACAGACTTTTCCAAATCTGATTCTTTTGCAACAGCAGATGCCGTTGTAGTTTTTCCTGTCCCCGGCGCACCTGTGATTACAATAATTCTACCTTGATTCATCTATATTTTACCTCCACAAATTACGATTTTCTTAATTCTACAAACTGGAATTTGAGTCTCTGTAAAGCTGGAATTAACCCATACAATTATTTTAATTTAGAGGTTCTTACGCAATTATCCGTATTTTGTAATTTTTCAATACTGGAATGCCAGTGTAAATCAGCATTCTCCATTTTTATTAAAGCGAAAAACGTAAAATTGCGGAAGAACCAATTTAGATATTCACAATTTTACTTGCCACAGTATCTCGAAAAACACTGTCATGTTCTACCAGGAGCATGGTCGGGGCAAACTCCGTTATGAGTTGTTCAATCTGCATACGTGAGTACACATCAATAAAGTTGAGCGGTTCATCCCATACATACAAGTGTGCCTTTTCACAAAGGCTTTTCGCAATTAGGACTTTCTTCTTTTGCCCGCCAGAAAAGTCTTTAATATCCTTTTCAAACTGTACACGCTCAAAGTCCATTTTCCTAAGAATTGCCTTGAACAAACTTTCATCAAGGTTGTTTTCTTCTGCAAACTCGGAAAGGGTTCCACATAAATACGATGTATCCTGTGGCACATAAGAAATTACAAGCCCAGAGCCAAGTGTTACTGTACCCGTATAATCTATGGACTGCCCGACTACCAACTTTAACAGGCTACTTTTGCCACTGCCGTTCTTTCCATCAAGCACAATGCGTTCTCCCTGTCTTATTTCAAACGAAACGGGTTCACAAACTGAAATGCCATCATAATAAACTACTACATTCGATAATGATGCAAGCAAATCTGTATGGTAATTAAGCGGTTGTATCTTGAGGGCTTCTGCGGTTTCCATATTTTTCAGCAATGCTGATTTTTGTTCGATTGTCTGTTGTTGTCTCGCTTCTATAGATTTTGAACGCTTCATCATT
The DNA here is from genome assembly GCF_052064155.1 of Blautia sp. HCP3S3_C12. Classification (NCBI taxonomy): domain Bacteria; kingdom Bacillati; phylum Bacillota; class Clostridia; order Lachnospirales; family Lachnospiraceae; genus Blautia; species Blautia sp. HCP3S3_C12. Next base: position 143,624 of record NZ_JBQHWC010000005.1, on the reverse strand, counting down.
TTGGCGGCTTTATGACCGACATAACCTTTATCTGCTGCCCCAATTTTGGAAGCTTCTACACGTTCAGACCATACTGCAGCGCGTTTTGCCGACTGCTGTAATCGTCTGATGTCCTTTTGCAAACGTTCGTTCTGAGCCAGTTCAAATTCTTGCTGTCGCTCAAAATTTGACATCCATGATGAAAAGTTTCCTCTTTGCACTTCGATATTCGCTCGGTTAATCGATAGAATATAGTCAACACAATCGTCAAGAAAGCGACGATCGTGAGAAACTAAGATGAATCCCTTTTTCTTTTTCAGATATGCCGCCACACTTTTTCTCGCTTTGGCATCCAAATGGTTGGTAGGTTCATCAATCAGTAGGAAATGCCCTTCATTAAGAAAAAGAGCGGCAATCAAAACCTTTGTCTGCTCTCCGTTGGAAAGTGTTTCAAAAGGTCGCCAAAGCACATCGACATCAACATCAAGATAAGAAAGTTCTCGCATAAGTTCCCATTCTTCCGCAAGTGGGCAAATCTCCTGCAATATATCCTCTGTAATACGATTCTTATCTGAAACGGGATAAGGAAAATAATCAAACTGTACGGATGATAGGATTTTTCCACTATACTCATATTTCCCAAGCAGAAGATTCAGAAAGGTTGTTTTACCTCGTCCGTTTCTGCCCACAAAACCAAGCTTCCAATCGGTATCAACCTGGAAACTGACATTTTCAAAAACATTATCATAACTTGTCGGATATGAAAACGTAAGGTTTTCAATTTTAATCATTGACATAAATATTATCCTCCTTTGCATGTCATACGATACAAAGTCGGTTCGGTGAATGTTTACTACGTATAGATTTCACCAAAAGGAACCGACACTATACGGAGTGAATCATGTGTAACTATCTGTTCTGCACTATTCATAAAGCACCTCCAAAACAAAATAAGAGCCACAAGAAAGTTTATCCTTGCAGCTCGTCATAGCATAAAATAACACCACTAAGCAAAAGTGGCAACAGCACTATATTGAGTAAGATAGACATATAACTTTCTTGCAATAGACACAATAATGCCAAAGTATAGCACTACCGCATATTTTGATTTTATTTGCAAGAAAAGTTAATCATCTTCCCACCTCTTTCTAAATTTCAAAATATTATACCATAAATCGCAGGCAAATACAAGTGGTTATAAAAATTTAACAAATCGCTTATAATACAATCATATAACTTTACGCATTCCTTACTGACCGTAAAATTCCGATTTATTGCTGACTTTATTATACTTTATTGCCTATCGAAAAGATAGCATATTTTATGAAACTTGTCGGCTGGGAACAGCTTGCAACGCAAGGTGTCCCCAGATGACAAGTCCACAAAAGGGTAGCTGGCGGTAGCCAGCGCAGGGGAAGCGTAGCGTCCCCTGTATGATTTGGAGCAGACCATGACTGCGAAAAATCACAGCCCTCCGGCAAGGAGCCTTCGGAGAACGCAATGCACCAACCTTTGGGTGGTGTATAATTGCGCCCTTAGTAAACTAAGGGGTTTCCGGCTTCTCACGTTCCAGCAGTTTCTTCAATAGTTCCTGCGTGTCCTGCCTGTGAAAAATGAGTGTCAACAACAGCATGACATCATCATCTGTCAGGCGTTCCGGCTCTTGCAGAAAACTTTCCAGCATACCGCCACGAGTACAGAGCCGGTGTGTCCGTTCTTTTCGGGTAAGCTGCTTTAGCTGGTGCTGCAATGCCTTTTCATCATTGATGGCTTTCCGCAGTTTCTTTTCACTCTTTTCCAACTCTCGGTTGAGCTTTTCCAGCTTTGAGGTATCAGGCAAGGGCAGCGTCCTCCTTTCCCGGTATCAGCACATAAATCCTGTTTGGTTCTCCAACGCCCTGACGCACTCGCATGATCAGTCCGGCGGTTTCCAGTTCATTCAGAGAACGCTTGACCGTCATGGGGCTGCGGGACAGGACTGCGGCAATGGCTGTGACAGGGAAGCAGATAAACAGGATTCCGTTCTCGTCCTCCTGTCCGTTGGATAGCATAGCGTCCAACATCCGGCAGTACATGACCTTTGCGGTGCTGCTGACTGGAAATCCTGTCAACGCTCTGGGAAAGGGCATACAGGGCGGCAACGGTGTGCCTATCGTCATAAATTCAAAATTCATTCGGTGTGTTCCTCCTTTTTCTTTGCTCTTTTGGATAAATAACGGGGGCAGTCAACCACAACCGCCCGGAAGCTCTGCTTGCACCCATGCTTGCATTTCCGGCATAATTCGTTGTAAGTGACACGCCCCCGGTCATTGAGGTAAAAAGAAAGCTCATGCTTCCTCTTTTTGCTCATTCTCGGCATATTGCGTTTCCTCCCGTTTTAGTGTATAGTTTCGGGGCGATTTTCGGCAAAATTACGGTCATAGAGCCGTCTAAAATCTCCAGAAGTATCAGCAATAGGGTAGACTATCCCCCTATCAGATTGTCGTGTTTCGGTATCATTTCGGTATCAGTTCGCCAGTTCTCCCCGGTGTCGTTCCTCCCCTGAATCTCACAGCGGCGTATTGCTCCCTTTGGTACGCTCGTTTCGGTCAGGGTTCCTCCATATCCCTGCCAAAAGTCATGGCGCTACATCGCCGGGGAAGCATATCCCACACAGGCTGGTCATTCGATTGGAATAATCCATCGATGAACTACCTGTATCATAGAACATTTTTGTGCCCTGTGCCGTATGTCCACAAAGTAGGAATTAAGGGTAAAAATCAGAAATTTCCACGATTGCGGAAAGTATGATATAATCCAGTTAAGCGGCAGTAATGAAACCGCCGGAAAGGAGCGTGCGCCCATGAAAGGAGCGACAAGCATACAGGAACGCCTTTGGGAACTCCGCAAGGACAAAGGCTTAAATCTGGAAGAATTATCAGAGCTGACGGGCATTTCCAAATCAGCTCTTGGCAGTTATGAAAAAGAGGATTATAAGGAAATCAATCATGGCAACCTTATCACGCTGGCAGACTTCTATGGGGTTTCCGTTGATTATCTGCTGTGCCGGACAGAGAACCGGGAGCAGATCAACACGCCACTAACAGAGCTGCATTTGAATGATGAGATGGTGGCACTTCTGAAAGGCGGTCGGATTAACAACCGTCTGCTCTGTGAGCTTGCCACTCATAAGGACTTTATCAAGTTTCTTGCGGACATTGAGATTTATGTAGATGGGATTGCCACCATGCAGATTCAAAACCTCAACGCCCTTGTCGATACTGTCCGGCATGAAATCATTGAACGGTATCGCCCCGGCGAAGACGACCCGCATTTGAAAGTGCTGCAAGCCGCCCATATCAGCGATGATGAATATTTCAGCCACATGGTTCTTGATGACCTCAATCTCATTATCCGGGATATTCGGGAAGCCCACAAAAAGGACAGCGAGAGTGCGCCCCAGACCACCGTTGCCGATGAATTGAAAGAAAATTTGGAAGCGGTTGAAAATTTCAAGGGCAGTCGGGATGAAAAGCTGGTTGTCCTTTACTGCAAGCAGCTCGGCATCAACTATAAAAATCTGTCAGACGAAGAATTTCGCTGGCTCATTCGGATTCTACAAAAATCAAAGAAAACAGGAACTCCTATCAGTCAAAGGAAAAAACGGTAAAGAAAAACCGCTGTTGCATGGTTGTGTTTGCTTCCATGTAGCAGCGGTTGGTGCTATACTTATTCAGTTAAAATTTCAAAGCGATAAAGTGGAATTTATCTTAGAAATTACAGCAATGTTATTTTGATAAACTTTCAAGAATTGAAATATCATGCTTATCTTTATCTCTTAATTCATAACCTGAATGGAAAACTCTTTGGCCTTTTAAGGATATACAAGGAATTGTTTTTCCTTCAAAAAAAGCACTACCAAAGTAATCTTTTTCAAACTCATACCAGCCACCCTCTAAATCAGCTTGTTTTGAAGTTCCGTCCTCACTTAAAACGAACGGGTGAATGTCTAAGTAACCAAGTTCATCACTATATAACTCTATTCTAACCGGTTTCCAGTCTGTATCAATTTTATAGCCCAGATTCAAAAGCACATTTAACAATTTTTCCGTATGTTGAGCATCAAAATTTATATCTATATCTCTATGAATTCTTGTTTGTTTACCAGCTAAAATATCTACACCCCATCCGCCATCCAACCAGTATGTAATTCCAGTATTTTCGAATAATTCTATTACTTTCATTAAATCTTCTTTTGTTGTTATTTCTTTTCTACCCATACAAAGTCTCCTTTACAACTTCTAATTTGTAATAATCATTCTACCATACCGTTATGAATAAATCATCTCATGTAAAACAATTTCTTCTGCCCGGTTGTGAATGTTATTGCAACGCTGCACCCATTCCATTTGACGGGTACGCTTCAATTCCTCGGTCACGCCCTCGGCAGCTTTCATCTGCTCCATGATGGTGTCTAACCGTTTCTGTGCCTGTTCGTTCAGGTCTGCAAGATATGTCCACAATTCCCCGGTCAGGGTCAATGTGTGTAATCTGGCTGGGCAGACTTCTCTTAAATATTCCCGGTGCATCCGTCCGTACTTTCCGATGGGGCGGTGTTCCTCCGGCAACTTCAAGTCCGGGATGTAGTAATCTCCAACAAGGATATAATCAATTCCGTTTTCTTTTATTCTTGGTTTCAATTCGCTCATGTTCCTTACCTCCTGTGGAAGCAGGCTCGTCTGGTACTAACTCAATCACATCGGTAATCTCACAATTCAGCGTTTCGCAGATACGGGCTAATGTATCCATGCTGATGTGCTTTCCCTCTTTGCTCATGTTGGCAATCATATTTGTTGTCATACCAGCGGCAAGCCTTAAATCCTCTTTTCTCATATCACGCTCTAACAGTGTGTGCCAGAGTGGTTTATAGCTGATGTGCATATTGTTTTCCTGCCTTTCTATCCATACCACCGGAGCGGCTGCCCCGGCAGGAACTTTTCTCTTATTATAGCACCAATCTTGTGAAATCACAATTTATTCTTGTAGCCTGCCGCTGATACCGTCTGGATTGGCTTTTCCTTTCTTTTTGTTCCCTTTAATTAGCCATGAACTGCTTCATGCCCTGGGATTTCGCACCCGGATTGTCGTTACCATATCCCTCCAGAAGATTGATAACGCCCCAAATGCCTAAGCCTGCTCCAAGAGCGATAACAAGGGTCTGCAATACGTTTACTGCGCTGTTGAAAAATGCCATATAATATCCTCACTTTCTGCCGCTTTGCGGCGATAAAAATTGTTTGTTTTTGGTTTTGGGTATGAAAAAAGCCGCCTGTGTTCGGCGGCTGCGTCCTCGCGCTGCTTAAACTGCTGCGGCGCGGCGGTATTCAGTTGTCATTTTTGTAAGGGTTGATACGCTGCGGCTTCCTGCCACGCTCCAAGTAGGGGCGCGTACCATATAGCCCGTGTTTACAGTTCGGATAGATTACCACCTCCCTTTACGGTGCTGCGTCCTCCTGTACGTCGATTTCGTAGTAGTCAAATACTTCGTCCGGCTTTACGATAGCGGGGCGGCGTTTGATATGCTTTTCCATGTCAAAGGCGTTTTTCGGGTCTGCGTCGGACAGGTACTTGTATTTCGGGTGCTTCGTGATGTCGTACTTATCAGAGAAGAACGGGCGCACACCTCTAAGCTGCAAGATACATTTCCCGCCGTCCATGACCGCGATTTCGTCCTGCGTCATAAGCTCTTTGCCTAACTTCTGATAGTTCAGCCCATGCGAAAGCTCCCGCCCTCTGGTTTCGGAAGTGTTGAAGCTGTCAATCGTTTCTTTGCCTAAGATTTCCGATATTTCTTTGAGCGTCGTTTTTTCCTTGCCGCCCAAGAAAAGGGTCGTGTCGCAGTTGCCGACTATGGTATCGGCGTTGTCCTTGTAGATTGCCTTTAGCTGCGACTGTGATTGCAAAATAATAGAAGCCGATATTTCGCGGCTTCGTATGGTCGCTATGAGCTTTTCAAACTTCGGGATTTGACCGATATTCGCAAATTCATCTAACAGGCAGCGCACATGAACAGGCAGCCGCCCGCCGTAAACATCGTCGGCTTTGTCGCATAACAAGTTGAAAAGCTGCGTGTAGAGAATGGAAACAACAAAATTGAAAGTGTCGTCGGTGTCGGAGATGATAACGAACAATGCCGTTTTTCTATCTCCCAAAGTGTCAAGCTCCATTTCGTCGGTTTCCATGAGTTCGCGCAGTTCCCGTATGTCAAAGGGGGCTAACCTTGCGCCGCAGGAAATAAGGATTGACTTTGCCGTTTTGCCTGCCGCAAGTTTGTACTTCTTGTACTGCTTGACCGCAAAATGTTCCGGGTCTTTTTCTTCCAGACGTTCAAACATGAGGTCTACCGGGTTCTTAAAGTCCTCGTCGTCCTCGCGGGCTTCCGACGCATTTATCATTTCAAGCAGCGTCGTAAAGTTCTTTTCCTCGTCGGGGGCTTCGTACCAGATATAGCCGATAAGCGCGGTATAGTAGAGCTTTTCAGCTTTTACCCAAAAATCCTCGCCGGATTTCTCCCCGTCGCCTTTGGTGTTGGCGATAATGGTATTGACTAACTTCAAAATATCCTTTTCGCTCCGCAGATAGGCAAAGGGATTGTATTTCATGGATTTTTTGAAGTTAATCGTATTCAGCACTTTGATTTTGTACCCGCCCCGCTGTAAGAGCTTCCCGCACTCGATTAAGACGGTGCCTTTCGGGTCGGTAACAACATAAGAACTGTGCATTTGCATAAGGTTGGGCTTTACGAAAAAGCGGGTCTTGCCGCTGCCGGAACCGCCGATAACAAGAATGTTTTTGTTTCTTGCATACTTCGGCTGCTTCGGGCGGCTGCTCATCATCAGCCTTTCGGTCTGCGTCAGCAGCACATTATTTTCAAATACAGGGTCGATATACGGCTTTATATCCTCCGCGCCGCCCCAACGTGCAGAACCGTATTCCATGCCTTTTCGGTACTTCTTCGCGTTCTTGCCTTTCATGTAAACGGCAAGCCGGATAATGACCGCCCCCGCAATGCCGATAAGCAGATCGGCGGGGTGCAGGCTCGGCGCGATACTGGAAAAGGCGGCGGCAAAGCCCGTCCCAAGCTGCAAGAGCTTTTCGCTTGCGTCTGCGCCGGGGGTAAGGCGTATTGCTGCGCCTATCTTGTCAAACAGATAGACAAAGAGCAGATAGGGCAGGTTGAGGATAAGCAGCTTTTTGACTTCCTGCTTCATAGCGATACCTCCCTGTCCTTGTTCTTTACCTTGTCCCGCTGCGCGTTCAAGCCCGCCGCCTTTTCTTTCAGAGAGGAAAGCAGCTTGCGGATAGAGGGCTTTTTCTCCTGTGTCAGCTTCTTTGCGGAAAACTCCTTAAAGGCTGCGGTCAGCACGTCAGCGTCGCGGCCTTTGAAAAACACAAGGTAGCGGGGCGGGTTTTCCGTCGTGTCCTTTTTCAGCGCAAAGTCGATACCGTACTTTTTCGCCGTACTCTCAAAGGCTTTGATATTGCCCTCGGTAATCTCAATGTTGGAAACTCCCGCGTTCTGCTTCATAAGCTGCTTTAAGGTCTGCTTGCCCTGCGGCGTTTTGTCTTTCTGCTTCTTCATCTGTGCAAGCAGCGTTTTCATAGCCTTTTGAAGTGTCTGCGCGGTCAGCTTCCCGGTCTTGATGTAAAGGGCTATGGTCTTTTCGTTGATTTCATCTTGCATTTACCGTCCTCCTTTCGCGGTAGTCTGATAGTGTTAGGGTGGTACGCCGCTGCGGTAGCCGCCCATAAGCTTTAGATACGGACGCGCAAGCCGTTCAAATCCTCGGCGCGGATACCCACAAGGTACCATTCCTGCGCCGCGCTCATTTCAATGCGGGTCGGCTTCCATTTGCCGCCTGTGAATACGTCGAAACACTCTCCGCAATGCAAGCCGCCGTAATAGTCGGCAATGTCAAAGCGAATGTCGTAGCGGTCGGTCTGTTCGTCAAAAATCAAAGCTCCTGTTTTCTGTGCCATGTGGTAATCCTCCTTTAGATTTTGCCTGTCGCCATGTCGTGAGCGACAAGGGCGGTATAGTAGCTGTCAATGGTATTCGGCGCATTGAACAGCACCGCTTTAAGGTACTGTTTGATGTTGCGGATTTTGGTGGTATTCTCTTTCATGCAGTCAAAGACAAATTCAATGTGACTGCTGTTGAGCTTCATAAACTTTGCCTTGACAAGCTCTGCCGGGTAATCGTCCCCGGCGATACGGATTGTCTTTCTCTTGCTGCATACCGTTTCAAGGATAATCGAAACAATTTCGTCCAGACGGTCTTTGTCTACCTGCCCGTAGCGTACAAAATGGTCGTACTCGATATTGTCCTTGATGATTTCCTCATAAACGCTGTATGCGTCTGTCGCTTCCTTTCGTTTCCGTTCCGGCGGCTCTGCCGCTTCCCCGTCGTAAGGCAAGGGATTTAGGGAATGGATAGGAATGGAATCGGTACTTGATAAATCTATATTTGATTTTTCTTTTTTGGGTAAGTTAGTCTTTTGTATATCTTTATTTAATTGCGTTGGATTTTCCAACGTAGGTTTTTTCTGCGTAGGTTTTTCCAACGTTGGATTATCCAATGTTGGATTTTCCAATGTAGGTAAATCCGATACAGGCGGGGTCTGCGGCTGCTCAAAAATCACATAATCTGCGCCGCGCAAGCGTCCTTTCTCGTCGCGTTCCCTTGAACGCACGATATACCCGGCGCGTTCCAGTTCCTTAACGGCTTCCCGGATAGCGTCGATTTTCTCCCGGTTGATAAAGGACAGCCCCGCAAGGGTGTAGTCCCAATCCTCTGGCAAGGACAGCATTTGCGATAACAGCCCTTTTGCCTTTAGGGATAGCTCCTTATTGCGTAAGTGGTGGTTGCTCATAACCGTATAGCCCTTGTTGCGCTCCACTCTGAAAACTGCCATAGCTTCATCACTCCTTTGCTGCATACCTGTTACGCAATAGAAACGCGATTTTGAGGGTTTAGGTATCAATCCCTTATCCGCTGAAAACCGCGTCCGCAAAGCCGCGTAAATCAAGGGCTTTTTCATGCCTACTGCGTAACAAAGGGCATGAAAAAAGCGGCGTTCCTGTTCTTCCTTGTGGGAAGTGAGAAACGCCGCCTGTGCGGTGCGTTATTCTGCTTCTTCGGCTATGAGGTCTTGTATGACTTCGCCAAAGTCTGCCGTAAAGGAAAAAATGAAGTATTCCAAAACGGCGGGGTCTGCGTCCATAGGCTCGGCTTCCTCGGAAAAGGGCAAGCCCATAAGCCCATAGAGCATTTTTATGATTTTGAACAGCTTCCCCCGGTCGGCGGGGGTGTTCATGGTAACAAGTACGTCGGTCAAGCGGTTTACGGTTTCCATGTCGCCGCCTGTCGTTACCCATACCATTTCTGCGAATGGCTGCGTGATTGCTCCGGTTACAAGGTTTACCTTATCCTTGCTGATTTCGCCGGACGGGAGTATAATACCCTTGTCTAAAAGTACGTTTTTCATGTCGTCCTCCTATAATTTGTGGTGCCAAAATGGTGCCCGGTCTTACAAAATCATCTTATACGGAGATATGGCAAGATAAATGACGATATGCAGAAAACCTTGATTTTAAGCCATTTTCGCGAGGTTTTATAAACACTTGCGCGGGCTTATAAGAAGATTTCCGTCTATCAAATCAATAAAAAATTGTATATTCCTCCTTGAATAGGAATTTTTGGCAGGGCTTGCAGGGTGCAGGTCCTGTTTTTTTACCGAATCAAGTAAGTCTCCTGCTTTAATTGCGAATATCTGTTTGACTTGACAGGGGACGCGCAGAAAAATAGTGTGTTTGATGTGCGGTTTCGGCATCTAAGATATTCTAAGGTCAAAAAAATCTGCTAAAGGCATGAGCCGGCTTCTCAAACTCGCTTCGTCGCAGACTCCGCTCAGACAGTGATACAGCCGGCTCATAACGCAGATTTTTTTGACCTAAGAATATCTAAGATACCTGCAAATGCACATCAAACACACTATTTTTCTGCGCTGGCTGCTGGCAATTTTGGGGGTGTTGGCTTGAGTAAAAATGGATGGATTGAAAATTTGCTTGTGGAAGGGTGGAGGATGGTCGTATAATTAGAGGGAATATTGTACGAAGTGAGGAGTGGGTTGTTATGAGATATAGTTCTGTGTTGGATTTGCATACGCATACGGTGGCCAGTGGGCATGCGTATTGTTCGTTGAGGGAGATGGCGAAGGTTGCTTCTGAGAAGGGGCTGGAGGTTCTGGGGGTTACGGAGCATGCACCGGGGATGCCGGGGACTTGTCATCAGTATTATTTTGATAATCTCAGGGTGGTGCCCAGGGAGATGTATGGGATTCAGCTTCTTCTGGGATCTGAGGTGAATATTCTGGATGCCTGGGGGACTGTGGATCTGCCGGAGAGGACTTTGGAGAGGATGGATGTGGTGATTGCCAGTCTGCATATTCCATGTATGAAGCCGGGGTCTAAGCTGGAGAATACAGAAAGCTATCTGAATGTGATGAAGAATCCTTATGTAAATATTATCGGTCATCCGGATGATGGGAGATATGAGATTGATTATGAGGCATTGGTTCAGGGAGCGAAGGAGTATGGGAAGGTCCTGGAGCTGAATAATCATTCTATGGAGCCGGACTGTAACAGGCAGAATGCGGTGGAGAATGACAGAGAGATGCTGGAACTGTGTAAGAAATATCAGGTTCCGGTGGTGATGGATAGTGATGCTCATTTTGACTTGCTGATTGGGGAGTTTGATCTGGCGAGAAATCTTTTGGAGAAACTGGATTTTCCGGAGGAACTGGTGCTTAATCGTTCTGTAGATGCGATCAGAAAGTATGTAAATCGAAAAATCTGACAAACTGCGGAGCAGCTATTGGGTGTAGAGCCATGTAGAGAAGTGGATTGCGAATATCCGCTTGACGTTTTGAACAAATATGGAATATTTTGACCAAATTTGATTAAATAATTCCTTATAAACTACTTGCCTCGCATATTTTAACGTGTTAAAATAGCACTGTTAGAAATATAATACGGACACAATAAAAACAAATGTCCGTGTGGCAAAGACTAGAGTTCTAAAAGGAGCGGGAAAAATGAGTAAAAAAATCAGAACAGAGGCCGTGGATCATCTTTTTGAAGCGATTCTGTGCCTGAAGGATAAGGAAGAGTGCTATACTTTTTTTGAGGATGTATGTACGATCAATGAGCTGCTTTCCTTGTCACAGCGTTTTGAAGTAGCAAAAATGCTGATGGATAAAAGAACATATCTTGATATTTCAGAGAAGACCGGAGCTTCCACTGCAACGATCAGCCGTGTGAATCGTTCATTGAATTATGGAAATGATGGTTATGAAATGGTATTCTCCAGGATGGATGAGAAGGAATCTAAAGGGGAATAAGATAGTATAAGAATAAATAAGTGCAGAACTCTCCCATATCAATCGATTTATGAAGATTGATGTGGGAGAGTTTTTGGATAAACAGGAAAAAAGTTATGAAAAAAAAGAAACCTAAAATAGAATTACGCTATTATTACATGCCTGCAGGAAGTCCTATCCTTCCTCTTCTGGGAGAGCGCTGGGTGCAGAATTATGGGACGGGTGTGGAGAATCTGCATTTTCATAATTTTATGGAAATTGGGTTTTGTTATTATGGGGATGGGATTCTTATGCTGGGTGAAGAAGAAAATATGTTTTCGGGACGGGAGTTTAGTGTGATTCCGGAGAGATTTCCGCATACAACGGACAGCAGAGAGGGTACTATTTGTAAATGGGAGTATCTGTTTGTGGATGTTGAGGGATTTTTGAAAAAGAATTGCGAGACACCGGTGCAGGCGGAGAAAATGATACGCAGAATCAATTCAAGAGCATTATTTTTGAAAGCAGAAGAAGAGCCGTTTGTAGCGCAGTGTATTCTTAAAATTATGGATATTATGCGTTATGAGGAAGAATTTTATCTGCAGGAGGCCAGTGGTCTGTTGTTGACATTGTTGGTGCAGATTGCCAGAATGAATGGAACGCCGGAGCAGGAGAGGCTTTATGAAGAGCAGAGCAGGAGTATGCGGATCATCTCGGATACTCTGGATTATATTGCGGATCATTACAGGGAAAATATAAAGGTATCGCAGTTGTCTGCGAACTGCCATTTAAGTGAATCTCATTTTCGCAGGTTGTTTTCGAAATGTATGCATATGAGTCCTGTAGAATATATGAATCTGGTGAGAATACGGACTGCCTGTGAGTATCTGAAAAAAACAGACAGGGCTGTAGCTGACATTGCGACAGAATGTGGCTTTACAACGGATTCTACTTTTAACCGAAATTTCCGGAGTCTTATGGGAATATCACCGGCGGAGTGGAGAAAAAAAGGGGAAAATTATGAGCAGCAGCTGTTGAAGTTTGATATTCGAACGGAAGAAGGCTGGTAAGTCGGAATATTCAAAAATTGTAAAGATTGAAAATAAATATTATATGATCGAATTTGCAAACTGAATAGAAAAATGAGATGTTATAATCGGAACTATAAAGAGAACTTATAACTATTTGATGGGCCGTTACAGATTTAAATGAATAATTGAGAAGCAGTTATTCGGTATAGAGCCACGCAGCGAAAGCGGATGATTTTATCCGCTTGACGAGATTTTGAATCGGATAGTAAGAATAAGGAATTAATAGAAATTCTCAGCACATTAATATCAGGAGGAACAAGATGAAAACATTTGATTATTCACTGGTAAAAGATCCGCAGTATTTTTGCGATAACCGAATGGAAGCTCATTCAGATCATGTATATTATAAAGATAAAAAAGAAATGCAGACTGCATTACAGGAAGGGGATGGGACTTCTTTTCGTTACTGTCTGAATGGTCTGTGGAAGTTTCATTATGCCCGTAATTATGCAAATGTGATTCCGGGGTTTGAAAAGGAAGAGTATTGCTGTTATGACTGGGAGGATATTCATGTACCGGCACATATCCAGATGGAAGGATATGATGCACCCCAGTATGCTAATGTCCAGTATCCATGGGAAGGACATGAGGAAATTTATCCCGGTCAGATTCCGGAGAGATTTAATCCGGTTGCAAGCTATGTGAAATATTTTACAGTGCCGGAACATATGAAGGGAAAGAGATTGTTTATTTCTTTCCAGGGAGCAGAGAGCGGATTTGCACTATGGCTGAATGGAGCCTTTGTTGGCTACAGTGAGGATTCTTTTACTCCATCTGAGTTTGAACTGACAGATTATCTTAAAGATGGACAGAATAAGCTGGCAGCACAGGTATTCAAATGGACTTCCAGTAGCTGGTGCGAAGATCAGGACTTTTTCCGTTTTTCCGGTATTTACAGAGATGTGTATCTTTATACAGTTCCGGATACTCATGCATATGATCTTCAGATCCGTGCAATCCCGGAAGAGAATCTGGATGCAGCAGATCTTGAAATTAAGGTAAAGACATGGGGAAAAGGTAGCATTGTTTTCAGACTTGAAAAAGATGGAGAATGTGTACTGGAAGAGAAAAAATCTCTTACAGAAGCTGGAAATGAAGAAGCAAATGCAGAGCCATTTTATATTCAGAAAACAAATAGCAGCAAGACTGTACAGAACAGCTTTGCATGGAAAATCAATAATCCAAAATTATGGAGTGCAGAAGATCCGCAGCTCTATGATCTTACAATTGAACTTTATGACGAAGCAGGAAATATTCAGGAAGTGATTCCTCAGAAGGTTGGATTCCGCCGTTTCGAGATGAAGAACGGCATTATGACTCTGAACGGAAAGCGTATCGTGTTTAAGGGCGTAAACCGTCATGAATTCAGTTCTGTCAGCGGCAGACATGTATCAGAGGAAGAACTACGCAAGGATCTTCGCATTATGAAGCAGAATAATATCAATGCTATCCGTACCTGTCATTATCCGGATACATCACTGATCTATCAGCTTTGTGATGAATATGGTATTTATATGATCGATGAGACAAACCTGGAATCCCATGGTTCCTGGGATGTGGCGGAATTTACAAAGGATTATATTCATGTTGTTCCTCACAACAAACCGGAATGGCTGGATATGATGCTTGACCGTGCCAACTCCATGTATCAGAGAGACAAGAATCATCCGGCAATCCTGATCTGGTCCTGTGGAAATGAATCTTTTGGCGGAAAAGATATCTATGAAATGTCTCAGCTTTTCCGTAAGAATGACTCTACCCGTCTGGTACATTATGAGGGACTTTTCCATGACCGCAGTTATAATGATACCAGTGATATGGAAAGCCAGATGTATCCGTCTGTAGAAGCAATCAAAAAGTTTCTGGCAAAGGATGACAGTAAACCGTTTATCTGCTGTGAGTATACACATGCCATGGGAAATTCCTGCGGTGCCATGCACAAATATACAGATCTGACAGATACAGAGCCAAAATATCAGGGGGGATTTATCTGGGATTACATTGACCAGTCTATTTATAAGAAAGACCGCTATGGACAAGAGTTCCAGGCATACGGCGGCGATTTCGGAGAACGCCCTACAGACTATAATTTCAGTGGTAACGGAATCGCATATGGCGGTGACAGAGAGCCATCTCCCAAGATGCAGGAAGTGAAATTCAATTATCAGAATATTACAGCAGAGGTGACAGCTGATACAGTAAAAGTGATTAACAAGAACCTCTTTGTAAATACAGATACTTTTGACTGTAAGGTAACACTTGCAAAGAATGGAAAAGTGATTTGTACAGAAGCACTGGAAACAGCAGTTGAGCCATTGAGTACGAAAGAATATAAACTGCCTTTTGAAAAGGCTGAGGCAGCCGGAGAATATACAATTACTGTTTCCTTCCATCTGAAAGAGGAAGAAATATGGGCACCTGCAGGTCATGAAATTGCGTTTGGACAGTATGTATATCAGGTGAAAGAGGATGTTCCGGATGGAAAATCAGATTCAGCAGAAACAGCGATTACAGCGGAAAAAGATGTATGTGTATCAGATGCGTTTGTAAAGAAGCCACAGATCATCCGAAGCACACACAACATTGGTGTCCGCGGCGAGCACTTCGAAGTAATGTTCTCTGTCCTCAATGGTGGTCTGGTTTCCTATAAATATGCGGGCAAAGAGATGATCGAGGCAATCCCGAAACCAAACTTCTGGCGTGCACCAACAGATAATGACTGTGGAAATCTTATGCAGATGCGCTACGCACAGTGGAAAATTGCCAGCATGTATTTAAGCCACAAAGAATACAGAAAAGGTGCATACGGCCCATCCAATTTACCACAGGCAGAAGAAACAGACCACTCTGTAAAAGTAACATTTACCTATCTGATGCCAACCACACCAGCCAGTGAGTGTCAGCTCACCTACGAAGTATTCGGCGATGGAAAGGTGAAGACAACTTTAACTTATGACCCTGTAAAAGAACTTGGTGATATGCCGGAATTTGGGGTGATTTTCAAATTCAATGCAGATTACGACAATGTTCAGTGGTATGGACTGGGAGAAGCTGAAACCTATGCAGACCGTAAAAAAGGTGCAAAACTGGGCGTTTATCAGAACAAAGTTGTGGACAACATAGCAAGATACATGGTACCGCAGGAATGCGGAGCAAAAGAGGAAGTACGTTGGGCGAAAGTCACAGATCGCAAGGGCAGAGGAATGTACTTTGAAATGGATGGAGAATCAATGATGTTCTCTGCACTCCCATACACTCCACATGAGATGGAAAATGCCATGCATCCATATGAACTCCCACAGATTCATTACACAGTAGTACGCGTAGCCAAAGGCCAGATGGGAATCGGCGGTGACGACAGCTGGGGAGCATATACCCATCAGGAATATCTGCTGAATGCAGACGGAAAGATGGAATTCTCCTTTAGCTTTAAAGGGATTTAATATAGTTTATTTGTTAAAAAAGCCATTTTCAGTCAGAAAGTGGCTTTTTAATAATGCTAATAATATTTGTTGAAAATAAGTGGAACAGGATGTATGATTACAGAAAAAGGAGAAATTATCTTATGTATCAGGCAGATGAAAAACGTTATGAAACTATGAAATACCACCGCTGTGGTGCCAGTGGGCTGATGCTGCCGGAGTTATCTCTGGGTTTATGGCATAATTTCGGAGATACCGGTGTTTATGAGAATATGAAGCAGATGTGCTTCACAGCATTTGATAATGGAATTACACATTTTGACCTTGCAAACAACTATGGCCCACAGCCTGGAAGTGCGGAGGAAAATTTTGGAAAAATCCTGAGAGAGGAATTTTCTGCATACAGAGATGAGCTGATTATCAGTACAAAGGCCGGTTACGACATGTGGCCGGGACCTTATGGAAACTGGGGAAGCCGTAAGTATCTGATCGCCAGTCTTGACCAGAGCCTGAAACGTCTTGGTCTGGATTATGTAGATATCTTCTATCATCACAGAATGGATCCGGAGACTCCTCTTGAGGAGACCATGGAGGCTCTGGCACAGATTGTCAGAAGCGGAAAGGCATTGTATGTTGGAATTTCCAACTATGATGGTGAGACAATGAAACGCGCCGCAGATATTCTGGAGGAACTGCACTGTCCGTTTATCATTAATCAGAATTCGTATAATATTTTTAACAGAACGATTGAGAAAAATGGTCTGAAACAGGCAGCAGCAGAGAGGAGAAAGGGAATTATTTCTTTCAGTCCTCTGGCGCAGGGAATGCTCACAGACCGATACCTGAATGGAATCCCAAAAGACAGCCGTGTCAACACAGACGGACGTTTTCTCCATGCAGACCAGTTCAGTGAGGAACGTCTTAACAGTATCCGCAGCCTGAATGCAATTGCAGCAGAGAGAGGCGAAAGTCTTGCTCAGATGGCACTGAAATGGATTCTCCGCGACGGAATCGTAACCAGCGTTCTCATCGGGGCATCCCGTCCACAGCAGATCCTTGAGAATCTGAAAGTGCTGGACAGTGCATCCTTCAGTGAAGAGGAATTAAAGAAGATAGATGAGTGTTCACTGGCCTTATGATATAGCCGGGAGTTAATGGTTGTTTATAAAACAGGAGAGCAGACTATATATTATGGAAGATTCATATGTCTTACAATTACAGGAACCAAAATTCAAAGAATTTTATCTAAGCTACAGCGGCTACGCACAATGCGGGCCGCTGCATTGCTATGGCCCGGCATCCCGTCCACATTATCTGATCCATTTTGTAGTGAAAGGAAAAGGAATGTATCAGGTGTCCGGACAAAAACATTATCTCACTGCCGGACAGGGGTTTCTGATCGAGCCGGGCACACAGACTTTCTATCAGGCAGATAAAGATGATCCCTGGAGTTATCTTTGGATTGGAGTAGGCGGCACCAATGCAGGAAAATATATTCGGGATATCGGATTAAACAGCGAGCAGTTGATCTTCCGTTCGGAAAGTGGAGAAGAGTTAAAGAAAATTGTGCTGGATATTCTGAAACATACAGAAAGTACCACCTCAAATCTGTATTATCTGCAGGGACGATTATATGATTTCTTTTCAGTTCTTACAAAAGATGTGGTGATTGATACTTATCTGGGTAATTCAAAAGAAAAGAAATATAGAAGCGAAAGCAAGTATGGAGCATATATCAAAGAAGCTATGGCATTTATAAAAAATGAATATGCCTGTGGAATCGGAGTACAGGAACTGGCAGAGCATTTAAATGTTAACCGCAGTTATCTGTACACGATCTTTATGAATGAACTTCATATTTCACCAAAGGACTTTCTGCAGAAATACCGTATTACAAAGGCAAGGGAATTGCTGGTTCTTACGGAATTGTCTGTAGAATCAATTGGAAAATCCTGTGGCTATGGAAATGCAGAACGATTTGCCAGGGCATTCAAACATGAAACAGGACTGACACCAACGCAGTTTCGCAGGCAGGACAGAAGTAAAAACCGCAGAAACCTGGAAGTATCAGAGGATGGGCTGGAACAGCTGATCAACAGTTAACATTTTAAAGGTTCAGACAAACATAATGCCATAACGCCTCAGAATAACTTTCTCTATAATAATGTATATGATATCAGCACAGCCGCGGAGCAATCCGTGATATCAAGTTAGGGTCAAAAAACCTTTTGCCCCTGACATCATGCATATTGAATCTATTATAAAAAGGGGACAGTTATGAGTATTATTTTTCATGAAAGTTCAAACACATTCCATTTATACAACAATGACATCAGTTATATTATGTGTGTGCTTCCAAATGGACATCTTGGAAATCTCTATTTTGGGAAAAGAATCCATGACAGAGAAGATTTTTCATATCTTCTTGAGATGAAGCAGCGACCAATGACAGCCTGTGTTTATGAGGGAAACCGCAAATTTTCGCTGGAGCATCTGAAACTGGAATATCCGGTGTATGGTAGTTCTGATTACCGTTATCCGGCAATGGAGATCCTTCAGGAAAACGGCAGCAGGATTTCTGATTTTACTTATGTAAGTTATACAATTGCAGCTGGAAAACCAAAACTTCAGGGACTTCCGGCTACATATACTGAGAAAGACGAAGAAGCCCAGACCTTATGTGTAAAATTGAAAGATGAAGTAACAGGAATTGTATTGGAATTGCTTTATACTATTTTTACACAGAGGGGAATCATCACCAGAAGTGCCAGATTTACAAACGAGGGTGCATCATCAGTACATCTGTTAAATGCAATGAGCCTCAGTCTTGATCTGCCGGACAAGGATTATGTGTGGATGCAGTTTTCAGGTGCATGGTCCAGAGAACGTCATGTGAAAGAGCGCAGATTAGAGCAGGGAATCCAGTCTGTGGGAAGCATCAGAGGAAATTCTTCCCATGAACATAATCCCTTTATTGTGCTCCGACGTCCGTCGGCAACAGAAAATGCAGGAGAAGTGATGGGATTCAGCCTGATCTACAGCGGAAATCACAGAATGCAGGCAGAGGTGGATACTCATGATACAACCCGTATCACTGTGGGAATCAATCCGCAGAATTTTGACTGGAAGCTGGACTGTGGTGAGAGCTTTCAGACTCCGGAAGCAGTAGTGGTATTTTCTGATAAGGGTCTGAATGGAATGAGCCAGACCTTCCATAAATTATATCAGAAGAGACTGGCAAGAGGTTACTGGAGAGACCGTCCCAGGCCAATCCTTAACAATAACTGGGAAGCTACTTATTTTGATTTTACAGAGGACCGTCTGGTGGAAATTGCTGCAAAGGCAAAGGAATGTGGTGTTGAATTATTTGTGCTGGATGACGGATGGTTCGGTGCACGAAGCAACGATTATGCAGGACTTGGTGACTGGGTGGCAAACAGAGAGCGTCTTCCGCAGGGAATCAAGGGAATCGCAGACAGGATTGAAGAGATGGGTATGAAATTTGGTCTGTGGTTTGAGCCGGAGATGGTGAATAAGGATTCCGACCTTTACCGTGCACATCCGGACTGGATCCTGCAGACACCCCAGAGGCATTCCTGTCATGGCAGAAATCAGTATGTGCTGGACTTCTCCAGAAAAGAAGTGGTGGACTATATTTATGAGATGATGTACAAAATCCTCTCAGAAGCAAAGGTTTCCTACATCAAATGGGATATGAACAGAAGTATTACGGAATGTTATTCAGCTGCACTTCCTGCAGACCGTCAGGGAGAAGTGTTCCACAGATATATTCTCGGAGTTTATGATCTGTATGAGCGGTTAAATACTGCATTTCCGCAGATTCTCTTTGAGTCCTGCGCAAGCGGTGGCGGACGTTTTGATCCGGGAATCCTTTACTATGCGCCACAGGGATGGACCAGTGATGATACAGATGCGGCAGAGCGTGTGAAAATCCAGTACGGCACAAGCATGTGTTATCCGGTAAGCTCCATGGGAAGTCATGTTTCTGTAGTGCCAAACCATCAGCTAAACCGCAAAACTCCGTTACATACAAGAGCAAATGTAGCTTATTTTGGAACTTTCGGATATGAGCTGGATCTGAATAAACTGTCTGATGAGGAAATCAGTGAAGTAAAACAGCAGATTACCTTTATGAAAGAATACAGAGAACTGATCCAGTTTGGAACTTTTTACAGACTGAAGAGTCCTTTTGAGGGCAATGAAACTGTGTGGATGACAGTCAGCGAGGACAAAAAAACAGCGCTGGTATTCTGGTACAGGGAAAGAAATGTAGTAAACGCAGATTTTACCAGAGTGCGGCTTCAGGGACTGGATCCGGATCTTATCTACAGAAATGAGTATAATGAAACAGAAAACTACGGGGATGAGCTGATGAATCTGGGAC
The DNA here is from genome assembly GCF_052064155.1 of Blautia sp. HCP3S3_C12. Lineage (NCBI taxonomy): Bacteria > Bacillati > Bacillota > Clostridia > Lachnospirales > Lachnospiraceae > Blautia > Blautia sp. HCP3S3_C12. The sequence continues at coordinate 123,328 of NZ_JBQHWC010000005.1, read as the reverse complement.
TGCTCACCACAGACTGTACAGCAGGTGAACCTACAAGTGAAGACGAACCATGCACAGACTATGAGTCCAGAATTTATGTTTTAACTGCAAAATAATAACCGAATCAGGTAAGCTCCTTATGGAGGTTGCGAAAAGCAATAGACAGAAATAAAAAATCAACAAAAAGCAGGCAGAACGATCACACGGGATCGTCTACCTGCTTTTCGTTAAATTTATCCATCATTTCTTTATGAGTCTTATAATTCTTCGGACTCATTCCAAACTTCTTCTTAAAAGCTTTTGAAAAAACAAGCTGGTCTTCATAGCCCACATTATTAGCAATCTCTTTAACAGACAGACTGGTGCTGACCAGAAGACTGGCTGCTTTATGCATCTTATAATCAATGAGGAAGGTCTGTGCGGACATTCCAAGCTCTTTCTGAAAGGAACTGTTCAGATAGGCACGGCTGATTCCGATATTATCTGCAATATCAGAAATTCCGATTCCTTTTTGATACATGTCTTTAATATATTCAATGGCAAGCTCTACGTAAACACTGGTGCTGTAAGCATATTTAGCACTTTTTTTGTTCTGTGCAGATTGCTTTTCATGAAAGTCGGCAAGCTCGGCTAACAACAGGATCAGATAAGCCTGGCGCCTTAGATCATTGGCTTTGGAAAGCTGCTTATGATTCAGCATATAATCGATGTGTTTCAGGATTATTTTCTGATCCGGTGCAGGAAGCACTAATTGATTTTTGGAAAATCCACATTCTTTTACCATCGAATGAGCTCGGATTCCGCGAAAACCGATCCAGGCATAAGTCCAGGGATTGATTTCGTCTGAACCATATGTGATAGGTTCATTTGGATAAATTACAAACATCTGTCCGGGAGTAAGGCTCCAGGTCTGACCTCCGGCAGAATAGAATCCGGTACCGTCCAGCACAAAATGGATGATGAACTCATCTCTTGGCATGGAACAGATATGTCCGGGCGGGCAGTGTTCTTTGCCCGTATGGATCAGACTGATATCAAGGGAGCCTTCTTTCAGGTTTTCAAGACAGCGGAAAGTAGCGCTGTCCGTATATTTTACATTTGGCATTTGCGCAATTCCTTTTTCTATTTTCTTTGACTGCGGGTATTAATTGATATAAAGACATATGGAATGATATCCTGTAAATACGCATAAATTCAAGTCGCTGTTGACATTTTACCATAAATTCAGCGATTTTTCCATAACGATTATGACATAAATTTATTTCATTAGTCTATTGAAAAAAAATAGACAAAAACATATAATAAGAATCACAAGGAACACGTCGAAACGACGAATAAAGGAGGATGTATATGAGAAAAAACATGAAAAAACTCACAGTCGCAACAGTGATCGGTGCTATGGCAGTTACTTCCCTTGCACCAGTAAGCGCACAGGCGAAAGACAAAACCCTGACAGTTGCAATCTGGGATAACGGACAGAAAGCCGGACTTCAGGAGATCATGGATGAGTTTACAAAAGAGACAGGAATCAAAACTGAACTTCAGGTAGTAGAGTGGAGCAGCTACTGGACACTTCTTGAAGCAGGTGCATCAGGCGGAGACATGCCGGACGTATTCTGGATGCATTCCAACGAAGCAGTAAGATATATGTCCAATGATATCTTACTTGATCTGACAGACAAGGTTGCAGACAGCGACAAACTGGAAATGGACAAATTCCCGAAAGATATCAAAGAAATGTATCAGTGGGATGGAAAAACATATGCAGTACCGAAGGACATCGATACAATCGCCATGTGGTACAACAAAGATATGTTCGATGAAGCAGGAATCGACTATCCGGACGGAAGCTGGACATGGGATGAGTTCTATGATATTGCAGAGAAACTTACAAAAGAAGACGGAAGTCAGTATGGTTTCGCAGCAAACCCGTCTAACGAGCAGGATACGTGGATGAATATTATTTACTCCATGGGCGGATGTGTACTGACAGATGATAACAAATCCGGTTTTGATGATCCAAACACTATCAAAGCAATGGAATTCGTTGATAAATGTGTTAAAAATGTAATGCCTCCTGCATCTACAATGTCCGAAACAGGTACAGACGTACTCTTCGGATCTGGTAAAGTAGCTATGATCTCTCAGGGATCCTGGATGGTATCTGGTTTCAAAGACAACGATTATATCAAAGAACACTGTGATGTGGCAAGACTTCCGAAAGATGCTGAAACAGGAGAGAGCGTATCTCTTTACAATGGTCTTGGATGGGCAGCATCTGCAAACACAGATATGCCGGATGAAGCTTTCCAGCTTATTGAGTGGTTCGGTACAAAAGATATGCAGCAGAAACAGGCTGACCTTGGTGTAACAATGGCAGCTTACGAAGGAATGTCCGATGGATGGGTTAACAGTGTTGACTGCTTCAACTTACAGCCATACATGGATGCAATGGACAATATCGTATTCAGACCACACACAAATGCAACACTTGCATGGTGGAACCCAATGTGCGAAGAATTGAAGAAACCATGGAATGATGAAGAAAGCATGGATGATGCATGCAAGAATATCGTTACTATTATGAACGATGCCATTGCAGAAGAGTCCTATTAATTAATGTTTAACAAAACCATTCATAAAAAATAAGAAACAGAAAAGCTGCCGCAGAAAAGATTCCGATTATGTGATAACCGCAGAAGTCACAAAGGGTATGCTCATATGCGGCAGTTTTCCATTCAAATCAGCAACAGAATTCTATGATAAGAAGGAGTGAGAGCCGTGGCAAATCCAAAAAAAGGTACCAGTCAGGCGCGGAATGAATTCATCTGGGGATGGGCGTTCATTCTTCCTACAATGCTTGGTCTGATCATCTTAAATATCTATCCGATTTTTAAGACCATTTATGAGAGCTTTTTCAAGACCGGAGATTTCGGTAAGGGAAATATCTTCATTGGTTTTGACAACTATGTAAAGCTGTTCCACGATGCGGAAGTATGGCAGGCATTATTAAATACATTTAAATATGCCATTGTGGAAGTTCCGTTTTCCATTGCTATCGCACTTGTACTGGCAGTTTTATTAAACCGTAAAATGAAAGGCCGTGCTGTTTACAGAACTATTTTCTTCCTGCCTATGGTTGCCGCTCCGGCTGCGATCGCCATGGTATGGAGATGGCTGTTTAACTCAGAGTTTGGTCTTCTCAATCACATTTTCCATACAAAGATCAACTGGATCTCTGATCCGAGGATTGCAGTTTATGCGATCGCAGTGATCGGTGTATGGTCCATCATTGGTTACAATATGGTACTTTTCCTGTCCGGTCTGCAGGAAATCCCAAGAGATTATTATGAAGCAGCAAGCATTGACGGAGCAACTGGAATTAAACAGTTCTTCCACATTACAATTCCGTTGCTTTCACCGACCATCTTCTTTGTAATGGTTACCCGTGTTATCGGTGCCATGCAGGTGTTCGACCTGATCTTTATGGTTATGGATAGAAACAATCCTGCACTTTACAAAACACAGTCACTTGTTTACCTGTTCTACCAGAATTCCTTTGTACAGAATAATAAAGGCTATGGTTCAACAATTGTCGTACTTCTTCTGGTTGTAATTATGATCATGACAGTATTCCAGAACATTGCGCAGAAGAAGTGGGTTCATTATAACTAAGGAGGGATAATTATGTCAGCAAGAGATAAAGCAAACAGAGTTCTGATCCATGTTATCCTGATACTGGTATCTATTACCATGCTGGTTCCTTTCTTATGGATGATCCTGACAGCTTTCAAAACTATGACAGAGGCAACCTCTGTCAACCCGTTCGTAATCCTCCCGTCTACATGGAGATGGGACAGCTTTAAAGAAGTAATCGAAAATATGGATTTCTTACATCTGTATATCAATACATTGCTTCTGATCCTGGGTCGTGTTGTATGCGCGGTTCTGACAGCAACACTGGCAGGCTATGCATTTGGACGTCTGAACTTCAGGGGTAAAAACCTGATGTTCTCTCTGGTTCTTTTCCAGATGATGGTTCCTGGACAGATCTTCATTATCCCACAGTACTTAATGGTAAGTAAAATGGGAATGCTCAATACCATTTTTGCCTTGGTATTTCCTGGTATTGTTACTGCATTTGGTACATTCCTCCTCAAACAGGCTTATATGGGACTTCCGAAAGATCTGGAAGAGGCTGCACGCCTTGATGGATGTAACATCGGCCAGACCTTCCTGTTCATCATGGCTCCTCTGACACGTTCTTCCATGGTGGCGCTGGGAATCTTCACAGCAGTATTTGCATACAAAGACCTGATGTGGCCTTTGATCTGTAACAAAGATGTAATGCCTCTGTCAGCAGCACTTGCAAAAATGCAGGGACAGTACACCAACAATTATCCGCAGCTGATGGCAGCATCTCTGCTTGCATGTATCCCGATGATCGTATTGTATCTGATCTTCCAGAAGCAGTTCATCGAAGGTATTGCAACATCTGGTGGTAAGCTGTAATAAAAATAAACAATAAATATTAAGTAAAAGTTCAGGTGTTCAGACAGAGTTTTCTCTTGATCTGAGCGGCACAGGCAGGCTTTGTTATAAAATCAGACCAGAGATTGTAGCAGGGCTTGCCTGAAACTGGATTTGATAATATTTAGAGTGTGTCTGAAAAATGCTTTCCCCAAGATGTGCGTCACAATTTGCGGGAATGGTTTTTTTTAACATGCTCTAGAGAAAGAAAACTGAAATATAAAATAAAAAAAGATAAATGACAGGAAAGGAAGAGGTAGATAGAAATGAAACCAGGAAGTCTCTTTGACAGAATATTTGGATTTTTAGGTCAGTTGATCGCATTAAATTTGCTGTGGATCGTGTGCTCTCTTCCGATTATCACAGCAGGGGCATCCACCACTGCATTATTTTACTGTACATTGAAGCTCCATAAAGATGGAGATATCAGAGTACTTCATGATTTTTTTAAGAGTTTTAAGCAGAATTTCAGGCAGTCCACACTGATCTGGATTCTGATGGCTGCAGCAGGAATATTTATTTATATGGAAAAAGAAGCTCTGGCAACAATGCCGGGATCCATGTCACAGATTTTTAATTATGTGATCTTTGCGGTATATATTCCTCTGGTGGCAGTTGCGCTGTATGTATTTCCAACAGTTGCAGCATTTGAAAATAAAACAATGACTTTGATCACAAACGCATTTTATTTTGCGGTTAAACATATAGGCTATGCATTAGCTGTGGCAGTGATCACAATCCTGCCAATGACAATGACACTTGTAGATGCAAAACTTTTCCCGGTATATCTGCTGATCTGGCTGATGTTTGGATTCTCCCTGACTGCCTATGCAGATTCCTGGTTTATGTGGAAACTGTTCAAGCCCTACTTCAAAGAGGAGGAAGAGGGACATCACTACGTGGACACAGAACCTGATCAGTACGCGTTTTAACCGAAACAAACAGCGATACCTGGTTACATAAAAAATAGATAGAACATCTATAAAATAGAAAGAACAAAGAAATGAGAGGTACAGAGTATGGAATGGATCAAATATCACGAGGCAGAGAAAGTATTCGACCTGAGAACAGAGCACAGCACTTATCAGATGCAGGTAAGAGAGTATGATACTCTGGTTCATCTGTATTATGGAAGTCCGGTAGGCGATGCACTGATCACAGACAGGATCGTATGTGTGGACAGAGGATTTTCAGGAAATCCTTATGAGGCAGAAAAGGACAAAACATTTTCATTAGATACCCTGCCACAGGAATATACTGCATATGGAAATGGTGATTATCGTATCAATGGCCTGGAGACAGAGCAGGCAGACGGCAGTGATACTGCAAATCTGAAATTTGAGTCCTATGAGATTACAAAAGGAAAGTACAGCCTGAAAGGGCTTCCGGCAATGTTTGCAAAGGAAGATGAGGCAGAGACACTGGAAATTGTTCTGACAGACCGTGCCAGCGGACTGAAAGCACATCTTCTCTATGGTGTATTTCCTCATCTTGATGTGATCACCAGAGCGGTACGCCTGGAAAATACAGGTACAGCACCGGTTACAGTAAAAAAAGCAATGTCTGTGGAAATGGACTATGAATACAGAGAACTGGAGGCAGTCCATTTCTATGGCAGACACAATATGGAACGTCAGATGGAGAGAACTCCTCTTAGCCATGGCAACTGGTCTGTGGGAAGTATCCGTGGCACATCCAGCCATCATCACAATCCATTTGTGATCCTCTGTGACAGAAATACAGAGGAAACTTACGGAAACTGCTATGGATATGCACTTGCATACAGTGGAAACTTCTTATTTGAAACAGAGGTGGATCAGGTAGGACATACCCGTGTGGCAATGGGAATCCATCCTTATCATTTCTCCTGGACACTGGAACAGGGAGAGAGTTTTGAGACACCGGAAGTGATCATGGCATACTCAGCAGAAGGCTTCGGAAAACTTTCCAGAATCTATCATGATGCATACAGAAGCAATCTGATCCGCAGCAAATACACAGAGCAGCCAAGACCGATCCTGGTAAATAACTGGGAAGCAACTTATTTTGATTTTGACGCAGATAAGATTTACCACATTGCAGAAGAGGCAAAAAATATCGGACTGGATATGTTTGTCTTGGATGACGGATGGTTTGGAAAGAGAGACAATGACTGGTGTGCACTTGGTGATTGGGAAGTAAATGAAGAGAAGATTAAAGGCGGACTTCCCGCACTTGCAGAGAAGATTCATGGACTTGGACTGAAATTCGGTCTGTGGGTAGAGCCGGAGATGATCTCTGAGGACAGTGATCTGTACAGAGAACATCCGGACTGGGCACTAAAGATCCCGGGACGTGCCATGAACCGAAGCAGACATCAGTTAAATCTGGATATTACCAGAAAAGAAGTACGCGAACATATTATGAACCAGATTTTTAAGGTTCTGGATGCATGCAAGGCTGATTATGTGAAATGGGATATGAACCGAAGCGTAGATAACGTATTCTCAGCAGCTCTTCCAAAGGAACGTCAGGGAGAGGTTTACCACAGATATGTGCTGGCTGTTTATGAAATGATGGAAAGCCTGGTGCAGAGATATCCGAATCTTCTGTTTGAGTCCTGCTCAGGCGGAGGCGGAAGATTTGAGGCAGGAATGCTTTACTATTCTCCGCAGATCTGGTGCAGTGACAATACAGATGCTATTGACAGACTGAAAATCCAGTATGGTACATCCTTCGGATATCCCATAAGTGCAATGGGCGCACATGTCAGCGTATGCCCGAACCATCAGTCCGGAAGAACGACTCCTTTTGAGACAAGAGGAATTGTTGCATCCGCAGGTACCTTTGGCTATGAGCTGGATCTGATGAAGATGTCCGAAGAAGAGAAAAAGACAGCCAGAGAGCAGATTCTGAAGTATAAAGAAATGGAGCATCTGGTACAGTCCGGAGACTATTATCGTCTGGTGAATCCATTCGAAAACAACAACCATGTACTCTGGCAGTTCGTATCAAAAGATAAGAAAGAAACGGTTGTATGCGGAGTAAGACTCCACAGTGAAGCAAATCCTTATATTTATCTTTTCTACCCACAGGGGCTGGATGCTGATATGAAATACGAAGACACAGCAACAGGAAAAGTATATACAGGTGCAGCTCTTATGAAGGCAGGTCTGCCTTTGCCATTGACAACAGGAGATTACCAGCCGGTTAAATTTACATTCAGAGCGGTAGAAAAATAATCAGTGATGTTCACAGGGTAAACTATAAAAACCAGGAATCACTTATCAATAACAGATAGGTGTATTTCTGGTTTTTTTATTATGGAAATGGCAAAAATTCGTTCTTGAACAGTATTCGTTTGATTATGAGCAGTCAGTTATTTCTTCTTTTTGGAATCCTGTTCTGCTGGTGGATTCATCCCATCGATCAGATGCTCGATCATCATCTTTTTTACATAAACATCGAAGCTTAAAAGACAGATAAAGGAAAAGCGTTTGAGAATTTCCTGGTCTTCTTCATCTGCATCTTTGAAAGTCCCCTGTGCTGTTTTATATTTGCGGAGCAGATCCTTTTTCAGAGATTCGATCTGATCCTTCTCCATGCTGAAAACTTCATTATATATATAGGTCATATCCTTTTCTGTCATAGACTTGAAATATTTCTGCACAATCGGTGTGAATAAAGTCTGTATGTCATTGATAGACAGGATATTCTTGAAATAGTAAATAAAGATCAGCATAAGTACATGCTCTTTGGAATAACGCTTCTTTTCCGGCGAGGGAAGAAGCTTATTTTTGGCGTAATTATTAATCATGGTCTTGGTCAGAATCTTGTCATCCCCGTAGCGCTTGGTGGCAGCCAGCTGTTCTTCCATGAAGGTTGTGACCTGATCCATGTATAAGTCAATATTTGGAATATCTTCCGGTTTAATATAGTCAATTCTGGAAATACTGGACAGAATACTGTTGATCATGTCTTTTTCATCGATTGTCATCTTTCATCACCTCTGTCCCCTATTATATAGTTTCAAATACTACTTGTAAATGTTTTTTTTACTGAATTAGCAAAATGGATTGTAAAAACGTCCGCATTTTATAGTTACTGTCAGACTGAACAATAACAGCAGTACGCCCAGCGCCAGCGTGAGAAAATCTCTGCGTGCAAAAGGCCTTTGGGTGTACCAGGTGCGTTTTTGGTTTTTGCCGAAGCCACGAAGTTCCATTGCATTGGAGATGGTATCGATCCGGTTCAGGCTGGTAAGAATCAACGGCAGCAGTATATTAACGGAGTTTTTTAGCCTGGAAAAGAATCTTTCATTTTTTCCCAGCTCCACACCTCTGGCCTGCTGAGCCTGGCTGATGCTGTGATAATCTCTCTGGATATCCGGAATATAGCGCAGGGCAATGGACACAGAATAGCCTACCTTATAGGAAATACCGATACTGTTTAAGCTTGCCGCAAATTCGCTGGGATCAGTGGCAGAGATAAACAGGATGGCTACAGGCAGGGCTACAAAGTATTTCAGAGAAATATTGACCATATAAAACAGCTGCTCTGCGGTCAGGTCATATCGCCAGAATAAATGGCATAGTACGTGGTGTGTGCCGTACAGATGGGTTCCCTGATTGGGGTCGAACAAAAAGATAAACAGATTGTTCAGCAACAGGAACACTAGCATAAAGATCATCATAAACCGTACTTCCCGAATCTTAATTTTGCTTAGTCTGAAAGCAGCTATGCTTACTGCCAGGAGTCCGAGCAGCACCCAGGTATTGTAGGTGATCATACTTGCAAAGGTAAAGAGCAGGAAGAATGCCAGTTTGGTAGTTCCGGTCAGTCTGTGAATCACACTTTTTCTTGGAAGATAATTTAATACAGTATTAGCGGCCATTGTCCCGTACCTCCCTGTCTTCTTCAATAAAACGTTCCACAAAGGCTTCCGGCGGAGTGATACCGCATCGGTTAGCGAGAGTGAAAAGACTGGTTTCTTTTAACGCGGCCTGAGTGATCAGGGATTCATCACAGAGAACTGCGGCTGCACTTCGGTCTGCGATCAGCTGCCCATCAGAGAAGACCAGAGCTCTGGGCGTATATTCCAGCATCAGATGCATATCATGAGTGATCATTATAACAGTAACTCCGCGTTGGTTGAGTGTACGGAGAAATTCCATGATCTCTGTATAATGATGAAAGTCCTGTCCTGCAGTAGGCTCATCCAGAATGATCAGTTCCGGATCCTGTACCAGCACGCTGGCAATGGTTACACGTTTTTTCTGACCAAAGCTGAGGGCAGATACCGGCCAGTTACGGAAGGGATAAAGTCCGCAGATTTTTAATGTATTTTCCACTTTTTCGCGAATCTGGTCTTCTGCCATACCGGTATTTCTCAGACTTAGGGCTACCTCGTCAAAAATCATGGTCTTTGAAATCATCTGATTTGGATTTTGCATGACATATCCGATATATTTAGCGCGGCGACGGATATTTTCTCCGGAGAAATCTTTGCCATTAAAAAGTAAGGTTCCCTGATCAGGTGTTTCGAACCCGCAGATCAGCTTGGACAAGGTAGATTTACCTGCACCGTTGCGTCCTACAATGCTGACCATTTCTCCCTTGTATATGGTAAGAGTTACATCCTTTAGTGTGGGGTGGTTCCGGGTATATCCAAAGCTTAGGTTCTTTATCTCAAGGAGCGGTTCCGGTGTGCCGGAAGGCTCAGAAAGTTCTTTTTGATGAAACCAGTTTTGAAGCATTTTCTGATCTGTCTGATCCAGAATCAGAGAATTTATATGTGAGGGCTTTTTGCATGGCGCAATTTCAATTCCGGCATAACGCATAGCGGTCACATACAGAGGCTCACGGATTCCGTTATCTGCCAACAGGGTAGTGGAGAGCAGTTCGTCGGGATGAAGGTCTGCCAGGATTTTTCCCTCATTCACCAGAACGATCCGGTCCACATTTTTCCAGAGGACATCCTCCAGACGGTGTTCAATGATCAGAACAGTGGTGTCAGTTTTCTGCTGGATCTCATCGATCAGCTCGATGGCCTGTTTGCCTGTAGCAGGATCAAGGTTTGCCAGTGGTTCGTCAAAAAGCAGGATCTTTACCTGGTCTACCATGACTCCGGCCAGGCTGACGCGTTGTTTCTGTCCACCGGATAATTCGTGAGGTGCATAGTCCAGGTGATCCTGGATTCCCACCAGTTCAGCAGCATGTCTGGTGATACTGTGCATTTGTTCTTGTGGCATACAGCTGTTCTCCAGCGCAAAGGCAATATCCTCTCCCACAGTCAGACCGATAAATTGTCCGTCTGGATCCTGGAGTACAGTGCCTACATGTGCAGAGAGTTCAAAGATGCTGCTGTGTGGAGCATCTACACCGTCTACAATAAGAGAACCTGTGCATTCTCCGGGATTGGAGAAAGGGTTCAGACCATTGATACAGCCTGCAAGCGTGCTCTTGCCACTTCCGGAGGGGCCGGCAATGAGAACACGTTCTCCCGGATAAATATCCAGATTAATTCCGGTCAGAGTTGGCTTTTTCTGGGCACGGTATTGAAATGAAAAATTTTTAAATGAAATAACAGGTAAGTTTTGTTCTGTCATCTGTTTAACCTCAAATTAATTTCTATAATAATCGAAAAATTGTTTCTATAATAATCACGTACTTTAGAGGGTGAGTCCTGAAAAAGAAAAAGCCCTATCACATAAGCTTTTCGCTAAATGACAAGGCTTTTTGTCTGAAGCTTATTCCTGATCCAGAGATCCTTTTTTTGCGATGGTCTTGGTATATGCCAGAACCAGAAGTCCGCCTACGATTACTGCTGTGATCGTATTGGAGATGGCTGCAAAAGCACCCTGTGCGAATACTTTATTAGCAGGTTCTGCATAGATGAGAATATCCAGTACAGGGGCAACAACGATCCATCCGATCACATGTGCTGCAATATTGGCAATTGTGAAAAGAGTAACCTTTCCTTTGCCAAATTCTCCCTCCTGTACATTCAGTTTTTTGGCAAAGAGACCTACGATCACACCTACGAAAGCAGAAGTGATCACCCAGCTCCACCATGGACTTCCACCCCAGGAAAGGTCGATCAGAGTATGACCGATAAATCCGATAAGTCCCCCTGCTACCGGTCCGTACATAACGGCCAGCAGAGCCAGGACTGCGTACTGGAGACTGATATTGGTGTTAGGTACCGGACTTGGGATTGCGACAAAACGTCCAAGTACAAAGAACAGCGCTGCACCGATACCAACGGCTACAACGGTTTTAATGCTATTGTTGTTTTTCATGACTTATTCCTCCTCAAAAGTGTATGTATGCAGTAGAATCAATTTACTGCAAGTCAGTGTCAGTATAAGGCATTTAATTGTGGATTGTCAATGGACAAACAGGGGTGTATGTTGAAAACTGTTGTGGTATGGTCCGCTTTTGTGTATAATTGGGAGAGAACTGAAATAGCTATCGAATACAGGAGCAGAAAATGAGAGATATTTACAATACATTAAATTCCAGACAGCAGGAGGCAGTATTTCATACAGAAGGACCACTGCTGATCCTGGCAGGGGCGGGCTCAGGAAAGACCAGAGTGCTGACTCACAGAATTGCATATCTGATAGATGAGAAAGGGGTCAATCCCTGGAATATTCTGGCTATCACCTTTACAAACAAAGCTGCCAGTGAGATGAGAGAACGTGTGGATAAGATCGTAGGTTTTGGCTCAGAGAGTATCTGGGTATCTACCTTTCATTCCACCTGCGTGCGTATTCTCAGAAGGCATATTGACAGACTTGGATATGATAACAGTTTTACTATTTATGATACCGATGATCAGAAAACCCTTATGAAAGACATCTGCCGCAGACTGAATGTGGATACCAAGATTTATAAGGAACGTTCCCTGCTAGCCCAGATTTCACATGCAAAGGATGAGCTGATCACTCCGGACGAAATGGAGATGAATGCTGCAGGGGATTACAATAAGAAGAAAGTGGCTGCTATTTACCGGGAATATCAGGCATCTCTGCGTAAGAATAATGCGCTGGATTTTGATGACCTGATTGTGAAAACAGTAGAGCTTTTCCAGAATTGTGGGGATGTGCTGGAAAATTATCAGGAGCGTTTTAAGTATATTATGGTAGATGAGTACCAGGATACCAATACTGCACAATTTAAATTCGTAAGTCTGCTGGCATCAAAATATGAGAATCTCTGTGTAGTAGGAGATGATGACCAGTCCATCTACAAATTCCGAGGCGCCAATATTGGCAACATTCTTGGTTTTGAGCATGTTTTTCCGGATGCCGCAGTGATCCGGCTGGAACAGAATTACCGTTCTACCCAAAATATTCTCAGGGCTGCAAATGAAGTCATTGCCCACAATAGGGCACGTAAGCCCAAGACTCTCTGGACAGAGAATCAGGAGGGAGAGAAAATCCATTTCCGCCAGTTTATGAATGGATATGAAGAGGCAGAATATGTAGTGGGAGAGATTGCCGGAGCGCGCCGGGAAGGAAAAGGAATGTATAAGGATTTTGCCGTCCTTTACCGTACCAATGCCCAGTCCCGCCTTTTTGAGGAAAAATGTCTTCTGGCAAATATTCCTTATAAAATAGTGGGTGGAGTAAACTTTTATGCGCGTAAGGAAATCAAAGATCTTCTCTGTTATCTGAAAACCATCAATAATGCCAAGGATGACCTGGCAGTGCGACGTATTATCAATGTGCCCAAGAGAGGAATCGGAGCTACTACTCTGAGCAGGGTGCAGGATTATGCAGATCAGATGGATATCAGTTTTTATGATGCATTACGTGTGGCAGAGGAGATTCCCTCTATAGGAAGAAGTCTGTCAAAGATTGATGGATTTGTTACTTTTATTCAGGGCCTGAAAAGTAAGGCAGAGGCTTATACAGTCAGAGAGCTTTTGGAAGAAATAATCCGCCTTACCGGTTATGTGACGGAGCTGGAGGCAGAGGATACAGAGGAATCCAGGGCAAGGATTGAAAATATCGATGAATTGATTTCCAAGACGGAAGCTTATCAGGAAGCAGGGGAGGAGAGAGGAGAACCTGCAACTTTGTCCGGATTTCTGGAAGAAATTGCATTGATCGCAGATATTGACAGTGTAGATCCGGATCAGGACTATGTACTTCTTATGACTCTTCATAGTGCGAAAGGTCTGGAATTTCCCAATGTATTTTTGGTAGGAATGGAGGATGGGATTTTTCCTTCTTATATGTCTATTATGTCAGATGACCGTTCTGATCTGGAGGAAGAGCGCCGTCTGTGTTATGTAGGGATCACCAGGGCAATGAAGGAGCTGACCATGACCAGTGCCAGACAGAGGATGATCCGCGGAGATGTCCAGTATAATAAGGTATCCAGATTTGTTCGTGAGGTTCCCAGGGAACTGGTGGATCTGGGCTATAAGGTAGAAGAAAAGAAACCGAAGATCTCAGAATCCCTAACCGGAGACAGCAGTCTTTCCAAAATGAAGCAGGTGTTTGCTGCCAAGCCTTTTCAGGCAACTCAGTTTAAGGTCACCAAGGCGGATTCTTTGGACTATCAGATAGGAGATACTGTGCGCCATGTGAAATTTGGAGTAGGTGTGGTGAAAAATATCGTAGAAGGAGGAAGAGACTACGAGGTCACAGTAGATTTCGATAAAGTAGGAGTGAAAAAAATGTTTGCCGGATTTGCAAAGCTGAAGAAAATCTGAGCAGAAAAGAATACAAAAGAGCGCTCTATGTCAGAGGAAAAGAATCTGACATAGAGAGCTCTTTTTTCTGGGGGAAAATTATTCTGATGTTAAGGTACGCTTTAATAAAGCCACTGTCTCCACATGGACAGTCTGGCAGAACTGATCTACACAGCAGGCTTTTTCCAGGCGATATCCTGCCTCCAGAAATGCGGGAAGATCTCTGGCCAGGCTGGTGGCTTTGCAGGAAATATAGACAATATGATCTACCCCATAGGAGAGGATTTTAGGCAGTGCTTTGGGATGAATGCCGTCTCTGGGCGGATCCAGAATGATCACATCCGGTTTTTGAGTCAGATCATCCAGTACCTTCAGTACGTCACCTGCAATAAATCTGCAGTTTTTCAGATTGTTAAGTGCTGCGTTTTCTCTTGCTGCTTCTACAGCTTCCTCCACAATTTCGACACCGATTACTTCATCTGCTACAGAGGCGGCAAGCTGGGCGATGGTGCCGGTTCCGCTATAGAGGTCAAAGACTACCTTATCTTTGGTATCTCCAATATATTGCCGAACAACGGAATACAGAACCTCAGCTGCCAGAGAGTTTGGCTGAAAGAAGGAAAAGGTGCTGATTTTAAAGCGCAATCCCAGCAGAGTTTCATAGAAGTAATCCTGACCATAAAGGATACGGGTCTCATCACTCTGTACCACATCTGAGAGAGAATCGTTGATAATGTGCATGATGCCTACGATTTTTCCTTCCAATGGAAGGGCGAGAAGCTGATTCTTCAGCGGCTCCAGATCATATTCCTCCTGGCTGGTGGTAATAACATGTACCAGAATTTCTCCGGTAGTTACTCCCCGTCGGAGCAGAAGATGTCGGAGATAACCTGTGTGCTGCATCTTTTTATAATAGGAAGCATTCAGCTTCAAAAAATATTCGTGGACACAGGAGAGGATTTTTGTCATATCCTCATGAACCAGCTTACAATCTGATGCTGTAAGTACATCATAGGTGCTGCCTTTCTTATGAAGACCAAGAGTGAGGGGGCCATCTTTGTAAGCGTCTCCGAAAGAAAATTCCATTTTATTGCGGTAACGGAATTCCATAGGGCTTCCATGGATGCCTTCCCAGCTATAGTCTGCGCTTTCCAATGCTGCGTTCAGAAGCTCCCGGACCTGGCGTTCCTTCATTTCCAACTGTTTTTCATAGGACATGGTCTGGTACATACAGCCGCCGCATTCCGGAAAAATGGAACAGGCAGGGTCTCTGGTTTCCTGAGGAGATTTCTCCAGAACTTCCAGCAGACGTCCTTCTGCCCTGCCGGAACGCTTTTTGTTGATCATAAAACGGATCTTTTGTCCGGGAATGCCATTTTTGACAGTGACCTTCTGATCTCCTATCATCACAGTCCCTTTGTTGGGAAAATCTACTTTTTCAATTGTGCCATCATATATTTCGCCTTTTTTCATAAATAACTTAAATCCTTTCGTTAAAAAAAGCTCCGGGTTCAGCCGGAGCTTTCTGATTGCTGTACAGTCAACGAAGACTGCTGATCATATTCTGGATTATTCTTCATCCTCAAAATAATCATCAAAGTCATCATCCAGGTCTTCTTCAAAATCCTCCAGATAATCCGGAGCAAAGAAGCGATAAACAGCAAATGCAATACCTGCTACTGCTGCGACAGCACCGATGATCGCCAATACCCAGAGAACTGTATTTTTATCCTGCTCTTCTTCTTTTTTCTTTAAAGCTGCTAATAATTCATCAATTTTAATATTCATAACCGCACCATCCTCTCAATCATTAAGTCGGCTGAAGCCATTAAAAGAACAGCCAAATCTGCCGTCTGTTATATTAATGGGATTATTATACCACCTTTGCCTGGATTTTACCATAAGTATCTGAAATTAAATTGATATTAAATTAGAAACCATTAAATTAGAAATACAAATTATAATAAAAATATGTTATAATAAAAGCCACGAAAAAGAACCAGAGGTCTTTTGTTCAAACACAGGGAGGTTATAATATGAAAAATATTAAGAAATTAGGTGCATTGCTCTGCAGTGCATGTCTGGTGGTTTCCGGGACCACAATACCGACAATGGCAGATTCCATGAAGGTTGTAACACTGGGGGCTGACCTTACAGATGCACAGAAGAACACTATGATGAAATATTTTAATGTAAGCAGTGACCAGGTACAGATCCTGACGATCACCAATCAGGATGAGAGAGATCATCTGAGCGCATACGTTCCTATTGAGCAGATCGGAACCAGGACAGTAAGCTGTGCTTATGTAAAGCCAACCACATCCGGCGGAATTAAAGTCCGTACAGCAAACCTGAACTGGGTAACCTGTAATATGATCGCTACATCTCTTTCTACTTCCGGTGTAAAGAATTGTGAAGTTGTTGCAGCATGTCCTTTTGAGGTTTCCGGTACAGGCGCACTGACTGGAATCCAGATGGCTTATGAGACTGCCACAGGCGAGCAGCTGGACAGCACCAAGAAGGAACTGGCAACAGAGGAAATGGTAGTGACAGGAAATCTGGCTGATGAGGTAGGCAAGAATGATGCAACTACTGTTATGAACAATTCCAAGATGCAGGTCATTCAGAACAATGTACAGAATGCGGATGATATCTATAACATTGTAGTGAATGTGGCTCAGCAGAATAATGTAACTCTGGATTCTGACCAGATCAACAAGATCGTAGAGCTTCTGGAGCAGATCGCACAGCAGGATTACGATTATGATGATGTAAAAGCAACTCTGGAACAGGTGGATCAGAATACTTCCGGAAACAGTGATGAGATTGGTGAAGTGGACGAAGAGGAAGATGATACTGTAAATGCAGGGGATTCCGCAGATGGAGATGACATTCTGGGAAGCGTAGATAACAGTGTGCTTGGAGGAGATGTACTGGAGAGCTCCACAGAGGATACCGCTTTGGAACAGGAGACAGGTATGGACACAGGCAGTGCAGATAGCCAGAACGAAGATTCCTCTGATACAGAAGATATGGATAATGGGGACTGGGACGGCAGTGAGGATACAGACGGATCCCTTGATGGCAGTGAAACTGCAGATACAGCAGATGAACTGGATACCTCCTCTCTGACAGAGGATCAGAAAACATTATTTACCCAGACAGAGACATTCTGTAAGGGTGAGTACGAGGGAGATGCAGCTTCTCTTCAGACTGCTATGGGTGATGAAACTGCAGTTTCCACAGTTGTGCTGGATGCAGAAAACGGAGCAACTCTTTCTGAGGATGTAGAGAAAGCATATCTGGATGTACTGAAACAGGGAACTGAGTCCTACCAGGCAGACGGTACAGAGCTTTATATGACTCCTGAGCTGAATATGATCGATAAGGCACTGAAGGACCTTTTCGGACTGAGTGAAGGTGTACAGGCAGTTCCAGAGCTTAGCGAACTTACAGATGAAGACAGACAGACTCTGTATGATGATACTATGAAATTCTTCCAGAAGCTGTATAATGAGACAGTACAGACCAGTGAAGAGGCGGCTGTGGAGAATGAAGATGGTACAGATGCTGCTGAAGAGGCACAGGTTGAGGAATAAGTAAGGACTTATGGGGTTTCAGATCAGAAAAGCAGAGCCTGCAGATGTCCGGGGGATTATGCGGATCATGGAGCAGGCCGGGAAATGCCACATCCATCCGGAATGGTTTGTGGCAGATGATGAGGCTTATGTAAGAGCACATTTGGAGCAGAAGGGCTTTAGTGTAGTGGCAGAAGCTTCAGATGGAGAGATTGCAGGCTTTTTTATTATCAAGTATCCGGATAAGGATGATAATCTGGGAACCTACCTGGGATTTGACGACAGACAGCTGTCTCAGGTGGCGGTGATGGATTCGGCAGCAGTGGACACTGCTTTCCGGGGAAATGGACTTCAGGGCAGGATGCTGGAAGCTGCAGAAAACCTGTTGGATCCGGACAGATTTGTATATCTGATGTGTACCGTTCATCCGGAGAACAGATTCAGCAGATATAATATGGAGAGTCATGGCTATCAGGTAAAAAAGATTGCCAGATGCTACGGTGGACTGGAACGCTGTATTCTTTTGAAGGAGCGCAGAAGATAAATAAGGGCAGTCAGTGGAATGGAAATTTCACTGGCTGCTTTTTACATTTTGGACGCGAACAAACAATGGGTAGAAAAAAATAAAGTTCTGTGTTAGAATGAATCGTAAAAGTGAAAGAAGAAAGAGTTTATTACGGATTGTTTATGAGCAACAGGAGGATAAAATATGGGTTTTGCAGTGGTAACCCTGAAAAAGGGTGAAGGCAGACTTCTGAAATCCGGAGGTATGTGGATTTTTGATAATGAGATAGATACAATTATGGGCAGCTTTGTAAATGGAGATACAGTGCTGGTTCATGATTTCGATGGATATCCCATGGGAAAGGGATTTATCAATACAAATTCCAAAATTGCGGTGCGTCTTTTTACCAGAGATGAGAGGCAGGAGATTGATGAGGAATTTCTTGAAAAACGTGTGAGGGATGCATGGGAATACCGTAAGAAGGTAGTGGATACAGGAAGCTGCAGACTTATTTTTGCAGAAGCAGATTTTCTGCCGGGAATTGTAGTGGATAAGTTTTCGGATGTGCTGGTGGTTCAGTCCCTGGCTCTGGGAATTGACCGTTATAAGGAACAGATTGTTGAACTTTTGAAAAAAGTACTGGCTGAGGACGGTATCATAATCCGTGGAGTTTATGAGCGAAGTGATGTGAAGGTCCGCAGACAGGAAGGAATGGAACTGGTCAAGGGCTTTATCGGACCGGAATTTTCTACCCTGGTACAGATTGAAGAAAACGGCGTCAAATATGAAGTAGATGTAAAAGACGGTCAGAAAACAGGATTTTTCCTGGATCAGAAATATAACAGACTTGCCATCCAGAAGCTGTGTAAGGGCGCAAAAGTGCTGGATTGCTTTACCCATACCGGTTCCTTTGCATTGAATGCGGGAATTGCAGGCGCTGCCAGTGTGACAGGTGTGGATGCTTCCCAGCTGGCTGTAGATCAGGCTACTGCAAATGCAGCGTTAAATGGATTATCAGACAGAGTAAAATTTATCTGTGAGGATGTATTTGAGCTTCTTCCGGAGCTGGAGGAGAAGGGTGAGAAGTTTGATGTAGTGATCCTGGATCCGCCGGCCTTTACCAAATCCAGAAATTCTATAAAAAATGCAGTAAAGGGATACAGGGAGATTAATCTTCGGGCTATGAAGCTGGTGAAGGATGGAGGCTTTCTGGCAACCTGCTCCTGCTCCCATTTTATGGATTATGAATTATTTACCAGAACCATCGGACAGGCAGCAAAAAATGTACATAAGAGACTGCGCCAGGTGGAGTACAGAACTCAGGCACCGGATCATCCCATCCTGTGGTCTGCAGATGAATCCTATTATTTGAAATTTTATATCTTCCAGGTTTGTAATGACAGATGAAAGAGAGGAAAAATAAATGAGCTTTAGAGAAGTGAAACCAGAGGAACTGACAATGAATCCGTTTACCAAGATTGGTAAGGAATGGCTGCTGATCACAGCAGGAAATGAGGAAAAATGCAACACAATGACAGCCAGTTGGGGTGCCATGGGCGTTATGTGGGGAAAAAATGCAGTAACTGTTTATATCCGCCCTCAGAGATATACAAAGGAATTTGTAGACAGGGAGGAAACCTTTACGATTTCTGTGCTGGGAGAGGATTATCGTAAGGCACTGAATTACTGCGGAACTGTTTCCGGAAAGGGAATTGATAAGATCACAGAGGCAGGACTGACTCCTTATTTTGTAGATGGAACAGCTGGCATTCAGGAGGCGGATATGATTATGGTATGTAAAAAAATGTATCATGATACTATTAAGCCGGAATGCTTTGATGAGACAGAGAATGATACAAAATGGTATCCACAGAAGGATTACCATACAATGTATATTGCTGAAATTCAGAAGGTTCTTGTGAGAGAATAAGGTGTGCTTTTGCTGCTGAACAGGCAAAAATCCTTAAGGGATTTCAGAGAGACTTGAAAAGAGGTAAGGATGAGAGACAAACTGAATAAATTTATGCAGGGACGTTATGGTGTAGACCAGTTATCAAGATTTACCCTGGGTGTGGCGCTTTTTATAGTTGTGATCGGATCTTTCTGCAGAAGAAATATGGCAGGCGGAGTCTTGGATCTGTTAGGCTTTGTACTGATCATATATACTTATGTCAGAATTCTGTCCAGAAATATTCAGAAGCGTTATGCTGAAAATCAGAAATATCTGGCAATGACCCAGAATATCCGTGGCCGTTTCATGAAAGAAAAGCGTATGATGGAGCAGAGAAAAACCCATCATATTTACACCTGCCCGGGCTGCGGACAAAAGATCCGCATTCCCAGAGGAAATGGTCAGAAGATAGAAATTGAATGTCCGAAGTGTCACAGTAAGTTTATCAAGAGGAAATAAAATGTTTGGCTATGTGGTAATGAATAAACCGGAGATCAGGTTTAAGGATTTTGATCTGTATCGATCCTTTTACTGCGGTCTCTGCAGAGAGCTGAGAGAAAAATATGGGATATCCGGGCAGATTACCCTGACTTATGATATGACTTTTGTGGTTGTACTTCTCAGCGCACTTTATGAACCACCGACTCAAAAGGGAACAACCAGATGTGTGATCCATCCTGTATGCAGACAGCCGGTCCGGAAAAATGCAGCCACAGAATATGGAGCAGATATGAATGTCCTTCTCACATATTATAAATGTATGGATGACTGGGAAGATGAGAAAAAGTTTGCTGCATTGGGATATGGGAAAATTCTGCAGAGGAAAAATAATCGGCTGAGCAGCCGGTATCCGGAGAAAGCAGAGAAAATCAGAAAATTACTTGAAAAATTATCTCAGATGGAAAAGGCAGGAGAAACAGATATTGACAAAATGTCAGGCTGTTTTGGCCAGATCATGGAGGAGATTTTTGCCTGGAAAAAGGATGTGTGGGAAGACTCTCTGCGCAGAATGGGATTTTATCTTGGAAAATTCATTTATATTCTGGATGCCTATGATGATGTGGAAAAAGATGTAAAAAATGGAAATTACAACCCTTTTGCAGAAAAATATATAATGAAAGGGTTCGATGAGCAGGTACGGCAGCTTTTGATCATGATGATGGCTCAGACCTGCAGAGAATTTGAAAAGCTTCCTATTATAAAGTATACAGATATTTTGAGGAATATTCTTTATTCCGGTGTGTGGTGTCGTTTTGAGACGATTGCCAGGAAACGAAGGGAAGCAGGGGAGAAAAAACATGATTGATCCGTACAGTGTGCTGGGAGTGTCCCGGGACGCGTCAGATGATGAGATAAAAAAAGCATACCGTCGGATGAGCCGCAAATATCATCCGGATGCAAATATTAATAATCCCAACAGGGAACAGGCTGAGGAGAAGTTTAAACAGGTCCAGCAGGCCTATGAACAGATCATGCGGGAAAGGGAACAGGGAAGCAGTTATGGAGACTCTTATAGTGGATTTGGAGGCTTTGGCGCTTATTCCGGAAATTCTGGCAATGCTTATCAGGATGAGGAAAGTGTTCGCAGGCAGGCGGCAGCAAATTATATTCAGAGCAGTCACTTCCGAGAGGCTATGAATGTGCTGCAGTCTCTTTCTCAGCGTAATGGCCAGTGGTATTACCTTTCATCAATGGCAAATATGGGGCTTGGAAATAATGTGAACGCTCTCAGCGATATCAGGGAGGCAGTCCGTCTGGAACCGGATAATATGCAGTATCAGATGCTTCTTCAGCGAATGGAAGGGGGCGGCAGCTGGTACCGGGAAATGCAGAATCCTTTTGGGGGCATGCCGACCGGCGGTGATGATTACTGCATGAAGCTTTGTCTGGCAAATCTGGCCTGCAGTCTCTGCTGTCCAGGTGGAGGTGTATTTTGTTGTTGATTTTTGTAACAAATTGGTTACTGTTCACAAACTGCACACGGAATTATAAAACTTCCATTAATGGATTGACAATCAAAATGGAAAATATTACTATAGTAAAGTGATAATGCGCAGCCGTGATGACGAAAAATAGCTGCGATAATAGAAGAAAGGTTACAGGAGGAAATCATAATGAGTATTCGTATTGGTATTTTGGGCTACGGCAATCTTGGCCGTGGTGTAGAGTGCGCAATCAAACATAATCCGGATCTGGAGCTTGTGGCTGTGTTTACACGTCGTGCTCCGGAAACCGTTAAGATTCTTACAGAGACAGCAACAGTATATTCTGTCAGTGATGCTGAAAAAATGAAAGATAAGATAGATGTTCTTATTATCTGCGGTGGAAGTGCAACAGATCTTCCGAAACAGACGCCGGAATATGCAAAGATGTTTAACGTAATTGACAGCTTTGATACACATGCAAGAATTCCGGAACATTTTGAAGCAGTAGATGCGGCAGCAAAAGAAAGCGGTCATATCGGTATTATTTCAGTAGGCTGGGATCCGGGAATGTTTTCACTGAACCGTCTCTACGCAAATGCAATTCTTACAAACGGAAAGGATTACACATTCTGGGGCAAGGGTGTAAGCCAGGGACATTCAGATGCAGTACGCCGTATCAAAGGTGTAAAAGATGCAAAACAGTACACAATTCCTGTTGAAGCAGCACTGGAAGCGGTAAGAAACGGAGAGAATCCAGATCTTACAACAAGACAGAAACATACAAGAGAATGCTTCGTAGTTGCAGAGGAAGGTGCAGATCTGGCACAGATCGAGAACGATATTAAGACTATGCCGAATTATTTCTCAGATTACGACACAACTGTACATTTCATTTCTGAAGAAGAGCTGAAGCGTGATCACAGTGGAATCCCCCATGGTGGTTTTGTGATCCGCTCCGGAAAAACAGGATGGAATAATGAGAACAATCATGTGATTGAATACAGCCTGAAACTGGATTCAAATCCGGAGTTTACTTCTTCTGTACTGGTTGCTTATGCGAGGGCAGCATACCGTATGAACAAAGAAGGTCAGACAGGTGCCAAGACAGTATTTGACGTGGCTCCTGCATATTTAAGTTCTGCCGATGGGGCTGAATTGAGAAAACATCTGCTGTAAAATCGAAAAGAGACAGGGCTTTTTTGTTAGCTTTGTCTCTTTTTTGCTGGAAAAACCTGTGGTGATTTAGTGAAAATTTAACATATTTTTACTTCAATGTTGACTGTATGTTGAAGGTGTAATATAATAGGGTCATACAAACGTAACAACATTGTAAAGACTTTACATTTCTGAACATGAAAATGAAACATAATGAAATGTAATAAAAAGAAAAGGAAGGTATGTATGCAAAACGTAAACAAGAAGTTCAGAACCTGGGGGGCGTTTCTGTTCCTGCTGTTTTTTGCTGTATGTGTATCTGTATTTTTTTCAGCTACGCGGGTTAAGGCCGACACAGAGACTGGATTTGTAACGATTAACGGTAAATCATACTACATAAATAAGGATGGTTCTAAACAGAAAGGCTGGCTGGAGCTGGACGGCAAGAAGTACTATTTTAATGCAAGCACAGGCGTACAGGTAAAGGGCTGGGCCACAGACAGCAAGGGAAGAAAGCGCTATTTCAGCAAAGGCGCCGGAATCATGATGACCGGTTGGCTGACAGACTCCAAGGGACAAAAGAGATACTTCGATGAGTCTACTGGATTTATGCAGACCAAGTGGCTGACACTGAAGGGAAAGAAATATTATTTCTACAGTAAGAGTGGAGTTGCTGCATGTAAAGAGTTTCTGACAGACAGCAAAAAGAACACCAGATATTTTACAAGTGCCTGTTACATGCTGACAGGATGGGCAAAAAATACAAAAGGTGAAGCCAGATTCTTCGAAGAAGATGATGGTATCATGGCAAAGGGCTTCCAGAAGATTGATGGTAAGAACTATTATTTCAGCACAGAAAGCGGTAAGATGGCGACAGGCTGGCAGACCATTAATTATAATAAATATTATTTTGATACTAAGACCGGTGAAATGGCAACAGGCCAGGTTACCATTGACGGTAAGAAATATACTTTTGATTCCAACGGTATTTTGCTGATCACTCCGGAATCAAACGGAAGTAAGACGATTAAGAATTATCTTGCGGGAGCATTGCTTCCGGTAGGAAAAGCCCTTTATGTATGGGGTGGTGGATGGAATGATTCTACCCGTAAGGGACTTAGTCCTACCATGACTGCTTTCTATAACAGTCAGACTGCAGATTATAATTATAATAATTACAGAGACCTGAGTACTGAAAACAGAGCAAAAGGTTTTGACTGTTCCGGTTTTGTTGGCTGGGCTGCATATCAGGTGATGCAGACGAAGTCAGGAGTTGGAAGCGGATATACAGTTGTTTCCGGTGAAGTTGGATCTACCTATAAGGCAAGAGGCTGGGGAAGCATTCTTACACAGTCTGATCTGTCAAAATCCGACTGGACATTCAAACCTGGTGATATTGGTTATAATGAAGGCCATGTATGGATTGTTCTGGGACAGTGCAGTGATAAGAGTCTTGTAATTGTTCATTCTACACCAAATGCAGGTGTACAGATCGCAGGAACTCCTACACCGAATGGAACGTATGGAAGTCAGGCAATTGCACTGGCACAGAAATATATGTCCAGATATCCGGGATATGCAAAATATGGTTCTGCATATCACACATCCAGCGGTAATTACAGCCGTAACGGAAACTATTTCAGATGGAACAGAAATACACTTTCTGATCCGGATGGATATCTGAGCAAGACCGCAGATCAGATTCTGGCAGATCTTTTCAGTTAAGAAATTGAGAGATGCATTCAAATTCAATATGAAATGAAAGAAGCAGCTTGTCCGTTGGGACGGCTGCTTTTTTGCGTAAACATTACTAAATGTTACGGAAATTTAAAATAATTTATAAAAAAGCCTTGCATTCATGGAAATGATGTGTTAATATGAATAAGACTTAAAATAAATATTACGAAACTATTACATAAAAAGAAATAAAAGGTTACGAGGACGAGAGACCATGAAGAAAAAAATTGTATGTCTTACATTAGCACTGCTTATGACTGCATCACAGGCCGTAAGCGTAAGCGCTTCCAGAGAAGATGATTTAAGAGAAGAACAGGCGATTACAAGCCAACAGCTTGATGCCACATATTCCCGCATGGATGAACTGGCAAATGCAAAAGCACAGCTTGAGAGTGAAATTTCAGAGTTGGATTCCAATCTTGTTAATGTTATGGTTTCCATCGATACTCTTAAAAATGATATCAGCAATAAAGAGGTTGATATCATCAGAACAAAACAGGATCTTGCAAAAGCGCAGAAAGCCAGAGATAAGCAGTACGAGAGTATGAAGAAGCGTATCCAGTGTCTGTATGAGCAGGGTGGTGATTCTGCATGGTTCCAGATGATGTTGAATTCCGAAGATCTCAGTGATCTTCTTACACGAGCTGAGAATACCCAGCAGATGTATGAACAGGACAGAAAAAATCTGGACAAATATGTGAAGACCATTGATGAAGTAAATAATTTA
The DNA here is from genome assembly GCF_052064155.1 of Blautia sp. HCP3S3_C12. Classification (NCBI taxonomy): domain Bacteria; kingdom Bacillati; phylum Bacillota; class Clostridia; order Lachnospirales; family Lachnospiraceae; genus Blautia; species Blautia sp. HCP3S3_C12. The sequence continues at coordinate 97,556 of NZ_JBQHWC010000005.1, read as the reverse complement.
AAAACACAGTATGAGTCTGATAAGGCAGAGCTGGAAGAGATGAAATCTTCTTATGAAGAGCAGTCTTATACTCTTCAGTGCCAGATTGATCAGAAAAAATCTGAGTCTGCTGATTATGAAAATGAAATCGCATATGCACAGCAGCAGGCAACAGAATATGCAAATCTTCTGGCAGAGCAGACAGCAGAGATCCAGCAGTTGGAAGCAGAGCGTATTGCGGCAGAGGAAGAGGCCAGACGTCAGGCAGAGGAAGAAGCTGCAAGACAGGCGGCAGAAGAAGCTGCTGCAGCAGAGGAAGCTGCAAACTCAGAAGATGTAGAGTATGATGAGGATGGAAATCCGGTTGAAAATACAGATGAGGATACAGACGAAGATACCTATGAGGAATCAGACGATGTAGAATATGATGAAGATGGCAATGTCATTGATAATGCACAGTCCGGTGAGGATGTGGAATATGATGAGTATGGCAATGTTATTGATTCTGACAATACAGTATCAAAGGAAGATTATGAAGAAGAACAGTCTTCTGATTCTGACAATTCTTCTTCTGGTTCAGGCTCAGGCTCTTCTGTAGTGGATTATGCTACACAGTTTGTGGGAAATCCATATGTATGGGGAGGAACAAGTCTTACAAGTGGTGCAGACTGTTCTGGATTTGTACAGAGTGTATATGCCAACTTTGGAGTAAGCCTTCCGAGAACTTCTTATGAACAGCAGAATTGTGGAACAGAAGTATCTTACGCAGATGCGCAGCCAGGTGATCTGATCTGTTATGGCGGCCATGTGGCAATTTATATGGGAAATGGACGTATTGTACATGCATCCAACTCTGTAGACGGCATTAAGATCAGCGACAACGCTGCATACAGAACAATTGTATCAGTAAGAAGACTTGTATAATCTGCAAAAGATTATATCCGATAAAAAATAATGAGGAAAGACCGGGTGACGTCCATATGTGTTGTTGCCTGGTTTTTTATTTGAAAAAATTTTTAAAAAGTATATAAAAAAGTTTCTGAAAAACTTTGACAAATAGTTGACATTCTCTAACAGTGATGCTATTATAAGGACAGTATAATTCCATATAGAACATATTAAGTGCTGATACTGTTATTTATACAGTACAGAGAGAGGGAATCAGGTGAGAAACCTGAGCGATCCGGTCACTGTAACAGAGGAGCAAATCTCGCAGATCCATTGTGCCATAGCATGAGAAGGAGAGAGGAGCGATGAGCCTGGAGCCAGGAAACCTGCTTAGTATGGCGAGGTTAAACTTCCGTGTAAAGTGTAACAACCAACTCCGTTGAATCCGCAGCTTCGGAGCGTTGTCTGCTTTTTCGAAGGCAGACATTTTTTATGGAATGCGCCTGTTCTTTATGAATTATACATGATTAAATGGCAGGCGATACTACTTCGGAAATATTCGTTCCCTCCGCGCACTCATGAACGGATTAATCTTCTACCCCGGAGTAGCATCGCTCCCTCTTTATTATGGAGAAAATCATAGATTGATCTGTTGTCTGCCTATTTGGAAGAAGGGAATAAGATATGGAAAAACCATATTGGGAAGATAAAGAGTATTCTTTTTTCAGTCATAAAAAATGTGAGTTTTTTCCCTGCCATAAGGGAGCAGATCCTGAGGATTTTAACTGTTTGTTTTGTTATTGCCCTTTATATGCACTGGGGGATCAATGCGGTGGGAATTTTCGATATACAGACAGTGGGCTGAAGGACTGTACCAACTGTCAGCTTCCTCATAAGAGAAAGAACTATGGATATGTGACCGGGAAATATCAGGAACTGGCTGAGCTGATGAAGAAAATGCGTGCAGATCAGCAGTAAGGCTGGCTGACCGGTGAAAATAAAAAAGATCGTCAATGGATATTTATATGAGAAATATCTGTTGATGATCTTTTTTTGTATACCTGCATAAGAAATGGTATGAACACATATTGGAAACAACTAACGGGTTTGAAGAAATACCTTCAGTCTGGGAATCTGATTGTTCAGAATCAATGATTCGGGAAAGCCGGTTTGGTGAACGAACTCTGCTGCATAGGTAAAATCTCCTACATGCTCTTTTCCATGGCTGTCGCTGGATAAAACAATGGGAAGCTGATATTTAAGGCAGCAACGAAGGATTTCTGCGTTATTTGCCCTGGTGTCACCGCGGTATCCGCCGGGAGTCAGTGAGACTTCGTTGATTTCAAAAATTACATTTTCTCTGCTGGCTGTATAAGCCAGTGCATCGTAATCCACCGGAAAAGCCGGGTTATCACAATGGCCCAGAACCTTTACGGCAGGATACTTCATTGCATTCTGGTATGCAAGAGTATTCTCTTTGACAGTTCCGGATCTGTAGTTCTGGCCATGCATACTTATGATAGCGTAGTCCAGATTAGACAACAGCTCATCACTTAGATCTACATGTCCCTGAATGTCCAGAATATTGAGTTCTACGCCATAAAGTACTTCTACACCAAAACGCTTTCTGGGGCAGAATGGCAACCCGCGGAAATAAGAAGATGTGCCGGAAGCAAGAGTACCGGGACCGTGATCAGTGATGCCCAGAAGCTTCATACCTTTGCGTCCGGCTTCTTTTGCCATATCGGAAATTGTGCAGGAAGTACCGTGTCCGCTTGCAATGGAATGTGTATGGATATCTGCAAGATACGTAAGGATCATCCCCTTTTAAATAAAATTAATGACTGTTTTGCAGAGATATTCTGAAAAAATATATATAACAATTATGACAGAAAGAAGAAAGGTTGTCAATTGGGGTTCGGAATAAAAACAACTAAATTTTACAAACAATTCAAACAAAAAACAACATAGAAACAGTTTGGAATATGTTGTTTTTTGTTGACCTTATGAGGCGAATGAGGTATAATGATTTTACATGAGTACATGAAAAAAAGTGAAAGAAATTTGTCTGAGCGCCGGGAATGGCAATGCGAAGATAAAAACTCCTCTTTCATGAGAAAGGAGAAACATGGAAAAATTTCAAACATCAGATATTCCCAAATCTCCGAGAATCCAGAAGCTGGTAGATGCTCTTTATGAGCATATGCCGGTGATTGAATCTTCCAGAGCGAAGCTTCTGACGGAATCTTATAAGGAGACGGAAGGCGAACCGATCATTACCCGTAGGGCCAAAGCATTTGCACATATTCTGCATCATATTCCGATTATCATCCGCGATAATGAATTGATTGTAGGAAGCAGTACCATTGCTCCCAGAGGATGTCAGACCTTCCCGGAATTTTCCTATGAATGGCTGGAGGCTGAATTGGACACAGTTGCTACCAGAACAGCTGACCCATTTGATATTGCAGAGCAGACTAAAGCTGATCTGCTGGAAGCAGATAAATACTGGAAGGGAAGAACAACCAGTGAACTTGCTACTTCCTATATGGCACCGGAAGCCATTAAGGCTATCGAACATAATATCTTTACACCTGGAAATTATTTCTATAATGGCGTAGGACATGTTACTGTAAAATACTGGGAGGTACTGGAAATCGGTTTCGAGGGTATTATGGAGAAAACCCGGGAAGAACTGAAAAAATGCAATGTAGGTGATGGTGATTATGCCCGCAAATCTCATTTTCTGGAAGCTGTACTGATCAGCTGCCAGGCAGTGATTGATTATGCACATCGCTATGCACAGCTTGCAGAGCAAATGGCGTCACAGTGTACAGATCCTGTCAGAAAACAGGAACTGCTTCAGATTGCTGCAAACTGCAGCAGAGTACCGGGAAAGGGTGCAGACAGCTTTTATGAAGCCTGCCAGTCATTCTGGTTTATACAGCAGCTGTTACAAATGGAATCCAGTGGCCACTCTATTTCTCCAGGACGTTTTGATCAGTATATGTATCCATATTATAAGAAGGATGTGGAGAGAGGTGCTCTTACCAGAGAGTACGCACAGGAACTGATGGACTGTATCTGGGTGAAACTGAATGATCTGAATAAATGCCGTGATGCGGCATCAGCAGAGGGATTTGCAGGTTACAGCCTTTTCCAGAACCTGATCGCAGGTGGTCAGAACAGTGAAGGGGAAGATGTGACAAATGATCTTTCTATTATGTGCATTCAGGCTTCCATGCATGTAAGACTGCCTCAGCCTTCCCTTTCTGTAAGAGTGTGGAACGGTTCCCCTCATGAATTCCTGATCAAGGCTGCAGAGCTTACCAGAACAGGAATCGGACTGCCGGCATATTACAATGATGAGGTGATCATTCCGGCATTGCAGAACAGAGGACTTTCCCTGGCAGATGCCCGTGACTATAACATTATCGGATGTGTGGAACCGCAGAAAGCAGGTAAGACAGAAGGCTGGCATGATGCTGCATTCTTCAATATGTGCCGTCCGCTGGAGCTTGTTTTCTCCAATGGTATGGACAAGGGTGAGATGGTGGGTATTCCTACCGGCGATGTGACTCAGATGAACACCTTTGAGGAATTCTTTGATGCTTACAAGAAACAGATGGAATATTGTATTTCACTTCTTGTAAATGCGGATAATGCCATTGATGTGGCACATGCGGAGAGATGTCCGCTACCATTCCTTTCCTGTATGGTGGATGACTGCCTGAAAAAAGGCAAATCCGTTCAGGAAGGCGGTGCAGTTTATAATTTCACAGGACCACAGGGCTTTGGTGTCGCAAATATGGCAGATGGTCTTTTTGCAGTACGCCAGCTGGTTTATGATGAAAAGAAGATTTCCATGAAAGAGCTGAAAGAAGCACTGATATGGAACTACGATAAAGGATTGGATGCCCAGTCTGCCGGAGATATTGGAACAGAGATCCTGAAGGCTATGAAGGCGGCAGGACGGAATGTGGATGCATCTACAGCGGCTGCAGTGCTTAACAGTCTGATCGGCATGAAGCCGGAACCGGATAAGCTTTCCAGATTCAAAGAAATCCACGACATGATCGATGAGGTTCCGAAATTCGGAAATGACATTCCGGAGGTTGACTATTTTGCCAGAGAGGTTGCCTATACATATACCAAGCCTCTTCAGAATTATAAGAATCCAAGGGGCGGACAGTTCCAGGCAGGACTTTATCCGGTATCTGCAAATGTTCCGCTGGGCGGACAGACAGGAGCTACTCCTGACGGCAGATATGCACATACTCCTGTGGCAGATGGAGTTTCTCCGTCAGCAGGCAAGGATGTAAAGGGACCGACAGCAGCAGCATCTTCTGTTGCAAGACTGGATCATTTTATTGTATCCAATGGAACCTTGTTTAATCAGAAATTCCATCCGTCTGCTCTTTCAGGACGGGAGGGACTTGAGAAATTTGTGGCACTGATCCGTTCCTACTTTGACCAGAAGGGCATGCACATGCAGTTTAATGTAGTTGACAGACAAACTCTGCTGGATGCACAGGAACATCCTGAGAAGTATAAACATCTGGTCGTACGTGTGGCTGGCTACAGTGCACTGTTTACAACACTTTCCAGATCTCTGCAGGATGATATTATCCGCCGTACAGAGCAGGGATTTTAACAGAGAGGGGAAAACATGGACTATTTGGATACAAAGGGCAGGGTGTTTGATGTCCAGCGATATTCTATCCATGACGGACCTGGAATAAGAACTATTGTTTTTCTGAAGGGCTGTGTGCTCAGATGCAAATGGTGCTGTAACCCGGAATCCCAGGAATACAGAATTCAGAATATGAAGGTTCTGGGAGAAAATAAGGTGATTGGTTATGACGCTACAGTCAGAGAGATGATCGAAGAGGTGGAAAGGGACAGGCCTTATTACTATCGTTCGGGGGGCGGTATGACGCTTTCGGGAGGCGAGTGCCTGTGCCAGCCTGATTTTGCCAGGGATCTGCTCCGTGCAGCAAAGGAACGGGGAATCACTACAGCAATTGAGAGTATGGCCTGCGCACCCTGGGAGACCATAGAAGCGATCCTTCCTTATCTGGATACCTATCTGATGGATATTAAGCACACAAACCATGAAAAACATAAAGCCTTTACCGGGAAATCCAATGAATTGATGATGGAGAATGCCAGAAAGGTTGCTGTTTCAGGTAAGACTCACCTGGTGATCCGGGTGCCGGTAATTCCTACTTTTAATGATACGGTAGAGGAGATTCAGGGGATTGCCAGATTTGCGTCAACTCTTCCCGGAGTGGATAAGATACATCTTCTGCCTTACCACAGATTAGGACAGGATAAATATGAAGGCCTTGGAAGACCCTATCTCATGGGAGATATCGAACCTCCGACAAAAGAGCATATGGAAACCCTTAAAAAAGCAGTACATGCTGTCTGCGCACTTGACTGCCAGATCGGAGGATAAAAATAAATATTATATGTGGAATCCAGAATCCACATAAATATAAAACAAACAAAAACAACACAGAAAAGATGTAAAAAACAACACAAAACAACGCTATTCTCTTGACTTTTTATGCGGATTATGTTATGATCAGTGAAGAAACGTCAAAGAACCAAATGCCTTAAGGAGGAAAATGAGCATGGTAAACGAATTTGAAATCAAAAAACAGATCTGTGACATCGGAAGAAGAATCTACAACCGCAACATGGTAGCAGCTAACGACGGAAATATCTCCGTAAAATTAAATGACAATGAATTCCTTTGCACACCAACAGGTGTTTCCAAAGGCTTCATGACACCAGAGTTTATCTGTAAAGTTGATGCCCAGGGTAATGTGATCCAGGCTAATCCGGGATTCAAACCATCATCCGAGATCAAGATGCATATGAGAGTATATGAGAAGAGACCGGATGTAGGATCTGTTGTACATGCACATCCTATATATGCAACATCTTTTGCAATTGCAGGTATTCCACTTACACAGCCGATCATGCCAGAGGCAGTTATCGCTCTTGGATGCGTTCCGATCGCTGAATATGGTACACCTTCTACAATGGAGATTCCGGACAATCTTGAAAAATATCTTCCATATTTTGATGCAGTTCTTCTTGAAAACCACGGAGCATTGACATGGAGCACAGACCTGAATGCAGCTTACATGAAAATGGAATCTGTAGAATTCTATGCACAGCTTCTGTATCAGAGTAAATTACTGGGTGGCCCGAAGGAATTCGATGAGAAGAATATTAAGAAACTGTATGAAATCCGTCGTAAATTCGGTATGGCTGGTAAACATCCGGCAAACCTTTGCCAGAACAAGAGCGGTATGAACTGCCATAACTGTGGCGGAGCATGTCATGATGGCGGCGAATTCAAAAAATTCCCTGGATATCAGTATGATTTTGTTGGCGGTGACTGTGGATGTACAGAAGAAACTCCTGCACAGAACGATGCACAGGTAGTTGCTGAGATCACAAAAAGAGTAATGGAACAGCTGGGAATGAAATAAATATTTGAATGATTAAGGAGGACAGTCTCATGCCAATTAATGAGAACATGGTACAGTCAATTGTACAGGAAGTAATGGCAAAGATGCAGATTGCAGACGCTCCGACCGGTAAACATGGAATCTTCAAAGATATGAATGATGCTATCGAGGCTGCGAAGAAATCTCAGCAGATCGTTAAGAAGATGTCCATGGATCAGAGAGAGAAAATTATTACCTGTATTCGTAAAAAAATCAAAGATAATGCAGAAGTTCTGGCACGTATGGGTGTTGAGGAAACAGGAATGGGAAATGTAGGAGATAAGATCCTGAAACATATTCTTGTTGCTGATAAGACACCTGGAACAGAAGATATTACAACTACTGCATGGACAGGAGACAGAGGTCTGACTCTTGTTGAGATGGGACCTTTTGGTGTGATCGGAGCCATTACTCCGTGTACAAATCCAAGTGAGACAGTACTGTGCAACACTATGGGTATGCTTGCAGGCGGAAATACAGTTGTATTTAATCCTCATCCTGCAGCTGTCAAAACATCTATTTATGCGATCAATCTGCTGAACGAGGCTTCTCTGGAAAACGGTGGCCCGGACAATATCGCAGTTACAGTTGAAAAACCTACTCTGGAAACAAGCAACACTATGATGAAGCATAAGGATATTCATCTGATCGTAGCAACAGGTGGCCCTGGTGTAGTAACTGCAGTGCTTTCTTCTGGTAAACGTGGTATCGGAGCCGGAGCAGGTAACCCGCCGGCACTGGTTGACGAGACCGCAGATATCCGTAAAGCAGCTCAGGACATTGTAAATGGATGTACATTTGACAATAACCTTCCATGTATTGCTGAGAAGGAAATTGTTGCAGTATCTTCTATTGTAGATGAACTGATGCATTACCTGGTAAGCGAAAATGACTGCTATCTTGCATCCAAGGAAGAGCAGGATAAGCTGACATCAGTTGTTCTTGCAGGCGGTAAACTGAACCGTAAATGCGTAGGCCGTGATGCAAAGACTCTTCTTTCTATGATCGGTGTACAGGCGCCGGCAAATATCAGATGTATTGTATTTGAAGGACCGAAGGAACATCCGCTGATCACAACTGAGCTTATGATGCCAATCCTGGGTGTTGTAAGAGCCAGAGACTTTGATGATGCCGTAGAACAGGCAGTATGGCTGGAGCATGGCAATCGCCATTCCGCGCATATTCATTCAAAGAATATCGATAATATCACAAAATATGCAAAAGCAATTGATACAGCAATTCTTGTAAAGAATGCTCCGTCTTATTCAGCACTTGGATTTGGCGGTGAAGGATATGCTACCTTTACAATTGCCAGCCGTACAGGCGAGGGTCTTACCAGTGCAAGCACATTTACAAAGAGAAGACGCTGCGTAATGGTAGACAATTTATGCATTCGTTAATCAGTGTATTAAAGGAGAGAAAAGAACATGGATATGAATAACGTGAATATTGAAGAAATCGTAAAACAGGTTCTCTCCGGCATGACAGGAACAGCACCGGCAGCAGCTGCATCCAGCAACAGCGGTGCAATTCCTAAAACAGCCAGAGTAGCAGTGTTAACAGAAAAAGAGCATTTTGAACTGAAAGAATACCCGATTCCTCCAATCGGAGATGATGACATCCTGGTTAAAGTAGAGGGATGCGGTGTCTGCGGTACAGATGCACATGAATTCAAGAGAGATCCGTTTAATCTGATCCCTGTAGCTCTCGGACATGAGGGAACAGGTGAGATCGTTGCAATGGGTAAAAATGTTAAAGTAGATACAGCCGGAAAACCGGTTAAGGTTGGTGACAAGGTTGTTACCTGTATGATCTTTAAAGATGATCCTGATATCACAATGTTTGACCTGAACAAGAAAAACGTAGGCGGTGCTGACGTATACGGACTTCTTCCGGATGATGATATACATCTTAACGGATGGTTCTCAGATTACATCTTCTTAAGAGGCGGAAGCTTTGGAACTACATTCTTTAATGTAAGTGATCTGGATTTGGATTCCCGAATCCTGATTGAGCCATGTGCTGTACTTGTACATGCAGTAGAGAGAGCAAAAACAACAGGAATCCTTCGTTTCAACAGCAGAGTTGTTGTACAGGGATGCGGACCGATCGGTCTGATCTGTATCGCAGTACTTCGTACTATGGGTATCGAAAATATCTGCGCTGTAGACGGAAATGAGAAACGTCTTGAGTTTGCCAAAAGAATGGGCGCAACAACAAGCGTTAACTTTATGAACTTCAAGGAAACAGAAGCACTGGCTGAGGCTGTTAAGGAAGCACAGGGCGGACATCTTGCAGATTTCGCTTTCCAGTGTACAGGTAACCCGAAGGCTCATGCAAATATTTATAAATTTATCCGCAATGGCGGCGGTCTTTGCGAACTTGGATTCTTTATCAATGGTGGAGATGCAGTGATCAATCCTCATTTTGATCTCTGCTCCAAAGAAATCAATCTGGTTGGATCCTGGGTATATACTCTGAGAGATTATGTTACAACCTTTGATTTCCTCAAGAGAGCAAATGCAATCGGTCTGCCAATGTCCGAACTGATCACTGACAAATTCCCGTTAGAGCAGATCAATGAGGCGCTTCAGACAAACTTGGCTATGACAGGATTGAAGATCGCGGTAGTAAATAAATAACAGGCCTGGCAATAGAGGAGAAACGAAATGGCAGAAGCTGTAGGAATTTTAGAGGTATTTGGACTTACAACAGCCTTTGTAGCAGGCGATGCCGGATGCAAGGCAGCAAATGTCCGTCTGGAAGTGTTCGATAAGAATAAACCAGCTAATGCTGACAGCCTGCCGGTGCCGCTCCTTGTCTGCATCAAGTTCAGAGGAAGTGTAACGGACGTTACAGCGGCTGTGGAAGCAGGCATGGAAGTTGCGAACAGAATGACTGGTGTGGTACAGCATTATATCATTCCGAATCCCGAAGAGGGAACGGAGAAAATGCTGAAGATCAGCGCCCTGGATAAGCAATAACAGTTGCATATCCTTGAATTATAAGATAAGATGTAACTGTTCAGTACTCAGCTGAATACGGAACAGTTATGATAAGACATCAATAGAAAACCGAAAACGTAGCTGCAGAACAAGAACAGTTATCGTTGATTCAGGAAATTCAGGAGGAATAGAAAATGGCACAGGAAGCATTAGGAATGGTTGAAACCAGAGGACTTACAGCAGCAATTGAAGCAGCTGATGCAATGACAAAGGCAGCTGAGGTTTCACTGGTAGGAACAGAGAAAATCGGATCCGGACTTGTAACAGTTATGGTTCGCGGAGATGTAGGAGCTGTTAAGGCAGCAGTAGAAAGCGGAAGCGCAGCAGCATCCAGACTTGGCGAATTAGTAGCTACACATGTAATTCCGAGACCTCACAATGATGTAGAGAAAATCCTTCCAAGCATCTGACCAGTCACGGTAGTATAAATTATAGAGTGCTGTACATATCACATTGTGCAGTGATCTAAAAGGAGTTCGCTCATGAGTAAATCATATGGTTTTATAGAAATCACTGGTGTTGTAGCAGCGATTGACGCTCTTGATATCATGTGTAAAACTGCAGACGTTGAGCTGGCGTCATGGGAACGTAAGCTGGGCGGACGACTGGTTACTATTATAATTGAAGGCGATGTGTCTGCCGTAACAGAAGCTGTAGAGGCTGCTGTGGCAGGCGCGATTAAGAAACCGGTAAGTTATGCAGTGATTGCCCGACCACATGAAGAGATTGTCAAGATTGTGGAATTAAGTGCAAGCCGCTGGAAGAACCAGGCGAAACAGGGGGATGAATGATGGCTGAAGAAAAGAAACCTGAAGCAGAGAATAAAGCTCCCGGAAAGGCTGCTGCTCCCAGAAGAACAGGGAGTACAGCTTCAAAAGCAAAAACTGCTGTGAAGAAAGAAACGTCAAATGAAACAAAAGCTGCAGCAGCTGGAACGGCGGCAAAAACTACAGAAACATCGAAGAAAACGGCAATAAAAAAAGAAACAGTAAAAGAAGAAATTCGTGGAACAGTATTTCATAAGGAGGAAAAAATCATGACACAGGAAGCATTAGGAATGGTTGAAACCAGAGGACTTACAGCAGCAATCGAGGCAGCTGACCAGATGTGTAAAGCAGCTAATGTTGCATTAGTAGGAACAGAGAAAATCGGATCCGGACTTGTAACAGTTATGGTTCGTGGAGACGTAGGAGCAGTTAAATCTGCAGTAGAGAGCGGAAGTGCAGCAGCATCCAGACTTGGCGAATTAGTAGCTACACATGTAATCCCAAGACCACACACAGATGTAGAGAAAATCCTGCCTGTATTAAAATAATTTAAAGTCAGTTCTGACGGAAAGCAGGTGTATTCTTGGAAACAAATAATATTGAAATGATTACCAGATTGGTACTTCAGGCAATTGACCAGAATAAAGAAACGGGAAATGGCTTTGTTGTTCCTATTGGAGTTTCCGCAAGACATATTCACTTGACACAGGAGCATGTAGAAGCATTATTCGGACCTGGATATCAGCTTACAAAGAAGAAAGCACTTATGGGCGGACAGTTTGCATCTAATGAGACTGTTACTATTGTAGGGCTGAAGCTTCGTGCTATTGAGAATGTGAGAATCCTTGGACCTGTACGTAAGGCTTCACAGGTTGAGGTATCTGCTACGGATGCGATCAAACTGGGAATGAATGTACCGGTTCGTGAATCAGGTGATATTGCCGGAAGTGCTCCGATTGCTATCGTAGGACCTAAGGGTGCTATTTATCTGAAGGAAGGCTGTATTGTGGCTATGCGTCACATTCATATGTCTCCGAAGGATGCTCAGGCTGCTGGTGTAAAGGATGGAGATATCGTATCCGTGAAAGCTGATAATGAAAGAGGAACTATCTTTAATCAGGTTAAGATCCGTGTGGATGACAGCTTTACTCTGGAAATGCATATTGACACAGATGAAGCAAATGCAGCAAAAATTGCCACAGGCAATACAGTAACGATCATTAAATAATATATTCATTCATTTGATAACCGTATATGCTGAGGAACAGCTATACGGTTATCGGTGAATGAGTTGACATAACAATAATAATTCGGAGGCTCATATGATAGTAGGCAAAGTGGTTGGGAGTGTTGTTTCCACCCGTAAATGTGAAAAATTAATAGGAAATAAGTTTATGATCATCGAGCCTGTGCATCATATGAAGGGTGACCTCAGCCAGCTTGTTGCGATCGATATGATCGGAGCAGGAGTGGGAGAATATGTATTGGTGGCACAGGGTAGCGCAGCAAGAATTGGCTGCGGCGTAGAAACAGCACCGGTAGATGCGGCCATAGTCGGAATCATTGATGACGGTGCGGGATTGGAGTAACGCCATGGAAATCAAAGAATTACAGGATATTATACAGCAGAATGGTGTAGTAGGTGCCGGTGGAGCGGGATTTCCTACCTATATGAAGCTCACAGATAAGGCAAATACCATTCTTATGAACTGTGCAGAGTGTGAACCATTACTGAAATTACACAGACAGTTATTGGAAAAACATGCATATGAAATTATGAAAACATTCCATATGATCCAGGAAACGGTAGGGGCTTCTGAAGCAATCATTGGAATTAAAAAATCTTATGTACAGACAATCAATGCGCTGAACCAGCACATTGAGGAGTTCCCGGGAATGAGACTTCATCTTTTGGATGAGGTATATCCCATGGGCGATGAAGTTGTACTTATTTATGAAGCTACAGGACGAGTGGTACGGCCGGGCGGACTGCCTATTGAGCAGGGAGTAGCCGTATTCAATGTAGAAACTGTTTATAACGTATATCGTGCGGTTGAGGAGAAGCAGCCGGTAACTGATAAATATGTATCTGTTGTTGCTGAGGTAAGTGATCCGGTTACAGTGAGAGTTCCTCTGGGATGTACACTGGAGGAAGTTGTTGCCCAGGCTGGAAATACAACAGTAAAAGATCCGGTCTATTTTGTCGGCGGCCCAATGATGGGACGTATCGGAAATGGTTCTGATCCGGTGACTAAGACAACAAATGCGATTTTGGTACTGCCAAAAGACCATCTTATCGTAGCGAAGAAGCAGCGGACTTCTTCCATAGATTTAAAACGTGCAGCATCTATCTGCTGCCAGTGTAATACATGTACTGATTTATGTCCCAGACATAATCTGGGACATCCCATTGACCCGGCAAAATTTATGCGTGCAGCAGCAAATCAGGATTTCAGGGATCTGAATCCATATATTGATGCATCCTTCTGCAGCTCCTGCGGTGTATGTGAGATGTATTCCTGTCCTCAGAGTCTGGCACCCAGAAGCCTTCTGGCTGATATGAAGGGCGGACTTAGAAAAGCAGGTATCAGACCGCCTCAGGGCGTACAGCCAAAGCCGGTTCAGGAATCAAGAGAATATCGTAAAGTTCCTGAAGAACGTCTTATGGCACGTCTTGGTCTTACAAAATATGACAAGGATGCACCTCTTCATGAAGATCTGGTACAGGTTAAGAAAGTAAAAATCCTTCTGAGCCAGCATATCGGAGCACCTGCTCAGGCAATAGTAAAAGCAGGTGATACGGTAACCAGAGGACAGATGATCGCTCAGCCTGCACAGGGCTTAAGCGTAGGAATCCATGCTTCTGTCAATGGAAAAGTGACAGAAGTGACAGACCGTTATATCATAATTGCAGTAAATTAGAAAGGACGTGCACAAAATGAGTAAAGCAATCGGAATGATTGAATTTAAAACTACAGCTACCGGCGTTACCGCAGCAGATGCTATGGTAAAAACATCTGAGGTAGAGATCATCGAGGCTCAGACCGTATGTCCTGGTAAATATATTGCGATTATTACCGGTGACTTAAGTGCGGTAAAGGCAGCTGTTGATGCAGCAGTTACTACATATGAGGATAAGTGTATTGACAGTTTCGTACTGGGTAATCCTCATGAATCTATTTTCCCGGCTATCTATGGAACCACACAGGTGGATGAAATCAGTGCACTGGGAATTCTGGAAACCTATGATGCGGCTTCTATCATTGAGGCTGCAGATCAGGCAGCGAAAACAGCAATCGTTGATCTGATCGAACTTCGTATTGCAAAAGGTATGTGTGGAAAATCATATATGATGATTACAGGTGAGGTTTCAGCTGTAGAGGCTTCTATTGAGAGAGCAAAGCAGCTGGTATCTGCAAAGGGAATGTATCTGGATTCTTCCGTGATCGCACATCCTGACAGACGAATGATTGACAGTATTTTGTAAAATCCGGGATTACTAATATTCTCTTGATTATTGAATCTTCGGTATTAAATGTTTGGAAAATTCCTCAGTAAAGGGGGCAACGAGTATGCTTGCATTGGAGAGACGGAAACTGATTCTCGATAAACTACAGGCAGAGAAGCGGGTTGTAGTCAGTGAACTCAGCCAGCTTTATAATGTCTCTGAAGAGACCATTCGCCGTGATCTGGACAAGCTTGAAAAAGAAGGCCTTGCCATAAAAAGTTACGGTGGAGCGGTAATAAATGAGGATATAAGCATTGATTTACCTTTTAATGTCCGTAAAAACCAGAATGTTTCGGGAAAGCAGAAAATGGCGGAAATTGCAGCTTCTCTTGTAAACGATGGAGATCATATTTTTCTGGATGCAAGTACCACGGCAGTTTTTGTGGCAAAGGCACTGAAAGGAAAAGAAAGACTTACTGTGATCACAAATTCCCTGGAGATCCTGCTGGAGCTGGCAGATGTGTCCGGATGGAATATTATTTCAACAGGCGGAGTCATGAAGGAAGGCTATCTGGCCTTCCTTGGCTCTAAAACTGATGAATCTATCCGGTCTTATTATGTAGATAAGGTTATCATTTCCTGCAAAGCTCTGGATCAGGAATGGGGGATTATGGAATCACAGGAGGCATTTGGCTCAACCAAAAGAGCTATGATGAAATCAGGACGCAAGAAAATTCTGGTTATAGACAGTACGAAATTTGACCAAAAAGCTTTTTCAGTTGCAGGAAGTATGAAAGAAGTAGATATGGTTGTAACTGATAAAAGACCAGAGGACAGGTGGAGGATATACTTTGAAAAACTGGGTATAGAGTGCAGATATCCTGTCTGAAACCAGAGAAAGGGTTACTGCGCACCAAGTGGGCAGTAACGGAAAAGGAGCATTATAAATGAATAACTTCAGTACGTTCGAAATGAAAACAGCCATCCATTTTGGCGATAATGCCCTGGACAGACTGAAAGAAATCCCATATAAAAGGGTTTTGATCATTACCGATCCATTTGTAGTACAAAGCGGAATGGTGAATCTTATTACCGCACCGTTAAGCAGTGCAGGAATTGAATATGATATTTTTTGTGATGTGGTGCCGGATGCACCACTGAATAAGATTGCAGAAGGCGTAAAAAAGTTCCTTCAGTATCAGCCTGAGGCAGTTGTTGCAGTTGGAGGCGGTTCTGCCATTGATTCTTCCAAAGCAATCCGTGAGTTTGCCCTGAAGATCAATAATTATGGAAAAGTAGGTCTGATTGCCGTTCCTACTACCAGCGGTACCGGATCTGAGGTTACATCTTTTGCTGTTGTAAACGATACAGAGGCACATGTGAAATATCCGTTGATTGCTGACAGTCTGACTGCAGATGAGGCGATCCTGGATGCTGAGCTTGTGAAAAGTGTACCGCCGGCTATCACAGCTGATACAGGTATGGATGTATTTACCCATGCGCTGGAATCCTATGTCAGTACAGCGCATAATGAGTTTTCTTCTGCTCTTGCAGAGAAAGCAATTGAAATCTGTGGAGTATTCCTGCTACGTGCCTATCTGGATGGCAGTGACATGCATGCCCGTAAAAAAATGCATGTAGCATCCTGTCTGGCCGGATTGTCTTTTAATACAGCAGGACTTGGAATTACTCACAGTATGGCACACCAGCTGGGAGCTATGTTTCATATTCCGCATGGAAGAGCGAATGCTATGCTTCTTCCTCATATTGTTGAATTCAACTCTGATATTAATAAACATAGTAAAAGCCAGATAGAATATCTTCCGGCAGTGAAGAGATATGCCAATGTAGCCCATATCCTTGGACTCAGTAACTATAATAAGGTTATGACAGTGCGCTCCCTGGTAAACTGGATTCAGTTTATGCAGAAAGAGATGAACATTCCGCTGACCATTCAGGAACTGGGAACGATTACACCAGATGCATACTTTGGAGCGATTGATAAGATGGCAGATGCTGCACTGGCAGATGCCTGCACAGCCAATAACCCCAGAGTACCAGCCAAAGAAGATATCATTAGGATTTATAAAAAACTGTGGTTATTTTGACCAGTTTATAGGGCTTGCTGAAAGCCCTTTGGGCCCGGACATTGTGCCGGGCTCTTGAAAAAGGTAATTTATTGCCGCTGAAATCAGAAACTCAGTTAATCGGAAACATTCTGCACATTACAGGAGATGAAAAATATGAGCATATATACAAAACGGGGAGATAAGGGAATTACAGATATGGCCCGTACCAAAAACGTCTCCAAGTCGGATGACCGTATCCAGCTTGTAGGAGCAATTGATGAGCTGAACAGTCATATTGGGCTGGTAAAGTGTATGCTGAAATGGGAAGAAACGGTAAAAATGCTGAGTAGTATACAGGATAATCTGGATCTGATCGCAGCGGGAGTAGAGGACCCATACAGCAGAGATTTTAAAGTCAATGAGGAGATTGTTGACAATCTTGAGAAAGAGACGGATAGACTGGAAGAATTATGCGGACAGCAGGCTGGAAAAAAAGTATCCGGGCAGAACAGGACTGCAGCAGAAATAAACGTAACCCGGGCGGTAGCCAGAAGAACGGAACGGTGTCTGGCACAGGTTGCTGTGAAATTTGGAGCAGATACGGAAAGCAAGAAATATCTGAACAGATTATCAGACTATTTATCCCTTCTTGCGAAATATGTGGAGTTATCCGATGCCCTGGGACTGACAGAGGATCAAAATGTGGAGAAACAAAATATAAAAAAGCAGGATGTGGAAAAACAGAAAGTGAAAACGCAGAATACAATTTCAGAGATAAGCAATGGGATTGATGAAAAAGTTGTCCGTGAAGTGCTGGCACAGATGGGGATCCAGTCCAGAATAACTCTCAAAAAAGCCAAGGCGCTGATTGAAAAAATTGAAGAGGAATCCATACGCCGGGGCATGAATTCTGTGATCGCAATCTGTGGACCTGAGGGAAATCCAATTGCAGTTCATGTAATGGATGGTGCTTATCTGGTAAGCTATGATGTAGCTGTAAAGAAAGCATATACCTCAGTAGCCGTAAAAATGTCTACCAGAGAACTGGGTGAGCTTGCCGGGCCGGGTGGTACATTTTATGGAGTGGATACACTTGAAAGCGGAAAGATTGCAATATTTGGAGGTGGAGTGCCGTTAAAATGTGGTAATACCATCATAGGCGGCCTGGGAATCAGCGGTGGTACCTCAGAAGAAGATCACAGTCTGGCAGAATATGGATTGACTGTTTTGGGTGACATAATGTAGAAACTGTGAGAAACTTGTGTGGCTGCAATGACCCTGCAGTTACTGGCTGGAAAGGATTTGAAAATTTTGACAAAAAATCAAATACTGAAAAAATATTTTGGATACGATACATTCAGAGAAGGACAGGAAGAGGTGATTGATGCCATTCTTTCCGGAAGGGATGTTGTGGGTATTATGCCTACAGGGGCAGGAAAATCCCTGTGTTATCAAATTCCGGCGCTAATGATGGGAGGAATCACTTTGGTGATTTCTCCTTTGATTTCTCTTATGAAAGATCAGGTAAGTGCCTTAAATCAGGCTGGAATACTGGCTGCATTTCTTAACAGTTCATTGAGTGAAATGCAGTATTATACAGTGCTCAGGTTTGCGAAAGCAGGAAGATACCCTATTATCTATGTAGCTCCGGAGAGATTGCTTAATGAAGAATTTCTGGATTTTGCCCTTCATGTAAAGATTTCCATGATTGCAGTGGATGAAGCTCACTGTGTGTCTCAATGGGGACAGGATTTTCGCCCCAGCTATCTGAAAATCATGGAATTTATAGAAAGGCTTCCTAACCGTCCGGTTGTAAGTGCCTTTACAGCTACTGCCACACAGGAGGTTAAAGAGGATATTATTGATATCCTTCAGCTTCAGGAGCCTTTTGTGACCACTACGGGATTTGACAGGCAGAATTTGTTTTTTTCTGTGCAAACACCCAGGGATAAATATGAATTTATAAGGGATTATGTATCAGAACACAGGACAGAAAGTGGAATCATATACTGTATTTCCAGGAAGCTTGTGGAAGAAGTGTGCCAGAAGCTGATTCAGGAGGGATATTCTGCAACCAGATATCACGCAGGGCTTTCTGATGAAGAAAGACGGAACAATCAGGATGATTTTATTTATGACCGTTGCCAGATTATGGTTGCCACCAATGCATTTGGAATGGGAATTGATAAGTCTGATGTCCGGTATGTGCTTCATTATAACATGCCTAAAAATATGGAAAGCTATTATCAAGAAGCAGGACGTGCAGGGCGTGATGGAGAACCGGCCAGATGCATATTGCTTTACAGTGGGCAGGATGTGATCACCAATCGCTTTTTTATTGAAAATAATCAGGAAAATCAGGAACTGGATCCTGTAACCAGAGCTATTGTGCAGGAGCGGGATGAGGAACGGCTGAAGAAAATGACATTTTACTGTTTTACCCATGAATGTCTCAGAGAATATATTCTGAGATACTTTGGAGAGTATGGTTCTAATTATTGCGGAAATTGCCAGAACTGTCTTACGGAATTTGAAGAAGTAGATGTGTCTGCAGAAGCATGTAGTATTGTCAGATGTGTGGATGAGTGCAGACAGCGATATGGAGTAAATGTGATCCTGGATACATTGCGCGGTGCTAACACAGCAAAAATCCGCCAGTACCATATGGAGGAGAATAGTTGTTATGGAAAATGCAGAGAAATCCCCATATACAGGCTGAGACAGATTTTTAATTTCCTTCTGGAAAAAGAATACATCAGGCTTTCCAATGATGAATATACATTGGTGAAGCTTACAGACCGTTCGGAATTGCTTTTGAATGAAAAATATATTCTGACTATGAAAATGGCAAAGGAAGAGCCGAAAAAAATTAAGAAAAAGGAATCCAAAGAAAACAATAAGTCTAAAGCTTCAGGCATTTTGCAGGAGGAGGATGAACCTCTTTTTCAAAAACTGCGTCAGCTTCGCATGGAAATTGCAAGAAAAGAAAAAGTGCCTCCTTATATTGTCTTTTCAGATAAAACACTGGTACATATGTGCATGATCAAGCCTCAAAATAAAGAAGAAATGCTGAGCGTTTCAGGGGTAGGGGAACATAAATATGCGAAATATGGAGAACAGTTTCTGAAGTCTGTCAATCAAAAATGGCAAAATACCAAAAAAGAGAAATAAAAAATCGGCAATACTGGCAATTGACTGAAAATAAAGAGAGACGTAAAATAGTCCTATGAAACAAAAAAGGAGGACGTGAATTTATGTTAAGGTACATACCACCAATTCTCTCGCCTGAGCTTTTGAAGGTTCTGGCTGAAATGGGACATGGAGACAAGCTGGTCATAGGAGATGCTAATTTTGCAGCAGCATCTATGGCAAAAAACAGTATACTGGTACGTTGCGATGGATTAAAAGCCACAGATCTTATGGATGCCATTCTTACGTTGATGCCATTGGATGATTTTGTGGACAAGCCGGTGTTGATTATGGATAAAGAGCCTCGTCATGCTGAGCTTAAATGTCCGGTTTGGGATGAATTTAAACAAATTGTGGCAAAATATGATCCAAGAGGTGAAGAAGCCTGCGGGATGATTTCAAGAAAAGATTTTTACAAAGAAGCAAAAGAGGCATATGCTGTGATCGCAACAACGGAAACCGCATTTTATGCCTGCACAATATTACAAAAAGGATGCCTTTGAAGGAAATATCCATTTATATTTGAGGGTTTAGCCTGGATTTTAAAGAATACAACAAAAACGGGCAAAAAACAACATTCATGCCAAAACAGCAGTTATCTGTGCAGATAACTGCTGTTTTTTGTGGCAAAAAGATTGAAAAAAACTTAACAATTCAAAAGTTATTAGTCAAAATTACTAATTACTGTTAGTAATTATGCACAAGCTAAATAGGATTTTGTGATTCTTTTACATAAAAAGCAGAATTGAAACATGAAAATTGTTCAAAATATGGTTGATGCAATTGTCAAAATGTACTGAAAAACAAAAAAACGAACAAAATAACACATTATTAGGTTTACAAAATTGTTTATATATGTTAATATAAACTCACAAAAACAAAAACGCTTCGTCAAATTATCCAAAAAAGGAGGAATATCCATGAAGAAAAAAATAATCGCAGCGTTACTTGCAGCAACAATGGTGGCTGCAGCAGTTCCGGTATATGCAGCAGATGATGCAGCGGCTGACACAGCAACAGAAAGCACCACAGAGTCACCGTTAAAAGGTAAAAAGATTGCATACATTATGTATATGTCATCTGCAACAATCTTCCAGATGTGGTCGGATTCATTTACCGCAACAGCAGAGAAGCTTGGAATGGAAGCAAGCACTTTCTTCTGCAATGATAATGCGGATACATGGAAGAGTACAATTGAACAGTGCGCGCAGGGTGGTTATGATGGATTGATGGTTTCCCATGGTGGTCAGGAATACGCATATGATTTCCTGTCAGGAATTCTGGAACAGTATCCGGATCTGAAGATCGTTACATTCGATACACCATTTAAAGATGCAAATGGTGAGACAGCCAAGATTGATGGTGTTACACAGTTCTTCCAGCAGGATGCAGGATTTGCAGAATCTCTGGTTCAGGCTATCCTTGATATGTATCCTGACAAAACAGAGGCAGGCGAGCCTGTAAATATTCTTCAGGTTCAGCAGGGTGCCGGATATAACAGCCCATTTGACCGTCGTCAGGTAGGTTATGAACCATTTGAAACAGATGGAAAGATTAAAACAGTTGAGAGAATCGCACCGATTGATGATCAGAATGCTACTTCATCTATGCGTGATGTAACTGCTGCTACTTTACAGAAATATGGCGAAGGCGATATTGATGGTATCTGGTGCTGCTATGATGCATATGCACAGGGCGTATACCAGGCTCTTCGTGAAGCTGATTCCGATATCCCAATGGTATCCGTAGATATCTGTAATGAAGATATTCAGTTCATGCAGGAAGGTAAAAACTGGAAAGCCTGCGCTACTACAAACTGGACATCCAATGGAGAATTTGCATGTCGTGTATTAGCACTTGAAATGGCAGATCAGTATGAGGATATTGAAGCGGCTTCCTGCTATTATGCAGATCCGGGAGCTTGGATGGAAATTCCTTCAGTTATTGTTACCCAGGAAATGGTTACTTCTAAGGACGGCATAAATATTGAAAACCTGGCAGAAGTTGCTGGAGAAGATTATTCCGATACTTCTTGGATGCCTACCTGCGATTGGATGGTAGAAGCACTTGGACACTGATCCTTTTGTAAGGCGGTACTTGTTAGTGAAAATATCTAAGTAAAGTGAGGCGTCGGGGTTCAAGGCTCCGGCGCCACTTTTTCCGTACTGGATTATCTGCGACGGAAAAGAATTACGGAAAAGAGGGAATATATGGATAAAATCACACTTGGAACACGAAATGTTTCCATAGAATTTCCTGGTGTAAAAGCATTGTCAAATGTTGATTTTGAGATTCATACAGGTATGATCCACGCGGTTATGGGAGCAAATGGAGCTGGAAAATCAACATTGATGAAAGTTCTGGCAGGTTCAAATCCTGATTACACAGGAGATGTTTTATATAATGGAAATGTGGTGGAATTGAGAAATCCGGCTGCCGCGAAGAAACTTGGCATCCAGATTGTATATCAGGAAGTTGATATGGCGTTGGTTCCCACATTATCAGTTGCTGAGAATGTAATGTTTAATGATATGGTCATGAACATGGGACACAAACAGTTTGTCAACTACGGAAAAATAAGAAAAGATGCAAAAGAGGCTTTGGCCCGCCTTAATATTGACATTGATGTGCGTAGATGGTGCGGCACATTAACGCTGGCGCAAAAGCAGATGGTCCTGATAGCACGTGCGGTTCAGAATTCATGTAATTTCCTGATTCTGGATGAGCCTACAGCACCATTATCAGATACGGAAACAGAGGAACTGTTCCGTGTTGTAAGACATTTGAGAGAAACAGAAAACATTGCGATTATCTTTATTACACATCGTATCCAGGAGGTTCTTCAGATCTGTGATTCCTACACGGTTATGCGAAACGGACAGATCGTGGATACCACTCCTATCACATCACAGACAACTTCAAAAGAAATTGTAGATAAAATGCTGGGACGTTCTTTTGAAGAAAACTTTCCAAAAGAAATCTGTGAGATTGGAGAAAAATCCTTTGTTGTGGAGCATCTGAATGAGCATGAAGGTCGTGTGAAGGATGTTTCCATGTATGTAAGAAAAGGAGAGATTGTTGGACTTGCAGGCCTGGTGGGGGCAGGTAAAACAGAATTGTGTAAAACAATCTTCGGTGCATATCGCAAATCAGGAGGTACCATTACTCTGAATGGTAAAGAACTAAAGATCAAAAATCCGTCTGATGCAGTAAAGAACCGAATTGCCCTGGTGCCGGAAGAAAGGCGTAAGGAGGGAGTACTTGTTGCAGAAACTGTAACCTTTAACATTTCGGCAGCATGTCTTGGAGATTTCTGCACCCTGTCTTTTGTAAATGACCGCAAGACGGCTCAAAAGGCGAAAGAGTATGTGCAGAGCCTTAGCATTAAGACCCCTTCGATAAAACAGAGGGTTGCATATCTTTCGGGAGGAAATCAGCAGAAGGTTGCAGTTGCCAAATGGCTGGCTGCAGACTGCGATGTATATATATTTGATGAACCGACAAAAGGTGTAGACGTTGGTGCCAAGCAGGAAATTTTCCATCTGATCAATCAGATCGCAAAGGAAGGCAACTGTGTCATCTATGCTACATGTGAAAATTCAGAGCTGCTGTCAATTACTGACCGTATGTATGTTATGTTTGACGGAAAGATTATGGCAGAGCTGGAAACTGCAAAAACTACCGAAGACGAGATCATGCATTATGCAACTGGTTCAGAGGAGAAATTTGCAGGCTGATATCAGAAATGATACCAGGCATCAATGTATTGGGAGGAAAATAATATGGTTCAGAATTCAAAGATGAAAACGATTGGAAAAGGATTGCTGAGCTGGGCAGCGGTAATTGTGCTTGTGGTTTCAGTTATTATCTTTACAACAATTAAGGGCACGGCATTTTTTTCAGTGAATAACCTGATGAATATTCTCCGTGCCATGTCAGTAGTTACAATTTTTGCTCTTGCAGCAACTGTATCTATGGCACCGGATGGATTTGATATGTCAGCCGGTACGCTGGGTACCTTCAGTGCCTATGTTTTTGCAGCACTGTTTCTGTGGTTTGGCGCTCCCTTGTGGCTGGCTATTGTTCTTACTATTGTGTTTACAATGGTAATGTATCTGTTGACAATGTTCTTAATACTGGTATGTAAGATTCCGGACATGCTGGCAACCTGTGCACTGCAGTTCGTACATGCAGGACTTGGTCTTGCGTTTACAGGCGGAAGTGCTGTATCTGCCGGCCTGAGTGCACCGAAATGGTTCGGAGCATTACATGGCGGAGATAATTCTCCACTCCGAAAAGGATGGACTACCGCTTCTATGAATATCGGAAAATCTCCATATATCATTATTATTATGATTCTTTGTGTAGTTGTATGCTGGGTACTTCTGGAGAGAACAAAACATGGCCGCTACTTATATGCTATGGGCGGAAATAAAACAGCGGCAAAGCTTTCCGGTATCAATGTTAAGAAATACAGATTTATGGCAGGTATGTTCGCGGCAGTATTTATTGCAGTTGCAGGTATCGTTGTTACTTCCCGTAACTCAGCAGCTCAGATCAACAGCTGTGACAGCTATCTGATGAGCTCACTGGCAGCAGTATTTATCGGACGTTCCGTAGGTGGAGCTGAAAGACCAAATGCTCTGGGAACAGTTGTAGGTGCTCTCCTTATTTCTACACTGGAAAACGGACTTACAATGTGCGGCGTTGTATACTACGTACTTCCGGCAGTTAAGGGTGCAGTTCTCTGCCTGGCACTGGTTGCAGCATATATCACTGTAAAAGAAGATTGATAGTTTATAACAGATAATGGGATAAATGATGGAGGAAAAGATCATGTCAAAATTTGATTCTTATTTTCTTATGAAAACGGACGATGCAATTGAATATGCAAAAGTTAAGGTTCCTCAGATAAGCTGGGATGTAGACAGCATGGAATGCAAGGAAATCGGAGATGGAAATCTTAACTATGTATTTAAAGTAACAGATGGAAAAGGACACAGCGTGATTATCAAACAGGCAGGGATGGAAGCCCGTATTTCCTCTGATATGAAGCTGGATACTGACAGAAACAGAATTGAATCAGAGATTCTTGTTCTTGAAGGAAAACTTGCACCTGGATATGTACCGGAGATTTATTTCTATGATACAGTTATGAGTGCCTGCGGTATGGAAGATCTCAGCGATCATGAGATTATGCGTACAGCAATGCTGGAACATAAGATTTTCCCGAAATTTGCAGATCAGATCTCTACTTTTATGGCACAGGTTCTGATGGGAACTACAGATGTTGTGATGGACCATCAGGAGAAAAAAGAACTACAGCGTAAATTTATTAATCCGGAATTATGCGATATTACAGAAGCGCTGGTGTATACAGAACCATATAATGATGAGCTGAAACGTAATCATGTATTTCCTCCTATTGCTGAGTTTGTAAAAGAAACTCTTTATGATGACCAGGAGCTTCACTGTGAAGTGGCAAAACTGAAAATGGATTTTATGACAAGGGCACAGTCACTGATCCATGGAGATTTACATACAGGTTCTGTATTTATTAATGAAGAAAGCACAAAGGTATTTGACCCTGAGTTCTGCTTCTACGGACCTATGGGATATGATATTGGTAATGTGATCGCGAATATGATCTTTGCATGGGCCAATGGGGATGCTGCCGGTGCAGAAGAATTCTGCAATTGGGTAGAGAACGTTCTGGTAGATGTTGTTAATATGACAAAAGCGAAAATGGAAAAATACTATGAAGAACATGTGACAGACACCATGTGCAAGAATGAACTGTACAGGAAGTATTATATGGCTACCATCATTGAAGATACTTCTGCTGTAACAGGACTGGAGCTGATCCGCCGTATTGTTGGTATGGCAAATGTAAAGGATATTACCAGTATTGAAGATGAAGCAAAACGGGCACGTGCAGAGAAAATCTGTATTACCGCAGCGGTTGACTTTATTAAAAACAGAGGCGATAAAAAGTGTGGCAAATGCTTCCTTGGTACTCTGAAGGATGCGATTGCAAAGGTTGATGCATAAAAGAATATTTGATAAAGGAGACGGATGTTATGGAAAATGCACTTAATCTGGATACCGTGAAACTTGCGGAAAACAAAAAAGAAATTGTGATCCTGGATCAGACACTGCTTCCGAACGAGTGTAAATACCTCAGCATTTCCAAGGCAGGGGATATCTGGGAAGCTATTTATTCACTGAGAGTAAGAGGAGCACCGGCTATTGGCGTTACAGGAGCATATGCATATTATGTTCTGGCTGATCAGATTGAAACAGAGGATAAAGACAAATTTGTAAAAGAATGTACTGAGATGATGGAATACATTAACTCATCCAGACCTACAGCTGTAAATCTTTCCTGGGCCCTCAATCGTATGCATAATGTAATGCTTACAGAGAAAGACCATATGAATATTCCGGATCTGAAGATCCGCCTGATGAAGGAAGCAGATGCAATCAGAGAAGAAGATATCCAGATCAGCCGAAATATTGGTACTTATGGTTTTGAGCTTCTTGAGAAACTGGGAAAAGGCGTGGGCATTATGACTCACTGTAATGCAGGTACACTGGCTACAGCGAAATATGGAACAGCCCTGGCTCCGATGTATATTGCCCTGGAACATGGATGGGATCCGAAGAAAGATCTTCATGTTTACTGTGATGAAACCCGTCCGCTTTTACAGGGAGCCAGGTTAAGCGCTTATGAAATGCAGGCTGCAGGCATTGACACATATGTGCAGTGCGATAATATGGCATCCTATACGATGAAGGGCGGAAAAGTAGGGATTGTTTTTGTTGGCTGTGACCGTGTGGCCGCCAATGGAGATTTTGCAAATAAGATTGGTACCAGCGGCGTTGCCATCATTGCAAAACATTATGGAGTTCCGTTTTATGTATGTGCACCATCCTCTACCATTGATATGACTCTGGAGTCCGGAGATGAAATTCATATCGAACAGCGAAAAGCAGAGGAAGTTACGGAAATGTGGTATAAGGAACGTATGGCTCCTGAGGGAGTGGGAGTTGTAAATCCTGCTTTTGATGTAACAGACCACAGTCTGGTTACAGGTATTATCACAGAAAAAGGTATTGCATATGAACCTTTTAAAGAATCCTTCGAGAAGATGGGTATCAAACCGGTTGAGAAATATGTAGATAAAAAATAAGTGTATTATGAAAGGGGGCGGAAAATATTCCGCTCCCCTTTCTAATCGAATCAAATAAGTCCCCCGCTTATTGCTCTTTGCAATTGAAGCAGGGGACTTACTTGTATCAGGTCAGTAATAACGGATATTGTGTGTGTCCAGATATTGTTTCCACTCAGGAGAAAATTCAGTATCCATAATAATACCGTTCAGATCTGTAAGAGGGGAAACGCTTGAGAAGGAAATATTATCCAGCTTGGAGTGATCGACCACAAGATATTTTTGCTTGGCGTGGGAAAGGGCCAGCTGATGAAGGACTGCAGAATTGTCACTGGTATCGGTGATCCCGGATTCCATGTTTACGCTTCGGCAGGAAATGAAAGCTTTATCGAAAAAATATTGCCTTAGACTGCGTTGGGCACTGCTGCCCTCGAAGCTTTTTGTTCTCTGGGAATATTCCCCGCCGATGAGAAACAGATGGATGGTCTGGGAGGTGGAAAGGATATTGGCTATTTCAAGTGAATTGGTAACAACCGTAAGTTTCCTGTTTGATATTTTGTTGGCAATAAACCAGGCTGTGGTAGAGTTGTCCAGATAAATAATTTCTCCTGTCTGGATCAGTGCATCACATTTCAAAGCAATGGCCTTCTTTTCCTCGATTTTTAAAACCTGTCTGGTGGAAATATCCAGATCATTCTGGACGCCGTCCAGAATATAGGCTCCTCCGTGGGTGCGGATCAGCTCATGCTCTTTTTCCATGGCACGCAGATCACGCCGGATGGTTTCCCGGGTTACGTTCATACGCACTGCCAGATCTGCGATAGTCACGCTTTTGTTTTCCTGTAAAAGCTCTTTGATAAGGTTTTGACGTGAAATTGCAAGCAAAAAAATTCCTCCTTTCTTTTGGAAAAATAAGACAGCCTCAACCCTTGTTATGGGACTGCGGCTGTCTTTGAAAATTATTCACATATGTATTTACTTAATCCTAAGATTTTGTAATAACCAGCCACAGCTCCCTGATCTTCAACTCCTACACATTGTGCGGCATGAACAGCAGCTTTTCCGAAGACCGGCACCATGTCTTTGGTGGCATCGACTCCCGCTTTGGCAGCAGCTAATGCATGGGTGATAACATCCTGTAAAGAGCAGCCTTCTTTTGCAGCTTTTTCCGCAGCCTGTGCTGCGGGGAGAATGGAATCGTAGATCGTGCGCTGACCTGGCTCACATTTGCCTCGTTTCTGTACACCGGCTGCAAATCCTGTAAGATAAGCGGCAAGGCCAGAGGCATCTATTTCGTTTTTTCCTTTTAAGGCTTTTCCGCCTTCCATAATGCCGGTTGACATAAGAAAGCCCATTGTGGAAGGAACCAAAGATGACATCTTCATACCGGATTTCATCAGAAGCTTACCAATATCTCCGGCAGCGCCTTCTGCTTCTGTGCGCATGATATCCGGAAGTGAACCGTAGCCTTTGCTCATGGTAAGTCCCAGATCCCCATCACCAAGACGAGCATCCATTTCGCATAATTCTTCTTTTTTCTCTATAAACAGATTTCCTACACTGGTAAATAAGTCGGGAATCTGTTCGAAAAGGATTTTGTCCATTTTTGTTCCCCCTTATATTTATTATTTCTGACAGATAAATGGAGTTTTTACAGGGTGATCCATATATTTCTTCATTTCATCATTCATTTTACAGATGGAGATAGAAGCACCTGCCATTTCCATGGAAGTAGCGTACTCACCTACGATTGTTCTGTAGATTTTAATTCCCTTGGAATGAAGAATCTCTGTAACATCATTAGATAAAATGTATAATTCTTCAATGGAAGTAGCTCCCAGCCCGTTTATTAATATGGAAACTTCTTCGCCTTCTGCCAATGGCATGTCTCCCAGAAGAGTGTTGAGAGATTCTTCAGCGATTTCGCGGGAAGTTTTTAAAGGTCCGTTCCATACACCGGGTTCGCCGTGGATTCCCATACCCATAGCCATTTCATTTTCTTTTAATTCAAAGTTGGCGTGGCCTACTTCTGGAATGATACATGGTGTTAAGGCAAAACCTACAGTTCTGGTATTATCTTTGGCTAACTGTGCAGCTGCAAGAACTTCATCCAGAGTGCCGCCTTCGTCAGCGCGTGCGCCTGCGGCTTTGAACATGAAATAGATTCCTGCTACGCCGCGTCGTGTGGCAGGGTCTTTGTGAGAATTTACATCATCTGCACCAACGATGCTTTTACATTCAATATCGTCCATATCGCAGAGATCAGTGGCCATATCAAAGGTCATAATATCTCCTGTATAGTTTCCGTACAGATACAATACACCTGCACCGGCTTCTACTTCTTTGGCAATGTTATAGATCTGCTCTGGGGAAGGAGACTGAAAAACGCCGCCTACGCCACAGCCATCGATCAATCCATCGCCTACATAACCCAGGAACAGAGGAAGATGACCAGAACCTCCGCCTGTGATGATTGCTACCTTACCGTCTTTTTTTTCTGCTCTGCAGTAGCAGCGCAGATCATCAGCAGTATATTTGACTTCATCTGAGTGGGCTGCATAGATACCCTTGAGCATGTCATCTACATAATTCTCCGGTGCATTGATGATTTTTTTCATAAGATACCTCCTTGTTCTTTGAAATGTGATTGGATAAAAATTAATAATAAAATTGATTCGAAACCAAAAAATATTGGATTTTGTAACTATAATTTTAATTCTTATCTGTTGTTTTGTCAATCAAAATGTACTGAAATGTGGCGTTGTTTTTGAAAAAAATATAAAAAATAACCAAAAAGCAACATAAAAGGAAATGCAGGTGGGATTTTGCTGTCAGATTATCCAAGATAATGATGAACGATTCTAATTGAAATATATATGTTGGTCTGCTAGAATAAATACAGTAGCAAAAGAAAAGATTAATAATAAAAGTCTGTTTTCTTAAAATCCAATTTGAATCAGGGATTTCTTCTGTTACAAAAGAAAATGTCGCTCAGACATTTGCCATAGCTTCTGTTGAATAAAATCAGAGGAAGTACATAAAAAGGGGGATGCGAAAAAACTCAATCGAGTTTTTTACATCCCCCCTTTTTAGTGAATGGGACAAATTTCAGGTCTGGAGGGAAAATATCTGTGGTGATTTTATCTTCGTTTGTATTTTCCGGGGGTAGTTCCCTTATATTTCTTAAATGTCCGGATGAAATAACTGAGATCATTAAATCCATTTCTATAGGCAATCTCAGTGATGGAATCATCGGTGGCTGCCAGCTGGTAACAGGCTTCCTCGATCCGCTGCCGGTTTAGATAATCCATTGGTGTCTGATGAGTCATCTCCGAAAAGAACCGGCAGAAGTATTTGGGAGACATGGACACAGAGGCAGAAAGCTGCTGCAGAGTCAGAGGGTTGGCGTAATTCTTTTCAATAAATTCCAGCACTTGTTTTAGCTGCAGAATACGTTTGTAATCTTTGCGGTTTTGTGTGGGATTGTCCAGACAGTAATGATTACTAAAAATAAGACCAAAAAAGTGGTAAAATTGTCCAAATACAATCAGCTCATAACCGGTTCTTTTCTCACTGATTGCGCGAAAAAGAGAGGAGATGCAGGAAAGAATCTCCGGTTGTTCTTCTGTAAAATGAGGAAAAATCATCATTTCCTGGTGAAGAATCATCTGTATATATTCTGCACAGGCAGAATTGATTTTCAGAAAAGTATTCATATCAAAAACAATGCACTGGTAAACACAGTCTTCAGGAATTCCGGAATGGAGAATTCCGCTATGTATAAAAATAACATCATTTTCATTTGCAACAAAACTTTTTTCGTCTAAAGTGACAGTGAGTTTCCCTTTCAGGATCCGTATGATCTCATATTCTACATGCCAGTGATAAGACATGACATATCTGGGATGGGTATGGTCAATGTGATGAAACTCAAAAGGAAAGGAATAGGTTCCTCTTGGCCGGTCCTCATTACGTCCTAAATCATGCAAAAAAATCTCCTCCTTTCAGAAATTTACAGAAATTTTATAATCATTACAGAAAAAGCGAATATTGTACTATTTTTTGCTATTATAACACAAGTAAATTATGGAATGCAAATGTATAATAGTAACAGAAACAGTCAGGAAAAACCATGATTTTTAAAAGTACTGTGTTTTCCTGATAAATAGGGGTAAAGACACAAAATAAATTCAGGAGGTATTTTTATTATGGCAAAGAGCAGATTAATTGGCAGCTATCCGGTAATCGGAATCAGACCTACTATCGATGGTCGTAGAGGAGCATTGGATGTTCGTGGATCTCTGGAAGATCAGACAATGAACATGGCAAAATCAGCTGCCAAATTATTCGAAGAGAATTTAAGATATTCCAACGGAGAACCGGTTAAGGTTGTAATCGCTGATACAACTATCGGACGTGTTGGTGAGAGCGCTGCATGTGCAGATAAATTCCGTAAAGAAGGCGTAGATATCACTCTTACAGTTACACCATGCTGGTGCTACGGTGCTGAGACAATGGATATGGATCCACAGACAATCAAAGCTGTATGGGGATTCAACGGAACAGAAAGACCTGGTGCTGTATACCTTGCATCTGTACTTGCAACACATGCACAGAAAGGACTTCCGGCATTTGGTATCTACGGACATGATGTTCAGGAAGCTGATGACACATCTATTCCGGAAGACGTTAAAGAAAAATTGTTAAGATTCGGCCGTGCAGCAGTTGCAGCAGCATCTATGAGAGGAAAATCTTATCTGCAGATCGGTTCTGTAACAATGGGTATCGGCGGATCTATCATTGATTCCGATTTCATCGAATCTTATCTTGGAATGAGAGTTGAGTCTGTTGATGAGGTAGAAATCATTCGTCGTATGACAGAAGGCATCTATGATCACGCAGAATTTGAGAAAGCTCTGAAATGGGCAAAAGAGACCTGTAAGATCGGATGGGACAAGAACCCTGAAGAACTTCAGTTCTCAGCTGAGAAGAAAGAAGAGCAGTTCGAGTTTGTTGTTAAGATGGCAGTTATCATCAAAGAGCTGATGAACGGCTGTGACAATCTTGATCCTGCATTCTCCGAGGAAGCAATCGGACACAACGCTCTGGCAGCTGGTTTCCAGGGACAGAGACAGTGGACAGACTTCTATCCGAATGGTGACTTTGCAGAAGCTATGCTGAATACTTCCTTTGACTGGAACGGAGCACGTGAGCCATACATCCTGGCTACAGAGAACGATGTTCTGAACGGACTTGGAATGATGTTCATGAAACTTCTGACAAACAGAGCACAGATTTTCGCTGATGTTCGTACATATTGGAGCCCAGAGGCTGTTAAGAAAGCTACAGGATATGACCTTGAAGGCGTAGCTAAAGAAGCTGGTGGATTCCTTCACCTGATCAACTCCGGTGCTGCCTGCCTCGATGCTAACGGCGAAGCTAAAGATGAAAATGGCAATGCTGTTATGAAACAGTGGTGGGATATCACAGAAGAAGACCAGAAAGCAATCATGGATAACACAGAATGGTGTATGGCTGACAACGGATACTTCCGTGGAGGCGGATACTCCAGCCGTTATGAAACAAAAGCTCAGATGCCTGCAACAATGATCCGTCTGAACCTTGTGAAAGGACTTGGACCGGTTCTGCAGATTGCTGAAGGATGGACAGTAGCTCTTCCTGAAGAAGTATCTGATAAACTGTGGAAACGTACAGACTATACATGGCCATGTACATGGTTCGCTCCAAGATGTGATGGAAAAGAAGGACCGTTCAAAACAGCTTATGATGTAATGAACAATTGGGGTGCTAACCACGGTGCAATCTCTTACGGACACATCGGTGCAGATCTTATCACAATGTGCTCTATGCTGAGAATCCCGGTATCCATGCACAATGTTCCTGAGAAAGATATCTATCGTCCGGCAGCATGGAATGCATTCGGCATGGACAAAGAAGGTGCAGACTTCAGAGCATGCAAGAACTACGGACCACTTTATAAATAATAAGGTGAAACAGTTATAATAAGTAAATAACATGATAAAACCTCAATACCCGTCTCTCCTTTTTCGGAGAGGCGGGTATTTACGTTACTGTTTACATTTTCCGGATAAATAGATATAATAAAATTCAATACATAAAGATATCATGAAGTGTTTGAATGCAGATCGCGAAGCGACTGCGTTCATGAGCAAGTAGTGAAGCGGATTGCGAATGTCCGCTTTACTTTATATTACTTTATCAGAAAAGGAGGAACGGATTTGAAGAAAAGAAGAGCTGCCGGAAAGCGGACTTTTTCTCTGCTCCTTGCGTTTGCTGTAACAATATCTTCTGTGCCTGTTTCTGCAGGTGAGTTGTTTGCTTCCGGTGCAGAAGAGGTGCAGCTGCCCATAGAGAATGAAGAGGATGCGTTTGATGTCCCCATAGCAGAGGATGAATTTAATATCACAGAGGAAACCTTTACTGCAGATGACAGTGAAGATAAATTTCAGGATGCAGAAGAGGATGTAACTGGAGATACTGATGAAATCCGGTATATCAAAGGACGGCCTCTCACAGAGGAAGAGAGGGAGGAACAGCTGGATCCGATCAGAAGCCTGACAGAACTGGATCCCGGTCCTCAGGTAGACAGTGACTTAAGCTCTGTACCTGCGGCATATGGAATGAGATCATCAGCTTTTCCATCGTTTTATGATTCCAGAAAGTATGGCTATATTACATCAGTAAAAAATCAGCACCCTTTTGGAACCTGTTGGGCTTTTGGCATGGCTTCTCTTCTGGAGTCTTCTCTGCTGGCCCAGGGAAAGGGAAACTATGATCTGTCAGAAGAACATTTATCCTATTTTTTTTCCAACAGACAGAATGATCCCTTGGGAAATACTCCCTATGACCAGAATGGGGTAGCCGGAGATTATCATAAAATTGGGGGAAATGATTATCTGGCAGCATTATTTCTTTCTACCTGGTCCGGAATGACCACAGAGGAAGATGTGCCGCTGCCTACAGATGATACCCATACCCAGGATCTGTCAGAGGTCATCCCGGATATTAAAGCATATAACAGTGTGGTACATCTGAAAAATGCCAGCTTTTCTGACTATTCTCAGGAGAGAATGAAGGAAATGATCACCCGGGACCAGGCAGTGTCTATTATGTTTGATATGTCTGCCTCCTATTACAACCCGGATACAGGAGCCTATTGTTATCCTGTCAGAGATAATCCTGTCAGATATATTAATCATATTGTAACTGTAGTTGGCTGGGATGACAATTATTCCAAGGCGAATTTTAAGACTTCCTCCAAGGTTACACAGGATGGTGCCTGGATCGTCAAAAACAGCTGGGGCACGGATTGGGGAGAGGATGGTTATTTTTATCTCTCTTACCAGGATCAGAACATTAGTAATCTGGTTACTGCAGAGGCGGTTACTGTAAATGATGAAAAATATCCCAATAATTATTTCTACGATGGCTCTTCTGCAATTTCCAAGGCCGGTATTAAGACCGGGCAGTCTGCAGCAGCTGTTTTTGAAGCCAAAGCAGCTCCGGAGAAAGATGAGGCACTGGGGGAAGTTAATGTAGTGACCATGAGTGATGATGCGGTTTACCGGATTCAGGTGTATACCAATCTGACAGATCCTTCAGATCCTTTCAGTGGAACTCCTGCATATTCTGCTCCGGTTACTTACACCCAGGATCTTGCAGGCGTGCAGACAGTGGAGGTTCCGGAAGTAGTTCTTATGCCAGGTTCTTCCTATTCAGTAGTATTGACAAATGCCGGTTCCAAAACAATTCAGTTTGGTGTGGAGAACAGTACCCGGTATAAGAATACCAATGATTCTGTATGGTTTACTTCTACAGCCGGAGTGACAGAGAACCAGACCTTTTTCAAGGGGGCATCTGCCAGCGCTGAGTGGAAGGATGTGGTATCTTCAGGCTATAGTTTTAGGATCAAGGCGCATACCAGAACTCTGAATACCAAAAGTACGCTGGATACCCCGGCATTTACTGCAAAGGCAAACAATAATGGATATAATCAGATTACCTGGAAAAAGGTGACCGGTGCCCAGGGGTATAACATTTATCGCCAGGCAGCGTCCGGAGGAAAATGGACAAAGCTGGCAGCAGTAAAGGGAACAGTGCTGAAGTATCAGGATAAAAAGATAACAGCCACTGCTTCTTACCGCTATACAGTGCGGGCATGGTACAAATCCAGCACCAGAACCTATATGAGTGCGTATACTCCGGGAAAGGTTATAAAGGCAGCTCCTGCACTGCAGAAGGTATCTTCTGTAAAAAAAGAGAAAAATGGAATCCGTATTCGCTGGAAGGCGCAGAAAAACTGTGACGGATATCGGATATACAGAAAGAAGAAGGGCGAAAAATACAAATTACTTGCGACAATTTCTAAAGGAACTTCTACTTCTTATCTGGACAAGAAAGCCCAAAAAGGTGTATTATATTCCTATGCAGTAAAAGCGTATGTAAAGGAACCCTATGGCAAGGTATACAGCAGGTATACGGGATCATCGTATATAAAGTGCTGAAGGATGAAAATTGAAGGAAATAATCATGAAGAAAAAGACAAGGAAGAAAACATTGAGAACACTTTTGGGGTTTTTGATATGTATATTTACCATGACAGTATGTGTATGGGCAGATGAGGGTACCAGCCAGAATCCGGATTATGTGACTGATTATTACATGCTTGTGGAGAGCCCGGAGGGAGGAATTGATA
Source organism: Blautia sp. HCP3S3_C12 (assembly GCF_052064155.1). Taxonomy (NCBI): domain Bacteria; kingdom Bacillati; phylum Bacillota; class Clostridia; order Lachnospirales; family Lachnospiraceae; genus Blautia; species Blautia sp. HCP3S3_C12. The sequence goes on along the minus strand of NZ_JBQHWC010000005.1, from coordinate 61,775 downwards.
TCTATTCAGAGGCAGATCCTCAGAGCACAAAGCTTAATGGTGAACTTATCCCTAATGGGATAGCAATCCGAATCCAGGGAGAGAAAACCGGAACAGATAATAAAAAATGGGGATATACCCAGTATCATGGAATGAATGGCTATGTACCTATGGATAACCTGGATCCTGTGTCCCGGTCTGAGGCTGTAAAATCAGAATATAAGGTACTTGGCGGACAGGATGCAGATTTTGATGTAAAGATAAACAGCCAGGATAAAGCTGCTGTACTCTATAACGGACCTGGAGAAAAGTTTGGAGAGGTGTCTGGCACAGGAGAAATTGCAAATGGTACTTCTGTCCATATTTCCCAGTATGTAGAGAGCGAAGATGGCAGCAGCTGGGGAAAGACATCCATAGATGACAAAGAAGGAAGCAGCACAGAGGGATGGCTGAATCTGGATAAGGGCACAGATTATAAGCCGGCAGCTTCTGGTGATATGACGACCGTACCGGAAGCTGCTTCTGCTGAGAACGGAGCTGCTACACCGGAAGCAACTCCTACAGCAAAGGTAACTCCAACAGTAGAAGCAACCCCAACAGCAGAGGCGACTCCTACAGTAGAAGCAACTCCGACAGTAGAAGCAACCCCAACGGCGGAGGCAACCCCCACAGTAGAAGCAACCCCAACTACAGAAGCAACCCCTACTGTGGAAGTGACTCCGACTACAGAAGCAACCCCCACTGTGGAGGCAACCCCGACAACAGAGGTAGCTCCCACAGAAAAGGCAGAGAAAGCATCTTCCGGGAATATAAGCGCTTCCCTGGGTGGAAATGTTGCCGGAATTTGTATCAGTATTGCAGGGGCGGTTTTCCTTGCAGGATTATTGTTTTACTTCCTGAAAAAGAAAAAATAATGCAACATAAAAAGAACAGTGCACATTGTGTGCAGCTGTTCTTTTTTTAGGAAAATGTGTGTGTATGTGTATAATTGAGACAGTTCAGAGGAGCACTCCGATTGCCTGGAGTATTGATCATTAAGTAAGAAGTGTTTGTTATTCAGAATTATTTATTGATAACAACACCCTTCTGAAGCATAACATTTGCGTACAGAGCTTTCTCACCGGTAGAGATGATGCAGTATGCTGTCTTTGCCTGCTCGTAGAATTCAAAACGTTCAATATTTCCGATTGCTTTTGCACCGCGGTCATCATGTTTTGCTACGATTTCTTTGTAAGTATCCCAGATTGGTGTTTCTACAGTATCTCCAGGCATAACTTCCATAAGATTTACAGGTTTCTCTACATAAGTATCCAGTGGGAAGAGCTGAAGGATGGCATCCAGGAGCTCCGGCACGCCATGTCCGTCACAGCGGATTGTAATTGCATTCTTGCCCATAGATTCTACAGGAAAGTTGCCGTCTGCGATGACAAGACGATCACTATGTCCCATTTCACATAATACTTTTAATAATTCTGGTGATAAAATTTCAGGAATACCTTTTAACATAATTTTTCCCCTTTCAACAATACATTCATAGTTACTGCGTTGTTATATGTTGTCTGCATATAACAACACAGTACACGCTTATTACTACTCATCAGTTTACAGGCTTCGGGCAGATTATTCAAGGCAATATTTTCCGTAAAATGTTTATTTTTTTATGCTGATCAGGAATTGTTAATATTTACAGATGATATCTGTGAAATATTTTGTGGAATGAGCAAAGTTTGCTAAAAACCAGATACATAAAATTGTAAAAACCGTCAAAATATGGTATGATATTTTACATGTAATGAACTATGAGATACCATAGGCATGATTTATGAACGGCATATGGCAAATGTTTGCGGGATAACGATATTATGGGGGAAGATATAATTCTATGTACAAAATTTTATTGGTGGATGATGAAATCCTTGTCAGGGATGCCATCAGGGAGAACATTGACTGGGGAAAGCTGGATTGTGAACTGATAGGAGACTGTGAGAACGGTAAACAGGCTGTGGAGTTTGTAAAAACACATGAGGTAGATATTGTTCTCACAGATATTCTCATGCCTTATATGGATGGAATGGAACTGAGCCATTTTCTCCATGATAATTATCCGGATATTCTGATCGTGATCTTCAGCGGTTTCGGTGAGTTCGAGTATGCAAAAAAAGCAATACAGTATAATGTAAGCGAATATATGCTGAAGCCGGTTACTGCCATGGAGCTGACCAAGGTTATTGAAAATATGAAGGAAAAACTGGATTCCAGGAAAAAGGAACAGAGGAAGATGGAGTCTCTGACTCAGGTTTCCCAGGATTATCATAAGAATGCAAATGTAATCCGTTCTAAGGCGCTGGACTGTCTGGTGAAATGTACCAGAGAAGTACAGGTCAGCCTGGATGAGCTGGAGAGAATGGGAATTACTTTCCAGGCTGCCAGCTACAGAGTGGCAGTGTTTGATATAGATACGTATTCGGAAATGTACCAGATGGATATGGATAAGCAGCAGGAGAGTGCACTTATGGCTTTTGTGCTGTTTAATGTAGGTGATGAGATTGTGGTACGGGAGAAGGCGGGAGTGGTATACCAGGAGGGAAACAACCGTGTGTGTATCATCTTTGCCGGAAACAGGACAAAGGAATTTTCTGAGAGCATCCACAGAATCTGCCATGAAATCCAGAAGAAGGTAAAGGAGGTAATCGGGCTTGAGACCTCCATTGGAATCGGAAGCTGGGTGCGGTCGCCTTATGAGCTGATCTATTCCTACAGGCTGGCTGCCAAAGCCATTGATTACCGTTATCTTTTGGGTGGAAATCTGCTTTTTGATATGGAAGAGAAAAAAACAGACAATTCTATTTTCCTGATAAATGATCTGGAAACACTTACAGAGGCAATCAAGTCCGGAGACCGAAGGCTTATGGAAGAAACACTGGGACAGATTGAGACAGAGATTAAATCCGCATTAGTGGAAAAAAGTTATGCCTGCATTTATCTGCAGCAGGTGATCCGTGCAATTGGAAATACCTGTCAGTCTCTCAGTGAGGAGCCGGAAAAGATTATAGCCCAGAGAGAGACTCTTTTGAAAGCAGTTACAGAGCAGAGAATGTTCTCTCAGGCAGCGGCCCTGGTGGAGAAGTATGCACAGGAGGTATTTGACGAACTGCAGGAGCTGAACAGCTCCAGCGGACAGAGACAGGGAATGCTGGCAATGGATTATATACAGAAAAATTATATGGATCCGGGCCTGAGCCTGAACAGTATCTGTTCTTATCTGAATATCAGCACCAGCTATTTCAGTACCATATTTAAGGAAATGACAGGAGAGACTTTTATTGAAGTGCTGACCAGGGTCAGGATGGAGAAAGCCAAGGAACTTCTGGAGAATACCACTATGAAAAATTATGAGATCGCAGAAAAGGTAGGCTTCTCAGACCCTCATTATTTTGGAATTTCCTTTAAAAAGATAACAGGGAAAACACCTACTGAATATGCAAGGGAGAAACGCCGATGAAGAAAAAAGGAATAGCTGCAAGGCTTCCTGTGAAATTTAAGAGTATTCAGAACTCAATATTCTGTGCAGTTTCAATTCTGGTGTTAAGTGCAGTGCTGGTAGTGACTGTTGTTTCTCTGAGATATACCAATTCCTCCATTTATGAGAACTCCGTTATGTATACACAGAAAATTATCGGGCAACTGAATCAGAATATAGATTCCTATATCAGCTATATGGATAATATTGCGTCCCTGGTAGCTGGAAGCGGAGATGCCTATAAATATCTGTACAGTGAAAGCGGAATAGATGCTCTCTCTCTGAAGGAGTATAATCAGTGCAGACAGCGTCTGACAGAACAGTTTAAGACCATACTGAAGGGCAGGTCTGACATCCGCAACATTGGAATTGTGCGCAGAGAAAATGGAAGTTCATCCCTGTTTAATAACGGGATGTCTACCCGTAATCAGAACCTGAAGCTTGATACTCAGCACTGGTATGCAGATGCTGTGGGAAAATATGATCATTATAACCTGACCTCTTCCCATGTGCAGAATGTGATCAGTGGGGAGCGCCCCTGGGTAATCACTCTCAGCCGAGGAATCCGTAATTATACAGGAGAAGGAGACAGTGATGGAGTAGTTTTTATTGACCTGAACTACAGTGCCATCAGTGAGTTGTGTACGCAGAACAGTGTGGGAACCAAAGGCTATGTGTTTATTCTGGACCAGGATGGGAATATTGTGTATCATCCACAGCAGCAACAGCTTTATAATGAACTGCAGACGGAAAATATTTCCCTGATTATGAATGCCAAAACAGATGTGGTTACAGCAGGAAAGGGTGATGATGAGAAAATATATGCTCTGTCCCATTCTGAGACAACCGGATGGACCATTGTAGGCTGTATGAATATGTCTGAGCATTTGAAAAACAGCAGAAAAGCCAGAAGCATTTATGTGCTGGTAGCTCTGGGACTGATCGCAGTAGCCCTGGTGATTTCCAGCGAGATTGCCAGAAATATTACCTTCCCGATCCAGAAGCTACGCGATTCTATGAAAAGAGTGCAGAAGGGAGATTTTTCTGCAGCGGAAATTGAGGTGTATTCGGATAATGAGATCGGAAGCCTGACCCGGTCTTTTAATGTGATGACTCACAAGATCCAGGATCTGATGGCTCAGAACATTCAGGAGCAGGAGCAGAAACGAAAAATTGAACTGAAAGCACTTCAGTCCCAGATCAATCCTCATTTCTTATATAATACACTGGATTCTATTATCTGGATGGCAGAAGGAAAAAAGAATGAAGAGGTAGTACTTATGACTGCTTCTCTGGCGCGGCTTCTCAGGCAAAGTATCAGTATTGAAAATGAACTGGTGACCATTGGGCAGGAAATCGAGTATGTAAGAAGTTATCTTACGATTCAGAAAATGCGATATAAGGATAAGCTGGAATTTGAGATCAATGTGGATCCACGGATCACCCATGCACAGATCATCCGTCTGGTGCTGCAGCCCATTGTGGAGAATGCTATTTATCATGGCCTGAAATACAAAGAGAGCAAGGGAATGCTCAAGGTTCATGGCTATGAACTGGGAGAACGGATTATTATTGATATTACAGATGACGGCGTAGGCATGGATGAGGAAACACTGAAGCATATCTATGATAAGCATAAGGTCAATTACCACTCAAACGGAGTGGGAGTATACAATGTACAGCAGCGTCTGGTCCTTTATTATGGAAAGGAATATGGAATTATCTATCACAGTGAAAAAGGAAAGGGAACTACAGCTACTGTTGTGATCCCCAAAAGGCAGGAGGATGTCCATGAGAAAATATAGAAAAGTGATTATCATTATAATAATCCTTATGGCTGCACTTCTGGTGGCTGTGACAGGGCTGATGTCTCCCGGAGTGACGCAAACCAGAGAGTGTTCTCTGATCTATATTCCAAAGATTAAGGATGATGCCAATGATTTCTGGTCATCATTGATTTCCGGATGTAAAATGGCTGCAGAGGAATATGGCTCAAAACTGGAGATTATGGCACCGGACAAAGAGGAAAATATTGAAGAACAGAATCGTCTGCTTAAGGCAGCCATTGAAAAGGAACCGGATGCCATCCTGTTCTCTCCTTCCAGTATGAGTGCGTCAGATAAACTGCTGAAAAAGGCAAAGGAAAAGGGAATCCGCATTACCTATATTGACTCTTATACAGAGGAAGAGCTTCAGGATCTTACTGTTGCCACAGATAATGTGGAGGCAGGCAGACGTCTGGGGGAATATGCCAGAACCCTGCTGGATAAGGATTCCAGGCTTGCCATAGTCAGTCATGTAAAAGGGGTTTCTACTGCAGTGGAAAGAGAACAGGGCTTCAGAGAGGGCCTGGGGGATTATGCAAAAAATATTGTAGAGGTGGTTTACTGTAACTCCCTTTTTGAAAAATCCTATGAGCTGACCAATGAATTGATGAAGAAATATCCAGATCTGGAAATGATCGCAGGAATGAATGAATATTCTGCTGTAGGCGTGGGACGTGCAGTCAGTGATGCAGGGGCAAAGGACAGGATTACAGTAGTCGGTGTGGATTGCTCCCAGGAGGCCATTAATCTGATGGAAATGGGAGTTTACAAGGGGATTATTGTTCAGAAGGCTTTCCGTATGGGATATATGGGAGTGGAGGAGACAATCCATATGCTGAACGGAGACTCTGTGGCGAAAAATATTGATTCCGGCTGTGAACTGGTGACACCGGACAATATGTATGACAGTGATATTGAGCGGCTGATCTTCCCTTTTTACTAAAAAACTTCTTATTATATATATCAGACAAATGTAAAAGTAAATGGTTATTATGTTACAGAAAAGGTTAAATATTTCCTATGCACAGACAGGAAATATTTAACCTTTTTTTGGAAGATATTCCATTACAATTATCCTGGTATTAAGGTAAGATAGACTCAACAACAAGAGAGATAAAATGTAAGGAGGGTGTATAACTTGGAAAAGTTGAAACAAAATCCAGTGGTTAAGAAGCTTGGACTGAACAGAATCCTGCTTGTCTGTATTCTGATTCTTATGTTCATTGTTTTCAAAGTAGTTCTGGGAAGTAAATTCCCTGTGTCTGACAGTATTAAATCTACTTTGAACTATGTATACTTCCTTGGCTTCCTGTCACTTGGAGTAACATTCGTAATTGCAACCGGAGGAATTGATTTCTCCATTGGACCGGTAATGTTCTGTTGTGCCCTGATCTCAGGATACTGCATGACAGCTTACCATGTACCATGTGCCCTGGCAATGGTGATCTGTGTGCTGATCGGATTTGCCTTTGGTATGTTTAATGGTTTTATGGTATCTTACATGTCAGTTCCGGCGTTTATTATTTCCATGGCGTCTATGAACATTGCAAAAGGTCTTGCATCTGTATTTACCAAAACTCAGTCTGTAAGCTGGCCACAGTCTTCAGATCCTGTAAATGGATGGTTCAGAAATATCATTTCTTACAAGGGCTTCCCTGTAGGACTTGTAATTTTCCTGATTGCAGCTGTGCTTTGCGGTATTATTCTTTACAACACAAAACCGGGACGTTATATCCTTTGTCTTGGTTCTAACAGCGAAGCGGTTCGCCTTTCCGGTGTTAATACCAGAAAATGGAAGATGCTTGCTTATGTAATCTGCGGTGTTCTGGTTGGAATCGCAGGACTGTTCTTCGTAGGAGCTTATACAACTGTTCAGCCTGGATACGGCGACCAGTACAACAACGAAGCAATTGCAGGTTGTGTAATGGGTGGTACTTCCATGGTTGGTGGACTTGCTTCTATCGGCGGTACAGTAATCGGTGTGTTTATCATCTCACTTCTTCAGCAGGGAATCATGGCATTTGGCCTTGGTAAAGGACAGCAGATGATCATCACAGGTCTCATTGTAATCGCAGCAGTTTACGTCGACGTATCTGCAAGACGCAGAAAGAACTGATCGGAAGGGAGGATGTAACAATGGGTGAAGTTATTTTAACTATGAAGGACATTGATAAGTCCTTTCCTGGAGTTCATGCCCTTGATCACGTTAATTTCGAGGTGAAACGCGGCGAAGTACATGCACTTATGGGAGAAAACGGTGCCGGTAAATCTACACTGATGAAGGTTCTTACCGGTATTTATCAGAAAGATTCAGGCAGTATTACATATAAGGGTAAGGAAACAGAGTTTCACAGTACCAGAGAAGCACAGGATGCAGGCGTTGTAATCGTGCATCAGGAGCTGAACATGGTAGGTGACCTGACAGTTGCCCAGAATATTTTCATCGGACGTGAGCCAAAGAAGGGATTACGTATTGATGACAAGAAAATGATCGAAGATTCTAAGAAGCTTTTCAAGGATCTGAATATTGAAATCAATCCAAGAGAAAAGATGAAAAACCTTACAGTAGGTAAGCAGCAGATGTGCGAGATCGCCAAGGCAATTTCCCATAAAGCGGAGGTTATTGTTTTCGATGAGCCTTCCGCTGCACTGACAGAGAAGGAAATCGCTGATTTATTTGAGATTATCCGTGACCTGCGTAAGAAAAATTTGGGAATTGTTTATATCTCACACCGTATGGATGAGATCAAGGTGATTACAGACCGTGTAACAGTCATGCGAGACGGTGGTTATGTGGGAACACTGGTTACAGCAGAAAGTACAAAAGAAGATATCATCAACATGATGGTTGGTCGTGTTATTTACGAAGATCCGAAGGAACACAGCATGGTTGCACCGGATGCACCGGTTGTTCTGAAAGTAGAACATCTGAATGCAGGTAAGATGGTTCAGGATGTAAGCTTTGAGCTTCGTAAAGGAGAAATCCTTGGTTTCTCAGGACTGATGGGTGCAGGACGTACAGAGACTGCCAGAGCATTATTCGGAGCTGACCCGAAACAGAGTGGAAAGATTTCCATTATGGGCAAGGACGGACAGCTTCATGAGGTTACCATCAACAGTCCACAGGATGCGGTTAAATACGGTATCGGTTATCTGTCAGAGGACAGAAGAAGATATGGTTGTGTTGTACAGAAATCTGTAACAGAGAATACGACACTGGCAACTATGGAAGAATTTACCAGTGGTCTTTTGATCAATAAGGCGAAAGAAAAAGAAGTTGCAGAGAGATATGTAAAAGAACTGGCAACTAAAACTCCAAGCTGCGATCAGTTGGTAGTCAATCTTTCCGGTGGTAACCAGCAGAAGGTGGTTATCGCAAAATGGCTGACACGAGACAGTGAGATCCTTATTTTCGATGAGCCCACCAGAGGTATCGACGTTGGTGCCAAAAATGAAATTTACAAATTAATGAACAAACTGGCTGCAGAAGGTAAATCCATTATTATGATTTCTTCTGAAATGACAGAAGTTCTCCGAATGAGTGACCGAATCATCATCATGTGTGAAGGTAAAGTAACTGGAAATATTGATATTTCCGAAGCTACACAGGAACACATTATGAGTAAGGCTACACGAAATATTGATTAAGGAGGAAAGTCATGACTAAGAAGAAAAAAAGTATTTTAAGTGATCAGAGATTTATTGTATTGCTGGTTATCATTGTACTGGCCGCATTCTTCTCTTTCAGAAGTGCTGAGTTCAGAAAATACACTACACTTCTCAGTATGCTGGATTTCTCATACTATGACCTTCTGATGGCAATAGGTGTTACATTCCCGCTTATTACCGGAGGTGTAGACCTGTCAATTGGTACTGGTATGGTATGTTACGCATTGATTTCAGGATCTCTGATAAGAAATAACAACCTTCCGGTTGCAGCAGCAATGTTACTTTGCATTGTACTTGGACTTATTGTAGGAGCAGCAAATGGTGTGCTGATTGGTGTTATGAACCTGCCTCCATTCCTTGCTACCCTTTGTACCTGTATGATTACCCGTGGTGCTGGTTCTCTTTGCAGTGCTACACCATGGCCGGCATTATCACAGGATGGTGGATGGTTCCACACAATCTTCAAAATTACAGTTGGTACAGGAAGAAGCGCTTCCCGTTATCCAATCGGTTTTCTGTGGATGGTTATCCTGGTTCTGGTAATGGAGTTCGTACTGAATAAGACAAAATTCGGACGTTACACCATTGCAATCGGTTCCAACAAAGAAGCAGCAGCTCTTTCAGGAATCAACGTTAAATTCTACCATGTAATGGTATATGTAGTCTGTGGTCTGTTTACAGGTCTTGCAGCTATCGCATATGCAGCAGTTACACCTACTGTACAGCCTGGTACAGGTGCCGGACTTGAGATGGACGCCATCGGCGGTGTATTCGTAGGTGGTGTTGCAGCAACAGGTGGTTACGGTTCCGTAATCGGTACATTTGTTGGTATCTTTGTCATCATGCTCTTAAAGACAGGTCTTCCATACATCGGCCTGCAGGCAAACTGGCAGCAGATCATCACAGGTATCGTTCTGATCGTAGCAGTCCTGATCGATATTATGAAAGAAAAGAAAGGCTCCCACTAATAGCCGGGTAGCCATACTGCGATAGGAATCGCAGAAATGTAAGGGATAATGAAACAACGGAGGAGCAAGGCTGCTTTTCATGAAAATAGGGATAAGAGTAGTGAAAGGCAGTAGTTCTTCTGGGGTATCATCATAAAAACTATATAATTTTTTCTTAAAAGGAGGAAGTATTAAATGAAAGCAAAGAAAGTGATCGCATTAGTTATGTGTGCAACAATGGTAGCAGGAATGTCAGCTACATGTGTTATGGCAGCAGATGATATGCCAGAGCAGTTCAAAGATCTGAAAGCAGCTGAAGCTTATGAATTCCCGATGATGGTTAAATCTTTCCAGTCTACATACTGGGATGCAGCTCAGGAAGGTATGAAGAAAGCAGCTGAAGAACTTGGCGTTACATATACAGCACAGGGACCAAACAGTGAATCTGATATTGCTGACCAGGTTAACATGATCAACACAGCAATCGCTTCCAATCCTAAAGGAATCGGTATTGCAGCATGCGATACATCTTCTGTACAGGACGCTCTGAATACTTGCGTTGAAAAGGGAATCCCGGTTGTAACATTCGATACAGGTATTGCTGATGCTCCGGAAGGATCTGTTGTTTGTGAAGTTTGTACAGACAATGCACAGGCTGGTTCTGTAGCAGCTGAGCATATGTATGATGCGATCAAAGACGTTATTGCAAACGCTGAGGGACAGGTTATCATCGGTGAAGTTAACCAGGATGCTACAGCTCAGAACATCCAGCAGCGTGGTACAGGTTTCATTAACAAAATGATCGAACTTGTTAAAGCTGATGGCAAAACAGTAGCAGTTAAAGGTAATGATTTCTATGTAAACGCAGCAGAAGGCGCTGACGCTGAAGAAGCTGATGCAGATGTTGTTATCCAGGTAGGTGTTCCTGCACAGACAACTGTAGAGCTTTGCTCCACAGAGGCTCAGGCAATCCTTTCCCAGGAAAACTGTATCGCAGTTTTCGGTTCCAACCAGGTTTCTGCAGAAGGTGTTCTTGCAGCAAACAACAACCTGAACGTTCTTGGATCTGACGCAGCAAACGGTGATGTAATCGGTGTTGGTTTCGATGCTGGTACAACAATCAAAACAGCTGTACAGGATGGTACACTTCTTGGTGCAGTTACACAGTCTCCTCTGATGATGGGATACTATGCAATCTACGCTCTGACAGCAGCAGCTAACGGACAGGAGCTTGAAGATGTTCCTACAGCTGGTTACTGGTATGATTCCACTAACATGGAAGATGAAACCATCGCTCCTAACCTTTATGACTAATTTTTAATTAGTGATAATGAAAGAACGGTAAATAGTTAAAATAACGCCGCACTGCCCATGGCTGTGCGGCGTTACTGGTTACTGGGAGACGATAAAATGAAGGTGACAGAAGAACTGCTGAAGGAAAAGAAAAAGACAGATCTTAATTTTTCTGACGGAATTATTCTTCCGGACGGAGACTATCGTCCTATCAGTAAGGGGGGACATCTTCACAGGCTGATGGAGCTTTTGCCACAGACCGAGGATGAAATCTGGAAGCTGATCCCGGAGGATGATTCCCCATTATTCTGGCTGATCGAGAAGACCGGCTGTGTCCTGACAGATTACAATAACTCCATAGGAATGAAGATGACCGCTGAACAGCAGAGAGTATTTGATGCAATGCGCAGACATGGTTTTATTACAGATGATTACTATGATCTTACAAAGCAGCGCGAAAAAGTAAGAAAAGAAAAGTCTGAAAAATAGAAAAAGTTAAGCAATAAAGCGCTTCATATGAAAGATAAGCCGGGAGTTAGCAAATAAGGACTCTTTTTTAAACAAACCAGGTTCTTAAACTGGGGCTGGAAATAGTTTAAAATGGTATTATCAAGTATGGAGAGAGTGTTTTTGGTTATTGTTTACGGGCAAACAATAACTGTTCCAATTACAATGATCTTACATATTGAGGAGGATTTAAAATGGCAACATATTATTTAGCAGTAGATATCGGAGCATCCAGCGGACGTCATATTCTTGGACATATGGAAAACGGAAAAATGGTTCTGGAAGAGATTTACCGTTTTGAAAATGGAATGGTAAAGAAAGACGGAGAACTTTGCTGGGAATTTGACCGTCTTTTTAAAGAGGTTGTAAATGGGCTGAAAAAATGTAAAGAAATCGGTAAGATTCCGGTAAGCATGGGCGTGGATACCTGGGGTGTTGACTTCGTACTGCTTGACAAAGATGACAAAGTTCTTGGAAATACAGTAGGATATCGTGATCACCGTACAGAGGGAATGGATAAAGAAGTTTATAAGGCTATTTCCCTGAAAGATCTCTATGCAAGAACAGGTATCCAGAAAGCTGATTATAATACCATCTATCAGCTGATGGCAGTGAAAAAGAAACATCCGGAATATCTGGAGCAGGCAGAGACACTTCTTCATGTGCCGGATTACTTCCATTTCCTTCTTACAGGACAGAAAACCTGTGAGTACACAGAGGCTACAACAGGACAGCTTGTAAGCCCGATCACCAAGGACTGGGATTATGAACTGATCGATATGCTCGGTTATCCGAGAAAAATGTTCCAGAAACTGATCATGCCTGGCACAAGCATTGGACATTTGTCAGATAAGATCAGAGAAGAAGTGGGATTTGATCTGGAAGTAGTTGCACCTGCAACACATGATACAGGATCCGCTGTACTGGCAGTTCCTGCAAATGATGATGACTTTATCTATATCAGTTCCGGAACATGGTCACTGATGGGCATTGAAAGAAAAGAAGCAGACTGTTCAGAGAAGAGCTGTGAGATGAACTTCACAAATGAAGGTGGTTATGCAGGCCGTTTCCGTTATCTGAAGAATATCATGGGACTCTGGATGATCCAGTCTGTACGTCATGAAGTAAATGATGCATACAGCTTTGCAGAGATATGTGCAATGGCAGAGGAAGCAAAGGATTTCCCGTCAAGAGTAGAGGCAAATGATGAGTGCTTCCTTTCTCCTGACAATATGACAGAGGAAGTTAAGGATTACTGCCGCAGAACAGGACAGAAGGTTCCGGAAACTCTGGGAGAGATCGCAACAGTTATCTATACAAGCCTTGCAGAATGCTATGCAAAAACAGCAAAAGAGCTTGAAGAGATGACAGGCAGAACTTACAGCCGTATCCATATCGTAGGCGGCGGCTCCAACGCAGGATATCTCAATGAGCTGACTGCAAAGGCAACAAAGAAAGAAATTCATGCAGGCCCAGGAGAGGCTACTGCAATCGGAAATATCACAGCACAGATGCTGAAAGCAGAAGAGTTTAAAACAATCGAAGAGGCTCGTACTATCATTCATGAGTCCTTTGGTGTAAAAGTTTATAAATAATAAAAGAGCAGGAATGCAGACTGCATAATGCATAATGAATCCCCGCTCTGAAAACAGGAGGAATCATATTATGTTAGTAAACACAAAGGCAAAAGTTGGTGTATTTTCTATCGCTTTAGGTGCATATCTGCCTCAGTTCCCGTCACTGGTACCGGAATTTGAGTCACAGTATGCAGCATTCAAGAAAACAATCCCGGATACAGTAGAGATTATTGACGGTGGAATGGTAACTACAAAGGAACAGGCAATGGAAGCAGGGGACAAGTTCCGTGCAGCTGATGTTGATCTGGTATTTCTTCAGATGCTTACCTATGCCACATCCTATAACATGCTTCCGGCAGTCCGTGACTTGGATGTACCGGTTGTTCTGGTGAATGTGCAGAAGCTGAAAGCCCTGGATTATGACCATACCGATATTGCCTCCTGGTTAGGAGAGGGGTATGCATGCGGTGCAGTAGGCGAAGCTGTAGCAGACCTGGAGAGAGCAGGCAAGAGACATGCGGTGATCACAGGTGTTGTAGAAGGTGGAGATCCTGGAGTTCAGGCAGAGATCGAAGACTGGTGTAAGGCTGCTCAGGTAAGAAGAAGATTCCGTGATACCAATATCGCACAGATCGGAAGACCATATCCGGGTATGATGGATCTCTATATTGATGAGACAAATCTGTACAACAGAATGTTCCTGTATACCAAACAGTTTGACTGGGAGAAAATGTGGGCTATTGCTGATGATATTACAGATGAAGATACTATCCGTGCAAAAGCGCAGGAAATCCTGGATACCTTTGAGATCGAAGGCGGCGGAACCATTGAGAAAGTATGGGATATGGCAAAATATGTGGTAGCCTTTGAGAAATGGGTAAAGGACGAGCATCTTGGAATGATCGCTTCCCATTATGATGGATTTGCACAGGGTAAAGCAGGAGTTCTGGACAGTATGCTGATCCCGGCATTTTCCATGCTGATCAAACAGGGTACAGCCTGCGCTGTAGAAGGGGATATGAAGGTTGCCATGGCAATGAGTATCTTAAAGACCATTTCAGGAACAGGACAGCTTTCTGAGATGTACTCCATTGACTTCAATGATGATATCTGTATTATCGGTCATTCCGGAAGCGGTGATGCTGATATCTCTGATAAGAAGCCAACCATGAAGATCGTAAAAGTATTCCACGGTAAGACAGGCGGCGGATATCTGACACAGTTCTATCCATACACAGGTCCTGTTACTTATCTGGCAATCACACAGGATGCAGACGGACACTTCAAATTTGTTGTCGCTGAAGGTGTAAATGAAGAAGGTAAGATTCTTTCCTTTGGTGATACAAATATGAGAACACGTTTCACCTGCGGTGCAAGAGAATTTGTTAACCGTTGGAGTGAAGCTGGCCCAACACATCATATGGCAGCTGCTACAGGAAGACATATCGATACAATTCTGAAGGTTGCAAAGATTTTCAATGTACCGGTAGATATTGTTACAAGATAATAAAATAGTAAGATTTCTCCATGAAAGTGGAATCATATAAAACACATATTCAAAAAGAAAGAAACCCGGCAGATTGTCAGGTTTCTTTTTTTGCAGGAATACGGATTTGTACTTCAGTGCCCTGTCCGGGCTTGCTTGTGTAGGTAAGTCCGTATTTTGGTCCATACAGGATCTGCAGCCTTCGGTGCGTGTTGTAAATAGCAATATTGGTACCGCCGGTGCGGCTGTGGCCTGTGCCGGAAAGAATTGTAGGCATTTTCTCCGGAGAAATTCCCACACCATCATCGGAGATCAGCAGAACCACATCCTGATCCTCCAGCCATCCGGTGAGTACGATAGTGCCGGATTTGCTTTCTTTTTCCAGAATACCATGGAGAATTGAATTTTCTACTACAGGCTGCAGGGTCAGCTTGGGAATCTGATATTCCATCAGCTCATCAGGAATATCAGAGATCAGGTCAATGCTGTCATGATATCGCATATTCTGCAGACTTATATAAATGGAAACATGCTCTTCCTCATGGGCTATGGTGGAGATTCCCTTCTTGCGGCTCAGGGTGAGCTTATAGAACCGGGACAGATTCTGTACAGCTGTGCTGACCTCCTCCGTATGTCCCTGCAAGGCCTGCCAGTTGATCATATCCATAGTATTATACAGAAAATGTGGGTTGATCTGGGCCTGTAGGGAATTGAATTCTGCGATGCGCAGGTCTTCAGAAGCTTTTGCCTGTTTCTGGATCAGTTCATTCATTTTTCGGGTCATATAGTTATAGGTGTCAATGAGATCACCTACTTCATCGTGATAAACAGGACTATCCATAGGTACCGGTGGTCCCTGCCGTACTTTTTTCATCTGCCGGATCACGGAGGAAAGGCGGCTGGTGATAGAACGGGACAAAAGGCTGGCCAGTATAATGGCAAAGACCAGGATTGCCAGGTAGATAAACAGCAGCTGAAAGATCAGCTGATTACTCTGGGTGATCAATGGTCTGGAAGGAAGGATTGTTACCATGTACCAGTTAGGAACAGTAATGCTGTAGAAGCCTGCGTATACAGTTTCCCCCAGAATATTCTGCTCGATGAAATTATTAGAGGACATAAAGGAGTCCTTGATGGTATCATAGTCCAGCCAGTAAATACCGGAGAGGGAGTCATCAGAGGAAGCCACAGCACTGTTACGGTCATTAATAATATAGGATACACTTCCCTCAAGAGCCAGATTTTCTGAAAGTATTTTTTCGAAAGTGGAACTGGAATAATAAACAGCAACATAGGCATCGTAGACTGTATTGTAATAATTAACCGAGATCTTACGGATATAGGCCAGATCCCCATAGCTCTCTTTTTCCTTTGCGCCCAGATAAAAGGGAGGACAGTAAAGCTCTGTCATATGACTGCCCTGAAAAATGCCATACCAGTAGGTTCCCCTTGCCTGGGAAATCGGCAGAAATAGATCACAGGTATTCTCACTGACCAGAAGACTGTTCTGGTCTGCCGGGGTATCCACATAAATTCGGATTCCCTTGATCTGGTGACTGTCGCAGACTGCGCTGACTTTTTCTTTAAATTCTTCTGCCTGTTCCCCGTGGGTCACATATCCCAGGGGAGTGCTTACCGGATTGTGAAAGATGGTTTTAAAAAAAGGAATGGATGCCAGATCATCATAGGCAGCAGTTACATCATCCACAGTGTCTTCAATAAGAGGTGCAGTTTTGGCAGAACTGATCTGTTCTTTGCGGATTGTGTTGGAAACCACCATGTCATAAAGCTGGTGATAAAAAAATACAGCAACCAGAATAGCAGGCACTACAACAATCAGAGTGAGGGCAAGGGTGAATTTGCTCTGAAGCTTTAGATCTCCATACCACGCCCGGAATCCCCGGGGATTTTTCTGTGTCATTTTGATCCCCCTATCTGTTTGATTTTTCTCTGTATTCAGAAGGCGACAGTCCGGTATATTTGCGGAAACTTTTTCCGAAATAATTTCCGTCACTGTAACCGACTCTGGAAGAGATGTCTGCAATTTTATATCGGGGATCTGCCAAAAGAGCCTTAGCCTTTTCCATTCGGAATTCGGTCAGATACTGATTGAGAGTCTGCCCGGTTTCATTTTTGAAAAAGGTACATACATAGGAGGCAGACAAAAACACATGATCGCTGATATCCTTGACGGATAAGGTCTCATTCCCGTAATTTTTGCTGATATAGTCCCGGATAAGGAAAATGGTGGAATTCTCAGGGACAGCATCCTGCAGATCAGAAAAATAGTTGTCCACCTGGCTGCACAAAGTATTATGAAGCTCCTGAAAGGTAAAACAGTTTTCCAAAAGGGACATCATGCTTCCGGAATTTGAGGAATGTAAGGGCAGCTTTTGCTGTCTGCGGGCATTTTCCAGAGAAAGAAAAAGCTTATAGTACAGATCCTTGGTCTGGTCAGGCAGAACCTGTGTATTCCGGAAATACTGTTCTTCAAGGTCTTTTAAAATCTGTCCGCATTTGTCAGAGTCCTGAGAAGAAAGAGCTTCTGACAGAAGCGATTCCGGAGCAAAGCCGGGGGCAGATTTTGCACTGGAAGAATTTTGGGAAATCTCTGGTGTAAGATAGGAGTTTGCCGGAAAGAAAAAGCTGCTTTCCAGCAGGATCACGGCAGAGGTATAAGCCTGATATGCCTTGGAAAACCCATGGTAGCTTTCGCCCATAGCAATAAAATGATCTTCATAGGAGCCAAACTGTTCTTCCAGAAAATTCTGAATATCTGATGCCATAAGTGAAGAAAAAGAATCCGGGCTGAAGATAAAATATACCAGAAATTGAAGCTTTTTTGCCACATACACACAGTCACTGTGATAATGCTGAAGCAGATTATGGAAACCATGGTAAATCTCTTCCGGGGAAGGTTGTACAAATTCAGGGGCGGTGCGCAGACGGATGATCACGCATGTAACCTGGGTACCTGATCCATAGGGGAGAGCGAGCTCTTCTGCCAGCTGCTCTGCAGCCTGAAGGGAATCTATTCCCGGAGTGGTGAGAAGCTGGGCCAGGCGGGAGGCGTTTTCCATAGACTGCAGAGTTTCGCCTCTGTGTGAGCGGATCTTCTTTGTATAAAGCTCTATGGCTTCCAGCACAGCCTCACGGATTTCAGCTGGATTCAGTGGCTTTTCGATATAGTTTACAGCCTTTAATTTGATGGCGGCTTTCAGATAGTCTTTATCGGAATATCCACTCATAAAAATAGGGATGGTATCCGGCAGGATTTTTTCCAGCCGTTCCAGCATGGCAATACCGGTCATGCGGGGCATCCGCACATCACAGAGGATAATCTCCGGGCGGTGTCGCTTTGCCATTTCCAGACCATTTATTCCATCGTCAGCCTGGAGGACTTCCCCAATCCCCAATGCTTTCCAGTCAATAGAGGAGATCACACCGGTACGGGTTAGCTCCTCGTCATCTACGATCAGTAATTTCATATCATTTCTCCATTATATATGTGTAGAAGTTTTTGCTCCTTATGGTCATAGAAACGGGATGACCACATTTTTCATAACTATTTTACCATAAAAAGGTATAAAATACGACCTGTTAAAAAACTTCTTTTGTATAATCTTACAATACCAACAGGAAAATATTTTACCCTGATTCTAAATATTTTCCCATTACCCAAAAAGAAACGTGATGCTATGATAAAGCTACATTAAGAAAGAGGGAGGAATCAATAACCGTGTCTGATTATGTTCTTGAGTTAAAAGGCATCACTAAGATTTTTCCGGGCGTGAAGGCATTGAACAATGTTCAGTTTCAATTAAAACCCGGTGAAGTTCATGCACTGATGGGCGAAAACGGTGCAGGTAAATCTACGTTTATCAAGGTTATTACCGGTGTACATAAAGCAGAAGAGGGAGAGATGTATCTCTTCGGTGAGAAGGTAGACTTCAAGGGACCGAAGGATGCGCAGGCAGCAGGAATCGCAGCCGTTTATCAGCACCCCACATCTTATCCACATCTGTCTGTAGCAGAAAATATTTTTATGGGTCATGAGATCATCAAACATAAGATGATTCAGTGGAAAGCCATGAATGAAGAAGCCAACAAGCTTCTGAAACAGCTGAATGCAGATTTTGATGCTACGGCTGAGATGGGTACCTTAAGTGTGGCACAGCAGCAGATGGTAGAGATTGCCAAGGCTCTTTCCACACATGCTAAGATCGTTATTCTGGATGAGCCCACTGCATCACTGACAAGAAGAGAGTCTGAGGAGCTTTACAGGATCGTAGATCAGCTGAAAGAAGAGGGCGTTTCCATTATCTTTATTTCTCACAGATTTGAAGATATGTACCGTCTGGCTTCCAGAGTTACCGTATTCCGTGATTCCCAGTATATCGGAACTTACGATGTAGATGGAATTACCAATGCAGATCTGATCAAAGCTATGGTTGGCCGTGAGATCAAGGATCTGTTCCCTAAACCAGAGGTAGAGATCGGAGAGGAAATGCTTCGTATAGAAGGACTTTCCAGAACCGGTTATTATAAAAATGTATCCTTTAACGTTCATGCAGGAGAAATCGTAGGACTTACCGGTCTGGTAGGTGCAGGACGTACAGAGGTAGTTGAAAGTGTCTGTGGAATTACCAGACCGGATGAAGGTAAGATATACCTGGAAGGTCAGGAAGTCCACATCAAACAGCCTTCAGATGCAATGGAAAAGGGAATTATCCTTCTTCCTGAGGACCGTCAGAAAGAGGGTCTGATCATGAGCTGGGGACTGGGAAGAAATGTTACTCTTCCAACAATCAGTAAATATGCAAAGAACGGCTTAAATGATGAAAAGACAGAGAGAGATCTGGCAAAGAAGCTTCTGGAGGAAGTGGATACCAAGGCTGTGGATATTTTCCAGCCTGCAAGCTCACTTTCCGGCGGTAATCAGCAGAAGGTAGTTGTTGCCAAGGCTCTGAGCCAGGAAATGAAGGTCGTAATCATGGATGAGCCTACCAAGGGTGTTGACGTTGGTGCAAAGGCTGAGATCTATGCGATTATGGGAGATCTGGCAAAGAAAGGCTATGCCATCATCCTGATTTCTTCAGAAATGCCTGAGATCCTGGGAATGGCAGACAGAATCATCGTTATGTGTAATGGACGTAAAACCGGTGAACTGGACAGAAACGAGGCAACACAGGAGAGAATTCTTGAACTGGCTATGGAGAAAAGCCAGAATGCAGGAGAGGGGGCAGCTAAATAATGGAAAAGAAATCCATCATGAAGAAAATTACAGGCTCTCGTGAAGCGTTGCTGGCAGTGATCCTGATCCTTCTGTGTCTGGTAGTCACAGCAATCAGTCCATCCTTCCTGACACCGAAATCAATCATAGAGCTTCTGAAAAATAACGCAGTCACACTGGTTATGTCACTTGGTATGTTATGTGTTATGCTGGTTGGCGGTATTGATATTTCTATCATGTCAACCCTGGCACTGTCCGGTATGTCCATTGGTATGTTATTGAAATACGGACATATTTCCAATACTTTCCTGGCATTTGTAATCGCCATTGCTATCGGTGCAGCCTGCGGAGCAGTTGTTGGTCTGGTAATCTCCAGAGCAGCGGTACCTCCGATTATTGCAACCATGGGCTTTATGTATGTATTCCGTGCTATGGGATATCTGGTATCCCACGGTGGTGAATGGGCAGGTGCAGCAGCACTTGGAAGCTTCAAAAATTTTGCAACATCTAAATTTCTGGGACTGAACTGTGTTATCTGGATCATCATCCTCTGCTATGTATTCTTCTTCTGGTTCATGAAATGGACAAGAACAGGACGTAAGATTTATGCAGTAGGAAGTAATCCCAGTGCAGCAGAGGTTTCCGGTATTAATGTAAAAAATATTAATTTACTGGTTTACACCATCATGGGTATTCTGGCAGGTCTGGGCGGAGCCCTTCAGGTTTCCATCTATGCATCAGCCATGCCGGACATGCAGTACGGCGGTGAGATGGATGTTATCGCAGCCTGCGTAATCGGTGGTGTAAGCATGAGCGGTGGCCGCGGTACTGTAGTGGGAGCTCTCTTAGGTTCCCTGATCCTGGCAACCATTGCCAAGGCACTTCCTCTGGTAGGAATCGGTGCTCTGTGGCAGAATACGATCAAGGGTGTACT
Organism: Blautia sp. HCP3S3_C12; assembly: GCF_052064155.1. Lineage (NCBI taxonomy): Bacteria > Bacillati > Bacillota > Clostridia > Lachnospirales > Lachnospiraceae > Blautia > Blautia sp. HCP3S3_C12. The sequence goes on along the minus strand of NZ_JBQHWC010000005.1, from coordinate 40,804 downwards.
GATCCTGGTGGTAGTTGTAGTGAACGTAGTATTACAGCGAATTGCTGACAGAAATGCATTAAAAGGAAGGGAGATGTAATTCATGGCTGGAAAATCTGGAAGAAGTATTAACAATGTGCCGGAAAGTCCGATCAAACATATGATATTCAGCTGGGAAGGCATCCTGGTAGTCCTGTTTATCCTGATTAACATTTTCTGTAAAGGCTTTTCAGAGTATTATAATTTAGAGAATCTGCTCCGTCAGATGCCGGTATATCTTGCTGAGGTATTCTTGATGATCCCTATGGCATACATCCTGGTACTGGGAGAGATTGATATTTCCGTAGGTGCAACCGTGTGTCTGTCTGCTACATTAAGCTGTATGATGTGTAATACAGGAGCACCATTTATCGTAGTAATTCTTACAGCACTGATCGTGGGAACTGTCTGCGGTGCAGTCAATGGTTTTATCCTTACAAAGTTTGAGGAGCTGCCTCCGATGATCGTAACATTGGCAACACAGATTATCTTCCGTGGTATTGCCGAGATCGTACTGGGAAGTGGTGGAAGTATCTCAGCATCCAATACAGATGGTTTCCGTCTTATTGGTGGAAAAGTAGGAAAAATACCATACATTCTGTTCCTGGTTCTGATCCTTGCAGTAATCTTTGCAGTGATCCTTGGAAAGTCCACCTTCGGACGCAGGGTATATGCCATTGGTACAAACCGTCTCACAGCATATTACTCAGGAATCCATGTAAAAAAGATCCGCTTTATTATCTACACAGTTATGGGAACTTTCTGTGGACTGTGTGCTCTGTTTCTGGTAGCATCATCCTATGGTGCCAACACCACCACAGGTAATGGATTTGAAATGGATGCCATCGCAATGGCAGTATTCGGAGGAATTTCTTCCACAGGTGGAAAAGGTAACCTGGCAGGCGGTCTGATCTCCGCATTCATTATTGTATGTCTGCGAGTTGGTCTTGGACAGAGAAACGTACATGCACAGGTAATTCTGCTGATCATCGGTGTACTTCTGATCTGTGCAGTAGCACTTCCGAATATTATTGAAAATGTGAAAAGAGCAGTAAAAAAATAAAGCAGTCAGGATCTGCAGAGTGGGATCCGGACAGAAATACTCAGTCAGTAGCTGCCCTTTGGGGTAATGGATGAAGGGCAGTTGCAAATAAAAGCTATATAATATTTTATTCATCCAAGGGAGGAAAAAAACATGAACAAAAAATTAGTAAGCGCAATTCTTTGTGGAGCAATGGTTCTCGCAGCAGCTACACCTGTAATGGCAGACGGTGGAGCAGCAGACGGCAAAAAAATCGCACTGGTTGGTAAATCCGCTGGTAACGCATTCTTTGAGATCGCAGCAAACTCTTTTAAGGAAACTGTAGAGGCAGAAGGTGGCACAGTAGATGTTGTTTATCCGGAAGCTGCAACAGCTGATGCTCAGATCAAAGTTCTGGATAACCTGATTTCCCAGAAACCGGATGCAATCTGCATCTCTGCAAATGACGTTAATGCTCTTCAGGCTAAACTGGAAGAAGCTATGGATGCTGGAATCAAAGTATCCTCTTTCGACTCCGCACCAAATAAAGACAGCCGTCAGATATTCGTAAACCAGGCTGGTACAAAACAGGTTGGACAGGCTCTTCTGGATGCAGTTCTTGATATCTCCGGTGGAGAAGGACAGTGGGCAGTTCTTTCTGCTACTTCCCAGGCTGCTAACCAGAATGCATGGATCGATGCAATGAAATCCATTATGGAAGGCGATGACAAATACAGCAAACTGGAATTGGTAGAGGTTGCTTATGGTGATGACGAACCTCAGAAATCTACAGACCAGACAGCAGCTCTTCTTGAGAAATATCCGGATCTGAAAGTTATCTGTGCACCTACAACAGTTGGTATCGCAGCAGCAGCTAAATATCTTCAGGATAATGATTCTGCTTGCAAACTGACAGGACTTGGACTTCCTTCTGAAATGCAGGAGTACACAGGTGATGATGATGCTCATTCCTGCCCATACTTCTATCTGTGGGATATGCAGGGCCTTGGTAAACTCAGCGCATATGCAACAGCAGCTCTGATCAACGGCGACATCACAGGCGCACTGGATGAAACATTCACAGCTGGTGACCTTGGTGATTACACAATCACAGAAGCTGATGACGGCGGCACAGAAATCGTTCTTGGCGAGCCATTACAGTTCAACACAGAAAACATCGAAGAGATGGCTAAACTGTACTAATCAGATAACCTGATAAATTCCATAAAAATACAAAAGGGAACGGGGCATTAGCTCCGTTTCTTTTTGTGGTTGTATGAAAAAAATGAATCGTATATAATGAAGTTAGAGTGTGTTTGAAAAAAGATATGTTGTTCCTGACCTGATATCTGTGAATTGCAGTGAGGAACAGAATTTACAGATTATTGTGAAACATACGGAAGGTGGAATCCATGCAGCAGGAATTATTAGATCATTTAAAGAAAATTACAGAGGAAGAACAGAAAATTCTGGATGGCAGCGCAGAGGTGGATAAGGAGCTATATACCTCAGGCAGGGATTTCATTGTAGACAGCAGAAAGATGCTGGATGAGGGCAAGCTGATCACTGTGCGTACCCATACCCGGTTTGTTCATTTTCCTGTTCACAGACATAATTTTATTGAGGTGCTTTATGTATGTGAAGGCTCTGTTACCAATATAATAGACGGCAAGAAAGTAGTGGTTGGAAAAGGTGAACTTTTGTTTCTCAACCAGTATACCAGACATGAGCTTTTGCCTGCAGGGGAGAATGATATTGCCATTAATTTTATGATCCTTCCGGAATTTTTTGATGTGGCTTATTCCATGACAGGGCGAAACAATGTGCTGGCAGATTTTCTGGTAAATATTCTCCGGCAGGATGAGGAGAGGGGGCAATATCTATATTTTAAAGTCTCAGAGGTTCTGCAGATCCAGAATCTGCTGGAGAATATGATCTATTCTCTGGTGACAGGAAAAGGGGAAAATAACCGGATTAATCAGACAACTATGGGACTGATTTTTCTGTATCTGGTGGATTCTGTACAGTATGTGGAAATGCGTGTGCCAAATCAGTACGAAAACATGATTTCCATGACAACCTTGGATTACATAGAACAGAAATACAAAACTGCAACTCTCACTGAGCTGTGTGAACTGCTTCATCTGCCCATGCATGTGCTCAGCAAGATGATCAAGAAAACCACAGGCTTTAATTTCAAGGAACTGCTTCAAAGGAAACGTCTGAATAAATCCGTAGAGCTGATGTGTGACACAGATCTGGCCATCAGTGACATTATTGCAGCAGTGGGATACGAGAATAACAGTTATTTTCACAGGGTATTCAAGGAAAGATATCATATGACTCCCAGGGCATTCAGGGAGGAAAACAGGCAGCAGGCACAGGTAAGACTGTAACAGAAGAAAAAATATCTGAATACAAGAAAAAAGTGAACCATAAAAATCAGAAACGAGGTATTATGACATGGATATAAAAGAGAAGATCAGTAAGGTAATGAAACAGGCGGTGGATCATTGTGAAGTGATGGGAGTGAATCTTCTGGTAGAAAAAGGAGGAGAAGAGCTCCTCTATTGCGAGGAGGGGATGGCTGACAGAGAAAATCGCAGATTAATTTCCAGAGATACCATATTCCGTCTCTATTCTCAGACAAAGCCTGTGACAGCAGCATGTGCTATGATCCTGATGGAAAGAGGACTTTTGGATCCAGGGGAGTTTGTATCCGAGTATCTGCCTTCATATTCGGAATTGAAAACAGCAGATATTCATGGAACCAGCCCTGCAAAGCAGCCTCTCAGGATCATCGACCTGCTGAATATGACATCAGGGATGGTTTATCCGGATGATTGTACGGAACCGGGAAAAGCAGTGGATAAGGTATTTGCAGAAGCCTGCGACCGTCTGGATACAGAGAGACCTATGACTACCCGGGAACTGGCAGACAGACTGGCCCGGTGTCCACTGGCCTTTGAACCGGGGACCGGATGGAGATATGGAACCTCCGCAGATGTTCTGGGGGCTGTGATCGAAGTGATTTCAGGGAAAAAACTGTCGGAATTTATGCAGGATGAGCTCTTTGCTCCTCTGGAAATGAAGGACACTGCATTCTGGGTGCCTGCTGAAAAACAAAGCCGTCTGGCAAAGGCTTATGAGACAGTCACAGCTGAGGATGGAAGTAAAGGCATGCAGCTTTATACAGGTAATAATCTGGCTGTGAGAAATGATATGGCAAAACCACCGGCATACGAGGCCGGCGGTGCAGGACTGGTGTCCACATTGGATGATTATATGAAATTTGCCAGAATGCTGAGAAATGGGGGAAAAACAGGCACACATGAGATCCTTAAGCCTGAAACCCTGCGCTATATGTGCAGCGGACAGCTCTTGCCTGTGGGACAACAGGATTTTGATCAGTGGATCGGACTGGATGGTTTCAGCTATGGCAACCTGATGCGTGTCTGCAAAAATCCGTCACAGGCTGTTATGTTTGCCAGGGAAGGTGAATACGGCTGGGATGGCTGGCTTGGCATGTATTTTGCCAATTTCCCCAAGGAAGACATGACCATTCTCATGGGTATGCAAAAAAAAGATGCAGGAACCTTTCCTCTGACCAGAAAACTGCGAAATGTAGTTATCAGTGAATATCTGGGGTGAATTTTCTGCAAAGCAGAAAATACAGACACCTGCTTCCGGGATTACTTTTTCCCGGAAGCAGGTGTTTTTTGGAATTGTGAATCATACATATTTCGGAATTCTGTGGGAGTGCACAGGTTTAATTGTTTGAACATACGTAAAAAGGCGGACAGGCTGGAAAAGCCTGATTGTGTTGCCACTTCGGTAACAGCAAGCTCCGGATCCAGCAAAAGAGATTTTGCGTATTCAATTCTTTTCTGGTTCAGAAATTTGTAGAAGGAGGAATTAGTATATTGTTTAAAAAGGCGGGCAAAGTGATATTTACTATAGCCTGCCAGACTGGCAACCTCCTCCAGAGTAAGGTTTTCAGAAAAGTGGTTGCTGATATAGTCGGTGATAAACAGAAATTTCTCCATATATTCTTTCTGATGATGAATATCACGGTCTCCGTCCTGCTGATGAAAAGCTTTGTGATTTCTGCCAATATCCACAAGGATTTCCAGGAATTTTGCAATGATGGAAAGTTCAGAATAGGTGGTGAAATTCATATATTCATCCTTGATTTCCAACATAAGACGGTGGATGTGTTCATAGATCTGTGGATATTCTTCCTTGGTGACCAGAATGGCGGGACTGAGGAGTGGTGTGATCAGATCTAGCTCTTTTAGCTTGATGTGGCTCAGGCCGGGCTGAAAAATAATCCTTTCTCCTGTAGCCGGAGCAAAGAGCTCGTGAAGCATACAGGGACATATAACAAGAATTTCTCCTTCTTTGATATGATAATCGTTATGACCGCAGACAACCCGGTAGTCATTAATAACAGGCATGATTACTTCGAATGAGGGATGCCAGTGAGGCGGATAGTTTTCGGCTTCCTCATTGTAATAAAGACAGATCTGGGTATCTGCTTTGTAATCAACGGTTTCATGAATTCCCTGTAAATTATGGATCATATGGACTCCTTTCACATCTAATTATTGCTTTTGATAGCAAATATTGCTTTTTGATGTTTGTGTATATAATGTATCAAAAACATGTGTAAATGGCAATATATAACATTGGAAAAATTGAAATAATAAAAACATATGTCAAAATACATAAAAAAGAATGTAAAAATCTATTAAAATTGACATATTGAAGAAAATAGTAGCGGATAAATAGCAAGAATTGATAGCAAAATGACAAGAATTATGGAGCCAATCACAGGACATTCTGATATAGTAGAACCATCAAGAAACGAGGTAATGAATCAAAAGGAGGATTAAAAAAATGAACAAGAAGAGATTACTTTCAGTATTACTTTCAGCAGCTATGGTAGCGGGAACCATGGCAGTAGCAGTGCCTGCATATGCAGATGACACAGAGGAAATCACATGGATGTTCTGGGATGACCTGGAAGCTACAGAGGATCTGGTTTCCAAAGGATACAAAGATGTTATTGATCGCTTCAATACAGAATATGAAGGGAAATACCATGTAACACCGATCACAACAAATCTGGAAGAATATGACGGAAAATTAAATGCCCTGATCGCAGCAGGACAGACACCGGATGTATACATTTGTAACCCGGGACCCAACATGGATGTATATGTAAATGCAGGAGCAGCAGCAGATCTGACAGATATTCTTGAGAATCAGGAAAAAGACTGGTACGCAACATTTACAGATGGAATCTTTGACAGACTGACTTATGATGGAAAGATTATGGCAGTTCCTACAAACTTCGCAGCTGCCTGTGTATACTATAACACAGAGCTTTTTGAGAAGGCCGGAGTAGAAGTTCCGACTACCTATGATGAACTGATCGATGTATGTAAGAAACTGCAGGATGCTGGTATTACACCAATCTCCTGTTCCGCAGGAACTGCATGGTGCCTGTCAATGATCGCAGGTTATCTTTGCGACCGTTCAGGTGTAGATCTTCAGGCAATCGCAGATCATACAGCAAACTGGACAGACGATAACTGTATTGCTGCAGGTGAGAAATTAAAAGAGTTATCTCAGTATTTCCAGGAAACAGCAGCTGGTGACTCCAATGATCAGGCTACAGCAAACTTCTACAATGGAGATGCAGCAATGCTGGTACAGGGATCATGGGCTATGGCTCAGATCAATGGCAATAATCCTGATTTCCAGGGCAAATGCGGTGTATTCCAGTTCCCTGAAATCGAAGGAGCGAATGATCCGAACCGTATGATCGTTAAAACAGACAACTTACTGATGAGCTCTACAACAGAGCATCAGGATGCAGCAATTGCACTGATGAAGATGTTTACAGATGAAGAAGCACAGAAATATACAGCAGAAATAGGAGGAAAATTCCCGATCATTAAAGATCTTGACATTGACTATGACAAAGCTCCTGCACAGCTGAAATATGTTCAGGATATTATGGACAAAGCAACTGGTACTTTTGGATTCTACAATGAATCTCTGGCATCTGTAGAAGCAGGTGACTGCTTCGACAATGCAATGGTTGATATATTCCTTGGAAACCAGACTCCGGAAGAAGCCTTCCAGACAGTACAGGATTTCTATGAAGAAAACGTCTGGAAATAATTGTGGATAGATAGTACAGAATTTACATGGCTGCTGCGGAAGAAAAAAGTTCCGCAGCAGTTTTTAAATGGAGGCAATTATGGATAAAATTTTACGTAATAAGAAGGCTATTTTCATATTTATCGCACCGGCACTGATCATGTTTGTCCTGGTACTGGTTATCCCTATGGTGCAGATGGTTTATTATTCTTTATGCGATTATGCGGCATTGACACCGCCCAAATTTACCGGACTTGCAAACTATAAAAAGCTATTTTTTCAAGATTCTACATTTAAAATTGCGTTAAAAAACTCTATTTTCTTTATGATCTTTTCTGCTATCACTCAGCAGGTGATCGGCCTTGGTCTTGCAGTTATGCTTACCAATATTAAGAAAGGCAGAAACCTTTTCAAAAATATTTATTATCTTCCATCCGTTCTTTCCTCAGCAGCCTTAGGTCTTTTATGGGCATTTATGTTTAACCCAAAGATCGGTATCAATAATCTGCTGGCACAGTTCGGAATCAAAGGCCCTCTTTGGCTGATGGATTCCAAAGGTTTTATTGTACTTCCCATGTGGGTGATTGCGTTTGTTGCCTTATGGCAGTATGTTGGACAGAATATGATGCTTTATATGGCTCAGATTACAGGAATTTCCAGAGACATATATGAAGCTTCTTATATAGACGGCGCATCAAAGACACAGTCATTCCGTTACATTACACTTCCGTTGATTAAACCAATGATGGTAACTTCACTTTCATTGAACTGTATCGGTTCTCTTAAATTCTTTGACCTTGTGTATAACATGACTCAGGGTGGACCGAACCACAGAACCGAGGTGCTTGCGACAGAACTTTATGCAGAAGGTTTTAACTATTTTAAATATGGTTATGCCAGTGCGATTTCTGTAGTCTTACTGGTTATGTGTCTGATCGTAACATTATTGGTTAAAAAAGTAATTAAAGTTGAAACTTACGAGGGCTAGGAGGTAACAGAGATGCAGACAAAAAAATCAAGAAAACCGGTAAAGCCTGTTACAGTAATTCTTTATATATTTCTTATTGCACTTGCTGTGATTTATGTGGCTCCGCTGTTATGGATGTTAAGTGTTTCATTAAAAGATAATGCAGGCGTAATGGCAGCTCCATTTGCCCTGCCGGAAGTATTTCACTGGGAAAATTACCAGCAGGCATGGACAATGGGTAAGCTTGGAACTGCACTTGTAAACTCAGTACTGGTCTGTGGGATCACACTTGTAGTCAGTCTGTTTTTTGGAGCAATGGCAGCATTTGCCATTGCAAGAATGCGTTGGAAATTATCAGAAGCAGCACACACATTTTTCCTGATCGGAATGATGGTTCCGGTACATTGTATCCTGATTCCGCTGTTCGTACGTTTTGCAGGGATGGGATTGACTAACTCAAGAGTAGGTCTGATGATCCCGTATATTACGTTTTCTCTTCCGATGACTATTTTCCTTCTGACAGGATTTTTCAAATCTATGCCTGGAGAATTATTTGAGGCAGCATCCATTGACGGATGTGGAATTTATGGATGCTTTTTCAGGATCGCACTTCCCCTTTGCAGAACAGGATTCTTTGTTTCAGGTCTTATGACATTCGTAGGTAACTGGAATGAGCTGTTGCTGGCTATGGTATTTGTCTCAGATCCGGTAAAGAAAACACTGCCTGTAACACTTACATATTTCGTAGGACCATATGCCACAAACTATGTACAGATGTTCGCAGCAATCATTATCGCAATCGCACCAACCGTTATTGTATACTGCCTGTTCAGTAACCAGATTGTAGAAGGCCTGACTACAGGTGCAGTAAAAGGATGATGCATAAAAACAATGCATAAAATTAGGAGGCTTGTATGAACAGAGACGAGGCAAGAAAAAAAGCACAGGAACTGGTATCCAAAATGACACTGGAAGAAAAAGCCAGTCAGTTAAGATATGATGCGCCGGCCATAAAAAGACTTGGAATCCCGGCATATAACTGGTGGAATGAGGGACTTCATGGCGTGGCCAGAGCAGGACAGGCAACTGTTTTTCCTCAGGCAATCGGAATGGCTGCTACATTTGACAGAGACTGTGTAGCTGAGATGGCAGATATTGTAGCGACAGAAGGGCGTGCAAAGTATAATGCATATTCCAGCGAAGAGGACAGAGATATCTATAAAGGACTGACATTCTGGTCTCCCAACGTAAATATTTTCCGTGATCCCAGATGGGGCAGAGGGCATGAAACTTATGGAGAAGATCCATATCTGACAAAGGAACTGGGAGTGGCTTTTGTAAAGGCACTTCAGGGTAATGGAGAAACTATGAAAGCTGCGGCATGTGCAAAGCATTTTGCAGTGCATTCCGGACCGGAAGCGATCAGACATGAGTTTGATGCAAAGGCATCTGCAAAAGATATGGAAGAAACGTATCTGCCTGCATTTGAAAGTCTGGTGGAGGAAGCGGATGTGGAAGCAGTTATGGGAGCATATAACCGTACAAACGGAGAACCATGCTGCGGAAGCCCGGCACTGCAGAAAAAGCTCAGGGGAGACTGGAAGTTCCAGGGACATTTTGTATCAGACTGCTGGGCGATCAGAGATTTCCATGAACATCATATGGTGACTAATACGGCTTATGAGTCAGCAGCACTTGCTATCAATAATGGATGCGATCTGAACTGTGGAAATACATATCTTCATATTATGAAAGCATATGAAAAGGGGCTTGTCACAGAGGAAAGGATTACAGAATCAGCAGTAAGACTTTTTACTACCAGATATCTTCTTGGGTTATTTGATGGCAGTGAATATGATAATATTTCCTATAGGGAAGTAGAATCAGCAGAACATCTGGCAGCAGCAGAGAAAGCAGCAGCGAAGAGTTTTGTACTTTTGAAGAATAATGGAATTCTTCCATTAAAAAAAGAGAATATCAAAACAATCGGAATTGTGGGACCTAATGCAGACAGCAGAAAGGCTTTGATTGGAAATTATCATGGAACTGCATCCAGATATATTACAATCCAGGAGGGAATCCAGGATTATGTAGGTGAGGATGTGAGAATTCTTAGCTCTGTAGGAAGCGAGTTGTTTAGAGACAGAACAGAACCTCTGGCATTCAGCAGAGATCGTCTTGCGGAAGCTAAGATCGTTGCAGAAAACAGTGATGTGGTGATTCTTTGTGTAGGTCTGGATGAGACACTGGAGGGTGAAGAAGGAGATACCGGAAACAGCTATGCATCCGGAGATAAAGAGAGCCTGAAGCTTCCTCAGTCCCAGATTGATTTAATGGAAGCAATGGCTGGTTCCGGAAAACCGGTGGTTCTCTGTCTGATGGCAGGAAGTGATATTGATATGAGCTATGCAGCAGAGAAATTTGATGCAGTTATGGTTCTGTGGTATCCGGGAAGCCAGGGCGGAAAAGCGGCAGCAAAAATTCTGTTTGGGGAAAACTCCCCATCCGGCAAACTTCCGGTTACCTTTTACGAGAGCCTTGAAGAACTTCCGGAATTTACAGATTATTCCATGAAAGGCAGAACCTATCGTTATATGGAAGGAAAAGCACAGTTCCCCTTTGGATATGGACTTACCTACAGTAATGTAAAAGTAGAAAATGCAGAGGTAAGACAGTGCGGACGGCAGATAACAGTAGAGGCAGAAGTATATAATAAGGGTAATGTAGATACTGAGGAAGTTGTCCAGATTTATGTAAAAAATCTTGACAGTAAAAATGCAATTCCAAATCCTGCACTGGGAGGATTCCAGAGAATTTTTATAAAAGCAGGAGAACGCAGAAAAGTTATGGTTCCTGTCTGGGAAAAGGCATTTACAGTGGTAGATGAAAATGGAGAACGCGTAGAGGATGGCAGGAAATATGAGATTTTTGCAGGCTGCAGCCAGCCGGATGAAAGAAGTATAGAGCTTACCGGAACAGAACCTGTAAAGGTAATCTGGGAGAAAGAAGACTGAGCTTATGAAATTTGAATTGTTTTATCCGCAGTGGAAAGACCGGGCAGTTACATTCAGCTATGATGATGGCCAGATTTTTGATAGAAGACTGGTTGATATTTTTAATAAATATAATCTGAAAGCAACATTTCATCTGAACTCAGGGACTTTGGATACAGAAGGATTTATAAAAACACAAGAACTGAAAAGCTTATATCAGGGACATGAAATTGCCTGTCATGGTGTTGCACATGAGTATCCCACACATCTTTCGCAGGAAAGACTGGTTCAGGAATTTTATCAGGACAGATGCAGTCTGGAGAGAGAAACGGGAAGGATTATCAGGGGATGTTCTTATGCATTTGGAGAATATGACGAAAGGGTCATCAATACCCTGAAGAATCTTGGGTTTGCATACAGCAGGACTGTGGAGTCTACAGAAAATTTCCGCATTCCGGAGGATTTTATGAGGTGGACTCCGTCCTGTCATCACAATGATGCATTCAGAGGAATTGCAGAAAAGTTTTTGCACAAACCGGATTATCAGAAGCTTCCTCTTCTCTATGTATGGGGACACAGCTTTGAGTTTGACCGGGAACAGACATGGGAGCAAATGGAAAGCTTCTGCAGAAAGATTTCAGGCCATGAGAATGTGTGGTATACCACTAATATAGATTATGTGAATTATATGAATGCAGCCAGAAACCTGATATTCAATGCAGAATGTACCTATGTAGAAAATTTATCAAAAATAAAAATATATTGTAAAATAAATGGAGAGTGCCAGATCTTATAATCTGGCATTCACTGATATAGGGTTTTCTGAAAAGCATATAAGAGAGTCTACAGACTTCATATTTGATTTACGGGAGGAAATGATCAATGATAACTTGTAAAAATCCGATTTTAAGTGGCTTTTATCCGGATCCGTCCATATGCAGGGTGGGAGAGTGGTTTTATCTGGTTACATCTACTTTTGCATATTTTCCGGGAATTCCTGTATTTCGCAGCAGAAATCTGGCACAATGGGAGCAGATCGGCAATATATTGACACGGGAGAGCCAGCTGCCCTTACAGGGCTGTGAACATAATGAGGGGATTTATGCTCCTACACTTCGGTGGCATAAGGGAACTTTTTATCTGATCACTACCAATGTATCTGGCGGCGGAAATTTTATAGTAACTGCAAAAAATCCCCAGGGTCCATGGTCAGAACCTCATTTTTTGGAAAATGCCAGGGGAATCGACCCTAGCTTATTCTTTGATGAGGATGGAACCTGTTATTATATCGGACAGAGAGAAAATTCCCGTGGCGGCAGGTACAATGGTGATTGCGAAATATGGATACAGAAGCTGGATTTGCAGACTTTCAGGCTAGAAGGGGAGGCGCATCCTGTTTTATATGGATTCCAGAGAAATGCAATCTGGCCGGAGGGTCCTCATCTTTATAAAAGAAATGGTTATTACTATATTTTTCATGCAGAAGGTGGAACAGCGGAGCATCACAGTGAAATGGTGGCCAGGAGTAAAAATATTTTTGGTCCCTATGAATATGCAGGGACAAATCCGATCCTGACGCACAGACATTTGGGAAAAAATGCGGAGATTAACTGTGTAGGACATTGCGATCTGACTGAGGATGGACAGGGAAACTGGTTTATGGTTGTTCTGGGCTGCAGACCTGTGGACGGAAAGACATTTCTGGGAAGAGAGACTTTTCTGGCAAAGGTAGAGTGGGAGGATGACTGGCCGGTGGTAAACCCGGGAGTAGGAATGCTGGAAAAGGAAATCTGTCTGCCTGGTGAGAAGGATAACTCTATGCCCGGAGAGCTGAATGAAGTCAGAAATTACAGTTTCAAAAATATGACAGATAAAAAGCTTCCACCGGATTTTATGATGCTCAGAAATCCCCAGCCGAATGCTTATACAATAGATGAACAGGAAGAATGTTTAAAACTTCCTGCAAAAGCTGTGGCAATTGGGGATAATGGGAGTCCTTCGTATGTTGCGGTGAGACAAAAGCACCATAGATTTCAGGCAGAGACGGAGTTTTTGTTAAAAGCAGGAGAAAAAGGTGACAGAGCCGGAATTGCCTATCTTCAGAATTCTCAGAATTATCTTCTGGCAGAATATGGAGAAGTAGGGGCAGACGGCTATATCTATGTCACAGTATGTATCAATGGAACAGAGAAAATACTTGCAGAAAAGAAAACAGAGAAAAGAGGTATGCAGACCCTGAGATTGAGCGTAGACCAAAGCCTGGCACAGGTATGGCTGATTCGGCCTGAGACGGAAGAAAAATCGCAATGTATAATCAGGGAGGTGGATATCAGCCATATGTGTACAGAAGCGGCAGGCGGTTTTACCGGCTGTACAGTGGGAATGTATGTACACTCTGAACAGAAACAGAGTACAGGCTGTGCGCAGTTTTGCAGATTTACGGTAAAGTAACAATCATTCTGATGATTTCGGCAATTGGTTGTTCTGCCTTTGCGTTTGTGTTAAGATAAAAGTAAGTAGCGAAGCGGGTTGCCAATATCCGTTTGACTTATGATTAAGCGGCAGGAGCAGAGGAGGCAGAACTGTGAAAAGTACGGAACGGCTAATTTTTCATATAGATGTAAACAGCGCATTTCTTTCCTGGGAATCAGCCAGAAGGGTGAGCCAGGGACTGCCGGATCTCAGGGAAATTCCCTCCTGCGTAGGAGGAGATCCAAAGAAACGGACAGGTATCGTGGTTGCCAAATCTATCCCTGCAAAAAAATACGGGATCCAGACCGGCGAGCCTGTGGCTATGGCTCTTCGGAAATGCCCCAATCTGGTAATCGTTCCCAGTGATTTTGAATTATATGATAAATGTTCTCGGGCATTTAAAGCAATCTGTGCTTCCTTTGCGCCTGTAATGGAATCCTTTTCCATTGATGAGGTATTTCTGGATATGACAGGCACTTCTCTGATCTATCCTGACCCTGTAGCTGCAGCTTATGAGCTGAAAGACAAGATTCACAGAGAACTGGGATTTACAGTAAATGTGGGAATTTCTACCAATAAGCTGCTGGCAAAGATGGCATCGGATTTTCAGAAGCCGGACAGAGTACACACTTTGTTCCCGGATGAAATTTCGGAGAAAATGTGGCCCCTTCCTATTCGTAACCTGTTGTTTCTGGGAAAAGCTTCCGAGCAGAAGCTTCTGAATCAGGGAATCCGTACTATCGGTGATCTGGCGAGAGAACGGGAAGCCAATGTGCAGTGCTGGCTGGGGGAAAAGCCGGGACACCAGCTCTGGCAATATGCCAGAGGCATCGATCATTCAACTGTAAAGGCAGTACCGGATGAGGCAAAGGGCTTCAGTGTAGAAACTACTTTTAACGATGATATTACTTCCACAGAACAGGTGTTGCCCATTTTGTTGGAACAGTGTGATGTTCTGGCCACCAGAATGCGCAGGAAAGGAAAGAAGTGTAGCTGTATTTCTGTTACTTTCCGGACATTAGATTTCCGAAACCGTTCTCATCAGGCAAAGCTGGAAAATGCTACAGATCTTACAGATGAAATTTATGCAAATGCGACCAGACTTTTTACAGAATTCTGGAAAGGACAGCCACTGCGCCTGATCGGTGTGTCACTGACCGGTCTCACGGACGGTTCCTTTGAACAGATGTCACTGTTTGAAGATACAGAAACAAAAGAACGCCGCAGAAAGCTGGATGCAGCCATGGATGAGATACGTATGAAATTTGGAAATGATAAGATTACCCGAGCCAGTATTATGAACAGCAGTGCACGGATCGGGCGAAAGGCAAAAGCACAAATGAAAAATGAAGACAGGAAAGAATAATAATAGAAGCGCAGAGAAAAAAGTATAATCTCTGCGCTTTTATAGTGGATTGCTATACATATTTCAGAAATTCTTCATCCGGAATCTGAGAGGTATGGATGGCATTCTGGATAGCCTGTGCCATGACTTCTGCAGCAAGGGTTCCGGCCATGTTAATATCCACAGAAACATCACCAATGCTTGCTGCATAGATGGAATCGCCATCTGCCATAGTTGCTACAGGATTGATGCATCTGGCATAGGCACAGCGGGTCATAGAGGCAATTTTGTTCAGCTCAGATTTTGAAAATGCCCCATTGGTGATCACTGCCCCGATGGTGGTGTTGCCGGTAAACTGATCGTGAGGTGTCATAAAACGGTATAATTCCTGGACACTGTCCAGAAAGTCTTTTCTGTCAGGTGTTTTTAGTCCGGCAATTTTCTGGCCATTTTTCGGATTAAAAATATCCCCTATTGCATTGACAATTACCACTGCAGCCATCTGGAAATCACCGGCAGATACAGCGGCAATCCCAAGCCCGGATTTCATGGATTGTTTCATGCCGTAGAGTTTTCCCACAGTTGCACCGGTACCTGCACCGATATTTCCGGTTCTGGTATCTGTTCCGGAAAATGCCTGACGGCAGGCTTCCTCGCCCATTTTTGCAGTTGGGCGTACTTTAGGGTTTCCGTAGGAAAGGTCATAGATGCAGGATTGACACACAAGGGGAACCAGCGCTGCACCGGTGTTATAACCTATATTCTGTGATTCCAGATAGTTCATCACACCGTCAGCGGCAGCCAGTCCATAGGCAGATCCGCCGGATAATACAATAGCGTTGATGGGATTGTCGGCGGTGACAGGAGAGGTGAGAGGTGTTTCCCTGGAGGCAGGACCACCGCCGCTGATATCACACCCCACCTTTGCTCCCTGTGGAAAGTAAAGAACAGTTACACCGGTCTGCCCGTCATGATTCGAGGCATGACCGATGCGTAAATTTGTAAACTCTGTAATAGAAATCTCTTTTAGTAATGACATAAAAATCTCCTTCTGATAAAAAATCCCTGACTACAGTGACAATGTAATCAGGGACTTTTTAGTCAAGCGGATATTCGCAATCCGCTTCGCTACTTGCTCATAACCGAATAACTGCTCCGCAGTTTATCAGAAGGAGCTTGCACTCCTCCTGATACAAGCAAGTCCCCACCCACTGCTTATTGCTTTTCGCAATTGAAGCAGGGGACTTACTTGATTCGGTTAAATATTATGCACGTTTCAGTGCTACAGAAAGTGCCTTGGAAACAATACTTCCCACTACAAAGCAGAAACCTGCCTCAATCAGTCCCTGAACTCCTACAAAGGCTGCCACAAAGACAATCGGATTACTTACACCAAGGGTGGAAACAATACCCTGAATATAATCAGTGTTGTAGAAGAAGAGACATAAAAAGCCCATGAAGAAGAAGGTATTCAGTAACGGACATGCCAGTGAAGCAATGTAATAGGAAAATTTCTTCGCCGGTGATTTATGTAATGCTGCAAAAATAAGTCCAGTGATCCATCCTTCCAGTACACGTGCCACGATACATACAATAAAGGTTGCTGCCGGGCTGATATTAAAAAGTGCAGCTGCGAAAGCAGAACTTCCTGTAACAGCCATATAGAAGCTGGTTGCACCGAAAGTAAATCCACATACAGCTCCGCCCTTCGGTCCAAGAATAATGGCACCTACAGCTACCGGGATGGTGAGAAGAGTGATGGATAAGCCGGGAGTACGAAGGTAACCCAGCGGGGTAAAGGACATGAGCAGAATAATGGCAATCATCATAGCCAGTTCTACCATGTAAAGAGTGTTACTCTTTTTTGCTACGTTTGTTGTTGTAGTTGTTGCGTTCATATAAATTCTCCTTTTGGTCTGATAAAACGGCGCAATGCGTCCCCTGCTTTTCAGACAGTTTAGAGTATGGGGATTAAGCGTTTTGAAAAATCTGCATCAGAATAAAAAGATATGAAATAAGAAATATCTTCCGGTAAAAATTTCCAGTGTGTAGACGCCTTACAGGTCGCCTCACAAATTTAACCAGACTGCGAAGTGGATGATTTGCTCCACCAGACTGCCAGATGTGGAAAACAGATGCATTTTCTTCCGAATAACGCTCCCGTAAACAATAACACATTTGATAAAAAACTGCAATGTTTTATAGCATGTTTGAAAATAAATACAGGATATAGAGTTACTGTGAACGGAGTGAACAGTAACTCTATATCCTGTAAGAAATGATTGATAGTGAGATTTAACGTTCCATCATACTGATAGACTCAATTCCTACACTTCCTCCACGCACCACTTCAATTCTGTGGAATTCTTCCTTGATTAGTTTCACTACTGCATCATTCTTGGTTGCTGTCTGGACAAATTCCAGAAGCAGGCTGTCTTTGCCGTAGTCAATGACCTTTGCTTTGAAGGTTTCGGCAATCTGAAATAGCTCAACCTTATCTTCTTTGGAGCAGTTGAAAACCTTAATATACAGAATCTCCTTCATGCGGACAAATACGTCGGTGAAGTCAATAACCTTAATCACCTCAATCATACGGTTTAACTGCTTTTTAATCTGCTCAAAAGTCTCATCATCACTGACAGTTGCGATCGTCATTCGGGATACGGTAGGGTCTTCTGTTGTTCCTACTGTAAGACTGTCCAGGTTATAACATTTTCCGGAAAAAAGACCGGAAATTTTGGACAGAACACCTACCTGGTTCTCAACATAGAGAGAAATCCATCTTTTTTTCATTCCTTTATCCATAATAATATTCCTCCTGATCAACAGTCCATAATCATATCTTCCAGAGTTCCGCCTGGTTTGATCATAGGATAAACCATTTCCTCAGGGTCAATGATGAATTCGATTACTGTAGGTGCCTTTGTATTCTTTTTGGCTTCCTCAAAGGCTGCCCCAATTTCCTCTTTCTTTGTGACACGGATTCCCTTTGCTCTGTAGCTCTCTGCAAGTTTAATGAAATCCGGGGTGTACTGTGGATATTCCATACCTTCAGTGCGGCGGGAAAGTGCTCCTGCACGCAGGTTGGTCATGGCATAGCGCTTGCCGTAGAAAAGCTTCTGCCACTGGCGTACCATTCCAAGATATTCATTGTTAAAGATACACAGTATAACAGGAAGCTCTTCCAGAACTGCAGTTGCAAGCTCCTGGATGTTCATCTGTACACCGCCGTCACCTGAGATAACGATGACCGGTCTGTCAGGATTCCCGATTTTGGCTCCGATACCGCCCGGAAGACCATAGCCCATGGTTCCCAGACCACCAGACATGATCATCTGCTTACCCTCTGTGATTTCAGCATACTGGGAAACAAGCATCTGATGCTGTCCTACATCTGTTACGATAATACTGTTTTCAAACTGTTCATTGATCTCTTTCAGAATATCCATGGGACTTAACACATCGTTTGGACGCATTTTCAATGGATGTTCTTCTTTCCATGCCTGGATTTGCTCAAGCCATTTGCCGGTAGGACATTCCTGTACATATTCACTCATCTTTGTGATAGCTTCTTTTGCATCAGCAACAATGGGGATATCCACCTGAATATTTCTGGAAATGGATGCAGTATCAATGTCAATGTGGATAATCTGGGCATGTGGTGCAAATTCATGAAGCTTTCCGGTGATTCGGTCATTGAATCGGGTTCCGATGGAGAAAAGCACATCGCAGTTGCTGACTGCCATGTTTGATGCATAGGCACCATGCATACCAAGATTTCCGATATAGAGCGGGTGGTCTGTAGGGAGGGAGCCTTTTCCCATTACAGTTGTGACAACTGGTACCTTTGTTTTTTCTACTACTTCACGGAAGATTTCGTGGGCGCGGGAGATTACTACACCGCCGCCGGCCAGGAATAAGGGACGTTTTGCTTTATTTAAAAGTTTGATGGCACGTTTGAGCTGGCCGATGTGGACATCTGTGTTTGGTTTGTAACCGCGGATGTTTACATTTTTAGGATATTCTGCGCTGCCAAGTTCTGCCATGACGTCCTTTGGAAGGTCGATGAGGACAGGTCCCGGACGGCCGGTGCGGGCAATATAGAAGGCTTCTTTGATAATTCTGCCAAGGTCTTCACGTCTGCGGACAGTAACGCCGTATTTGGTGATGCTTCTGGTGATTCCTACGATGTCTACTTCCTGGAATGCATCGTTACCGATCAGGTGGCGGGCTACCTGGCCGGTGAAGCATACAAGGGGAACACTGTCATAGTTGGCTGTTGCAAGTCCTGTTACAAGGTTGGTTGCGCCGGGACCGCTGGTTACCAGACATACGCCGACTTTGCCGGTGGTTCTGGCATAGGCGTCTGCTTCGTGGACAAGGGCCTGTTCGTGACGGGGGAGGATGATTTTCACGTCGTCCTGTTTGTAGAGTTCGTCACTGATGTCGATGGTACAGGCTCCGGGATAGCCGAAGAGGTATTCTACGCCTTCTTCTTTTAAGGCTTTGACTAAGAGTTTGTTGCCGGATATTTGTTTCATATTTGGGTAAACCTCCTTTGTGTATGTGGATGGGGACGCTCAGAAATTTATTTGTTTGGTGTGCGGTTTCGGAGCCTAGTAGATCTAAGTGTCTGAAAATCTGCTAAAAGCGTTCAGAAAAATCTCAAACTCGCTGCGCTCAGACAGTGAGATTTTTCTGAACAACGCAGATTTCCAGGCACTAAGATCTACACGACTCCTGCAAATGCACACCAAACAAATAAATTTCTGAGCTGTGTATTGGCCAATACAGGGTGGGGCAGAATGGCGCTGCGCTGATTCTGCTGAGCAAGTAGCGAAGCGGATTGCGAATATCCGCTTGGCTGTGAGTGTAAATAGTTTATTGTGATAAATGATAAATAAAATATAGTAAAAAACGCCCTGGGCTTGTTTGCCCAGGGCGAAAAATAATCTTCCGCGGTACCACCTGTATTCAGAGTCTGGCTCTGCACTTTGTCAGTACTGATATACTGTGTTCCTGTAACGTGGAACTGACGTTGAAGCCTACTTGGCATATCTGTCCGGATCTATGGAGCATCAGACTGAATATGCGGTTGGGTTCACTGCTCGAGGGCTACTTCTACAACTCGTTTGCGGAAGCTCGCACCGACCGCTTCCTCTCTGTGCTTTCCGGGGTTGTGTACTCCTCCCTGTCATGGCATTTGGCTGATAGATAGAGATATTTATTGTCCGGATAGGGTGGACAATTGTTTTCTTGGGTTACATTATACATTTGGAGAGAGGAAGTTGTCAACGGGGTTTTGGATAATTGCTATAAAATTTGTGCTCTGGAATGAATTTGGGATACGTTGCAGAGAACGGGGTAAACAGTAATGGAATTGACAGATTTCTATATTGCTGATATAAAAAAGAAATAGTACAGTTATTCGGTTATGAGCAAGTAGCGAAGCGGATTGCGAATATCCGCTTGACAAGGAGGGAACATATGGATTATTTATCGAATAATGTGGCGGTGAATCTGAAGAGGATTCGGAAATCCAAGAGTATGAGTCTGGATCAGGTGTCTGAGCAGACGGGGGTGAGTAAGAGCATGCTGGCTCAGATTGAGAGAGGGACTGCCAATCCTTCTCTGGGTGTGCTGGGGAAGATTACCAGTGGTTTGAGGATAGAGTTTCAGGAGCTGATTCAGCCGCCGAGGGTGGACTGTTGTCTGGTGACGCCGGCAGAACTGGTTCCTACCAAGGAGGTAGCAGGACAGTACAGGGTATGGACCTGTCTGCCTTATGAGGATACCCGTCTGGTGGAGGTGTACCGGATCGAGGTGGAACCGGGGGGTGTTTATATCAGTGGCAGCCATGGGGAGAAGACAAGAGAATATCTGGCTGTTATGGAGGGGGTGCTTACTCTGGAATGTCATGGTGAGAAGTATGAAATCAACAGAGATCAGGTGTTTAAGTTTGAAACAGATCAGGAGCATGTCTATCGGAACACAGGGAAGGAGAAAGCCTGCTGTACCTGTTTCTTTCTGGATTATCATTGATGCAGTTGTATGAGGGATTCTGTTGCTAAAGTGGAGCAGGTGAGTTTATCCGAAGTATGAGTGTAAAATGTGCAATATAATGTACGAAAACGATAAAAAAGATACACCTGGAAATGAACATCTGAAAAGAAAGAATGTATGTAATGGTTTGTCAGTCTGCCATTTCATGAAGAGGCTGTGTCGTTATGAATTGTTGAGAAACCTTTATAATATCCCACGAATATGCAGGAAATATTGGATGTACAATAAGGAGAATACAGAGCTTTTTGTAAAAAAATGTAAATGTTCAAAAAAACATGTTGACAAATCATAAGGGCAGTGATATTGTAAGGATGTACAAAATAATACACAGAAAAAGTTAAGCAAAGGCGCTTACCCATACGGGTCAGTTTGTCTTTGCTTTTTTTATTATCTTAAGGATGCAGGAGGACACAGCTATGAAATTAAAAGACACAGGATTAACTTTTCAGGACATTAAGGACAAAGTAAACAAGTACATGATCGAGACTTATGAGAGATTTGATTTCCTTGCAGAGACAGCAGAAGGCATGTACATTTATGATGAGAATAAAACCCCATATCTTGATTTTTACGCCGGTATTGCAGTAAACAGCGCAGGAAACTGTAACCCTAAGGTTGTAGCTGCTGCAAAGGATCAGTTAGATGATATTATGCATACATTCAACTATCCATACACAATCCCGCAGGCGCTGCTTGCTGAGAAGGTCTGCGAGACAATCGGAATGGACAAGATTTTCTATCAGAACTCAGGTACAGAGGCTAACGAGGCAATGATCAAAATGGCCCGTAAATATGGTATTGAAAAGTATGGTCCAAACCGTTATCATATCGTAACTGCAAAGATGGGATTCCATGGAAGAACCTTTGGTGCCATGTCTGCAACAGGTCAGCCGGGTAATGGATGCCAGGTTGGATTCGGACCTATGACTTATGGTTTCTCCTATGCACCGTACAATGACCTTCAGGCTTTCAAGGATGCATGTACAGAGAACACAATTGCCATTATGGTTGAGCCTGTACAGGGCGAGGGTGGTGTACATCCTGCAACAATGGAATTCATGCAGGGACTTCGTAAATTCTGTGATGAGAACGATATGCTTCTTCTGATCGATGAAGTACAGACAGGATGGTGCAGAACAGGTGCTGTTATGTCCTATATGAATTATGGTATCAAACCGGATATTGTATCTATGGCAAAGGCTCTGGGCGGTGGAATGCCAATCGGTGCCATCTGTGCAACAGCAGAGGTTGCCAAAGCTTTCACAGCTGGTTCCCATGGAACTACATTCGGCGGACATCCGGTAAGCTGTGCAGCTGCACTGGCTGAGGTGAATGAGCTTCTGGACAGAGATCTGGCTGGAAATGCAAAGAAGGTTGGCGATTACTTTGCAGCTAAGCTTGAGAAGCTTCCTCATGTAAAAGAAGTAAGACATCAGGGACTTCTGGTAGGTGTGGAATTTGATGATACTATCGGCGGAGTGGATGTAAAACATGGCTGTCTTGACAGACATCTTCTGATCACAGCTATCGGAGCGCATATCATCCGTATGATCCCACCGCTTATTGTTACAGAAGAAGAGTGCGACAAAGCTGTAGAAATCATCGAAGATACAATTAAATCTCTGGAAAAATAAAAATCCGGCAACGGAGTGATACAGTAAAAGGACAAGGGCGTCACGAATTATATTCGTGCGCCCTTTTGTGATATCAGAGTCAAAAGATCAAGAAGTGGTTCGTGCTTGCACGATAAGACTTTTGACTCTAACATCTTTATAAAAATTTGAGTGTGAGAGGGAAAAGCATGAAGCATCTGGTAATTACGATTGGCTGTGAATACGGAGCCAAGGGCAATGCCATCGGTAAGAAGATCGCACAGGATTTGGGCATTAAATTTTACGACCGGGATCTTGTGGATGAGATCATTAAAGAGGTAGGCATCCCTACAGACATTATGGACAGAGTAGAGGAAGGCGGAACCATCGCAGGTAAAGGTGCACAGGGAGATGTGAGAGGTTCCTTTTCCAAATATGCGGATCTGACAGACCGCGCCATTCATGTACAGAAGCAGATCATCCGGAAGCTGGCGCAGAAAGAAGCCTGCGTGATTATCGGACGGTCTGCAGATTATATTCTGAAAGATACAGAAGGAATCCAGCTTGTGAGAGCATTTATCTATGCACCTAACAATGTTCGCGTCCACAACATTATGGAAAGCCATAATCTCTCGGAAAAGGATGCAAAGCTTCTGCTGGATGAGAAGGATAAACGTTATCATAAGAGACATCTGGCACTGACAGGAAGTAACCGTGGTGACAGACATAACAGGGATATTCTTATTAACAGTGATTTTCTGGGAATTCAGGGAACAGCAGAATATCTGGAAGACCTGATTGCAAAAAAATATGGGAAAAAGGAGGTCTGATCTATGGAACAGAAAACATCAGAATTTGACAAAGTACTTGGTGCATGGGACATACTTGTAATTGCATTTGGTGCCATGATCGGCTGGGGCTGGGTAGTTTCCTCAGGTAACTGGATTGAATCCGGTGGTGTGCTTGGTGCAGCTATTGCATTTGCAATCGGTGGAATCATGATCTTCTTCGTAGGTCTGACCTATGCAGAGCTTACAGCAGCCATGCCTCAGTGTGGTGGTGAGCATGTATTCAGCTACAGGGCAATGGGTTCTACAGGTTCTTTTATCTGCACCTGGGCGATCATTCTTGGATATGTAAGTGTTGCCTGCTTTGAGGCATGTGCATTTCCCACAATCATCACTTATCTGTGGCCGGGGTTCCTGAAAGGATATCTCTATACAGTTGCAGGCTTTGATGTTTATGCATCCTGGCTGATCGTGGCGATTGTGATTGCTTTTCTTATTATGATAATTAACATTAATGGAGCAAAGACTGCGGCAGTTCTGCAGACTGTTCTTACCTGTATTATCGGCGGTGCCGGAATTATTCTGATCGTGGCTTCTGTGGTTACAGGAAGTGTGGATAATCTTCAGGGACAGATGTTTGTTGGAAACGGTACCGGCGAAGCAATGAAAAGTATTATTAAGGTTGCAGTTATCACTCCGTTTTTCTTTATTGGTTTTGACGTTATCCCACAGGCAGCAGAGGAAATCAATGTTCCGCTGAAAAAAATCGGTAAAATGATGATCCTCTCTGTTGTGCTGGCAGTTGTATTTTACTCACTGGTGATTCTTGCAGTAGGTTTTATCCTGAATCCGGCAGAGATCATTGAGTCTCAGCAGGGAACAGGACTTGTAACGGCAGATGCCATGGCCAAGGCTTTCGGGACAAAGGTTATGGCCAAGGTTATCATTGTAGGTGGAATGTGTGGTATTATTACATCATGGAACTCCTTCCTCCTTGGCGGTTCCCGTGCCATGTACTCTATGGCAGAATCCTACATGATTCCTCCGTTTTTTGCAAAGCTTCATCCGAAGCACAAAACTCCGGTTAATTCTCTGTATCTGATCGGTGCCCTGACTATGCTGGCTCCTTTTGCAGGAAGGACGATGATGGTCTGGATCTGTGATGCAGGTAACTTCGGATGCTGCCTTGCATACTGTATGGTCTCTATATCTTTCCTGATCCTTCGTAAAAAGGAACCGGATATGGCAAGACCTTACAAAGTAGGTCACTACAAATTTGTAGGCTTTATGGCAGTAGTCATGTCAGGGCTGATGCTTCTGGTTTACTGTATTCCGGGTTCCGGTGGAAGTCTGGTATTTCAGGAATGGATCATGGTAGGCGGCTGGAGCTTACTTGGAGTTGTATTTTATGCGATCTGTAAACGTAAATATAAAGAAGACTTTGGTAAACTTATTGAACTGATCTCTGATGAGGATGCAGCAAGTCTTATGCCGGAGGCTGATGATGAAGAGCTTGATGTGGTAATCGATGCGGCTATTGACAGGGTGCTTTCCTCTATGGCATAAAGATATAATTAAATGATATTGAAAAATCACAGGAAAAGAGGCAGAAATTAATGAATCCATTTGAATTTTTTATTCCTCAGAATATTACAGTCGGTGCTGGTACTCTGGCAAAGCTTCCGGAATGTGCCAAAAAGCTTGGGGGCTCTCATGCAATGCTGATCTCCGGACCAACTCTCCGGAAAATGGGAGTTGTGGATAAGGCGACGGATTATCTGAAAGACGCCGGAATGGCAGTGGATATTTTTACAGATGTGGAAGCAAACCCATCTGTTACCACAGTGGAAAAAGCGACAGAAGCGTATAAGGATTCCGGCGCAGATTTTATCGTTGCGCTGGGCGGTGGTTCTCCTATGGATGTGGCAAAAGCAGTGGGAGTTACGGCTAAATATGGCGGAAGCATTACAGAATATGAGGGGGCACATAAGGTTCCCGGAAAAATTGTTCCGCTGATCGCAATCCCGACTACTGCGGGAACCGGCTCAGAGGTTACGGCATTTTCTGTTATCACTGACCACAGCAGAGATTATAAGCTGACGGTATTCAGTTATGAACTTCTTCCTGCATATGCGATCCTGGATCCTGAGCTTCTCACCTCTGCTCCGGCATCTGTGGCAGCAGCATGCGGAATCGATGCATTTATCCATGCGGAGGAGGCTTATGTTTCCACAGCAGCATCTCCGTTTTCTGACGCAATGGCAGAGAAAGCAATGGAGCTGATCGGTGGAAATATCCGCCGTTTTGTGGCAAGACGTACAGATCTGGAGGCTGCAGAGGCAATGCTTACGGGATCTCTTTTTGCAGGAATCGCCTTTTCCTTTGCAAGACTTGGAAATGTTCATGCCATGAGTCATCCGGTAAGTGCTTTCTTTAATGTGGCACATGGAGTGGCAAATGCAGTTCTTCTCCCTGTGATTGCAGAATATAATGCGCTGGCAGATCAGGGCAGATATCTGAAGATTTACAATTATATCAGTCCGATCCCGGCATATGAGGACGAGTTTGAACCGCTGATGCTGGTGGATGCCATCCGGGAATTAAACGAAGATATCGGAATCCCGGAAGACCTGACTACAGCCATCCGCCAGGCGAAGAAGGGAGAAAAGCTTTCTGATGAGGAGATTGAAAGCAAGATTGATGCCATGGCGGATGATGCTATGAAGAGCGGAAATATTGTAGTAAATCCAAGATCCTCCAGGAAACAGGATATTGTGGAATTGTATCATAAGGCTTTATAAATTCAGATAAAGAGGAATGCAGTATTTTATGTAATTGCTACAGATTAACAGAAGGTATTGATTAAAAATATCTGTTATTATAAAAAACGTGCAGAAACATTGAAGTCGACAGATAACTTCAGGCTTGAAAGTTTATCTCGATTTAAAAATGTATCTGCACGTTTTTTTGAGAAATTTCCATTGTATAACTTGCCTGATAGAAAGAAAGATTATATAGTATTAATCAAAATATAGTAAAGTAATGTGAGTCAAAATATTGATTGTTCAGGAGGATTTTATGGCAAAGAAGAAAATATATGCAGTACGCAAGGGACATAAAACAGGACTTTTTGCTACATGGGCGGAGTGCCAGAAGGCAGTAAGCGGATATTCAGGAGCTGAGTTTCGGGGATTTACAGAAAAAGAGGAAGCACTGGCTTTTCTGAACATGGAGACAGCAGGAAATGTGTCCGGTGATAAAGCAAAAGAAGCAGCAGGAATCGTGGAGGTACCTGAAAATATGGTCATTGCCTATGTGGACGGAAGCTTTGAGAAAAGCATTGGCAGATATGCTTTTGGCTGTGTGATCCTTACACCGGACGGACAGGAAATCCGCAAATCCGGAAGTGGCAGTGACCCTGCAGGAGTTGCCATCCGAAATGTGGCAGGAGAGATGCTTGGTTCCATGACTGCAGTAAACTGGGCCATAGAAAACAAATATCCGGCTGTGGAAATCCGCTATGATTATGAAGGGGTAGAGAAATGGGTAACAGGTGTATGGAGAGCCAAAACACCACTGACCAGCAAATACGCAGCCTATATGCAGGAAGCAGGAAAGAAAGTAAAGATTTCTTTTTGTAAAATAGCAGCCCATACAGGCAATCACTACAATGAAGAGGCAGATCAGCTGGCGAAGAGTGCATTGCTTAAGACGGATGAAGAAAATTGGTTTTATTGAAGAACTGAGTCATATGCATATTGATTTCAAAATCTGCATATGTAATAATGCCGATAGGCGAAATGATGAAACTAATTCATTAGTAACACAGCAAAAAGCCCCGGAGGTGCGAACTCTGGGGATTTTCTATTCCGTTTTGGCAGGGTGGCTTATTCCCTAGGCTGACTACCAGCTGCTATTTTCTATCCAGCCATTTGCAAATGTAATAGGCAATTACACTTGCCAGAATAGAAAGCATAAATGATGAAACAGATTATCTGCATATATGACATGCTTCACACGCAGATGGGGTGACGGCGCATCCACCCATTGCAGTTTCACGCAGTTCAGCAGGAAGCTTCCTGCCTACTGCAAACATAGTCTGTATCATTTCATCCAGAGGAATCAGCTGGCGGATTCCGGCGAGAGCCATTTCAGCAGCGATCACCGCATTGGCCACACCTGCTGCATTTCTGTTCTGGCAAGGATATTCTACCAGACCGCCTACCGGATCACAGACCAGGCCCAGCATATTCATAAGAACAGTAGATGCGGCATAAGTACATTCTTTTGGGGTACCGCCCATCAGTTCCACAGCAGCAGAAGCTGCCATGGCAGAAGCAACACCAACCTCAGCCTGGCATCCGCCTACAGCACCTGCGACTGTGGCATTGCGCATTGCCAGGTATCCGATAGCACTTGCATTAAATAATGCCTGGATAATCGTGGCATCAGAGAAATGATAATGCTCCTGCATTGCAAGCATCAGTCCGGGAACGATTCCGGCAGAACCGGCAGTGGGAGAGGCTACGATCAGACCCATGGAAGCGTTGGTTTCCAGTGTTGCCATGGCATAAGTAATTGCCTTTTGAAGGAGATCACCACAGAGCTCCTTTTTTTGTTGTGCATGCAGACTTAGTTTTCTGGATTCACCACCGATCAGACCACCCATGGATGTTACCGGCTTGTGGATGGGAGAACGTGCGGCCTCTTTCATAATTTCCAGTACCCGGGTCATTTTTTCTTTCACAGTCTCAGCTGTTGTTTCCCCAAGTTCGATTTCGCGGATTCGCATGATCTCTGAAATAGGAAGATTTTTTTCTTCACAGAGTGTGAGCAGTTCCTGTGCATTTTTAAAATCCATAATAAAAATCCTCCTTTTTCTACATCTGTACGATCATAACTTCGTGAATATTAGGGTTTTCACGGATCACGGGGACAATGTCCTCCGGAAGTCTGCCGTCAGATTCTACGATGGTGTAGGCAATATCACCTTTTCCCTCGCGGAAGAGGCGCATAAATGCAATGTTGATCCTGCGGTCACTGAGACATTTTGTGATATAAGCCGCAACCCCCGGGGTATCCTGATGAATCACGATCACAGCACTGTATTCGCCTGTAAAATCTACCTGTACATGGTTGATCTCCACGATGCGGACCTTGCCGCCGCCCAGAGATTCTCCACGGACAGTCATTTTCTGGCCCTTTTCATTTTCCATACAGATATCTACAGTATTTGGATGGATATCTGTTTCTGTTTCATTTGGAGTAAAAGAAAATTCCAGACCATTTTCGTGTGCAAGCTCATAAGAATACCGGATGCGCATATCATCTGTGGAAAAACCCATGATGCCCCCAAGCAGAGCACGGTCTGTGCCGTGTCCGTGGTAGGTTCTGGCAAAGGAACCGTACAAAATAAAATCAGCTCTTTTTAAGGGACCTTCAAGCATCTTTTGGGCAAGATAGGAAATACGTGCCGCACCTGCGGTATGTGAGCTGGAAGGGCCGATCATGTTCGGCCCCATTACATCAAAAGCACTGATAAATGACATAAAAAATATTCTCCTGTAAATATGTGAAATATAGTGTTGATAAAGTGATTTTATTGTAACATTTGTCTGCAAAAGAAGCAAACCTGTCATTACGTTAATATTAACAAAATTTAATGTAAAAAATAGTAAAACAGGGTTGCTTTTTCAGTGTGGGGCGGTTACAATAACAGTGCATTTCAGTTTTGAACAAATTGATAATTTGAAAATTTAACCGAATAAACTGCGGAGCAGTTATTCGGTTATGAGCAAGTAGCGAAGCGGATTGCGAATATCCGCTTGACAGAAAAGGCAGGTGGAACAGAATGGATAATTGCGATTCTCATGGGCGAAGTAGTAGCACAGGATCTGAAATAAAAAGAGTATATGAGTATAGCAGCCCTTCTGTTCTGCTGTAGTCATATATTACCACGTCTTTTTATATCTTATCCTGTATTATGAAATCTCCCGAATCATGCAATTACATATTTGACAGAGGACAAGAGTAAGTGATGACAGAACTTACTCATTTGTTGTGCTGGAAAATGTATAGAGAAGGTAGCAGTAAACATAACAAGTGTAACAGACTGCTTTCTTTTTGTGTACTTTTATGTAAATAACGGAGGAAAAAGTAATGGAAAAAAGAGTACAGGATTATTCAAAAGAAATTCTGAAGATTATCCGCAGCAACACATCTCCGGCTGTTATGGTAGCCAGACTGCAGGATTATCATGAGAATGACCTGGCTGATGTATTACCGGTTCTGACTGTACAGGAGCGATACAAACTGTACCGTATTCTGGACACAGATATGCTTTCTGATATTTTTGAATATACAGATGAGGAGAATGCAGCAGAGTATCTGAATGAAATGGATGTGAAAAAAGCAGCAGCCATTTTATCCAGAATGGAGACAGATGCTCTTGCAGATGTATTAAATAAAGTTGAAAAAACAAAGAAAAAAATACTGATCGATCTGCTTGAACCTGAGGTTCGACGTGATGTGGAGATGATCGCATCCTTTGATGAGGATGAGATCGGAAGCCGCATGACAACAAATTATATTGTGATCACAGATAAACTGACAGTTAAGCAGGCAATGAGCAGTCTGATCGAGCAGGCTGCAAAAAATGACAATATTTCTACTATTTTTGTAGTGACAGAGCAGCAGAAATTTTATGGGGCGATCAACCTGAAAGAACTGATCATTGCAAGACGGGATGATCTGCTTGAGAATCTGGTGGTGACTTCTTATCCGTATGTATACGCGGAGGAAAGCATTGATGACTGTATTGAAGAACTGAAGGATTATTCTGAGGATTCAATTCCGGTTCTTGACAATGATAATCAGCTTCTGGGGGTTATCACATCTGCCAGTATCATTGACCTGGTTGATGATGAGATGGGTGATGACTATGCGAAGCTGGCCGGTCTGACTGCAGAAGAGGATCTGAAAGAGCCGCTGAAAGAGAGTATGAAGAAACGTATGCCATGGCTGATCATTCTTCTGGGACTTGGTATGGTTGTTTCCTCTGTGGTAGGAATTTTTGAAAAAGTAGTAACTGCACTTCCGATTATTATGTGCTTCCAGTCACTGATCCTGGATATGGCAGGTAACGTCGGTACACAGTCACTGGCTGTAACAATTCGTGTTCTCATGGATGAATCACTGACAGGAAAGCAGAAATTGGAACTGGTATGGAAGGAAATGAGGATAGGCTTGTGTAACGGCAGTCTTCTTGGATTCCTGTCCTTTATACTGATAGGATTGTATATCTATCTGTTTAAGGGGAAAACACTTCTGTTTTCCTATGCAGTATCAGGATGTATTGGCGCAGCACTGCTGCTGGCAATGCTGATCTCCAGTGCAGTTGGTACATGTATTCCGCTGTTTTTTAAGAAGATAAAGATTGACCCTGCAGTTGCATCCGGTCCGCTGATCACTACGATCAATGACCTTGTGGCAGTTGTGACATATTATGGTTTGAGTTGGGTACTTTTATTAGAAGTATTGCATCTGGCAGGATGATAAATTGAATAGTAATAACAAGACGGATCCGGCATCTTTATTTGTAAGATGTCGGATTTGTTTTCTTATGAAATAATAATGTAAAATAGAAAAAAGGCGGTTGATATTATTATAAGAATATGTGATAATAATCTATTGCAATTCCCCAAAATATTAATTTGCTTTAGAAGGCAAAAAGTAATAAAAAATTAAAAAGGATAGTATATTGAGTTCATGAAGATATAAAACAGAGATACTGTTTCAGGATTCAGTATAGGCAAAGCAGTCGAAAGGCTGTGGCGCAAAGCTGCACATTATTCTTTTTTTGTATGTTGGAGAGAGGTTGAGAATATTATGTCAGAGCATGAAAGTATGCTTGGGAAAATGAATAACATCGAAATATATATGGCAAATAAAGATGCGGATATGGATACAGATATCAATGCTTCTGCTCAGGAAGCTTTTAAATATGTACTGACTCAGAATGACCCTGTAGGGACAGTTGCCGGTTATTATGATGAAAAACTTAGTATCTGGACGATAAGCAATTTTTTTCTGCAGATTTTAGGATATGAACTTAATGAATTTATGGAAGTATCCGGTGGCTATTTGAGCAATGTGATCTGCAATGATCAGGAGTGTTTCCTTTCTGCTGAAGAATTCAGGAATCTGCATGGATTCTATACAATGTATCTTATGGACAGCAAAGGCTCCCCCATATTAGTCAGGATCGTAAAAACAGATGCTGAGGATAATGAAGGACGGCCGGTATGGGTGTTATCTGCCAGGTCTGACCGTTCAACTCAGAATCTGGAACTGATCAATGAAATGGTGGAGAATGGTTTATGGAGTATAGATTATGATCAGGAAGAAACAATATCAAAGGTGACATTGAGTGACACGTTCTGCCATATGCTGGGATTTAAAGATAATAGTGAAATACCGAACACTGCAGAAGCTGTATTGGGCAGAATACATCCGGATGACCGTTCTGAAATCATTGAATTTATGGAAAGAGTTCCTGGCGATTTTCAGCATGAAAAATATGAGGGAGAATACAGAATTTTAATGCGGGATGGAAACTATCAGTGGTTTAATACAAATTGCAGGGCTGTCCGGCGTATGAATGGTTCTCTCAGTCAGTTGGTGGGGGTTATTGTTAACATTGATAAACGTAAGAAAGCATCAGAACAGGAAGCAAGAGAAGAAGCTTTTCATCGTGCTTTTACTGATTTGAATATGTGTGAATATTATGTCGATCTTCAGGAAAATACTTTTGAATCCATGAAAGTAGAGAATCCACTTCTGGAAATTTTCAGAAACAGTCAGACATGGGATGAGCTGATACAGAGGTTTCTTGATAATTATGTCTGTCCGGAGAGTAAAGTGGCAGTCGCACAAATTTATAACAGGGAATATATTATAAAGGAACTGGGCAAGATTAAAGGAGAATTAAGCCAGGAATGTAAGGTGATGATTAACGGAGAACAGCGTATTGCCAGAAATGTAGTGATGGCAGGGGATACAGATGAGAATGGAAATCCCAAACATGCCATGATCTTTTTACGTGATGTGACAGATTCGAAGAATGCGGAAAAAGAGCGCAGAAAGATGCTGAGGCAGAATATTGCCATGGATCAGCTTCTCCAGGGTGTTACCAGAATTGTGGAGCGCTTTGCTGTCTGTGATCTGGACAGTGGACGGTATGACTATTATGAAATGAACAATGACGCAGTTTATCAGCCTACAGGAGATTATCTGAAATTTATTCATTATATGTCTCAAAAATATGTGGTTATTACGGAATCAATCAATGCACAGATGGAATATCTGCTTTCGCCGGAACATCTAAGAAAGGTTATTTTGTCGGAAGAGGATTTGTACACGTTTGAATATTGTAATTTTGATAAGTCTTCTTACAAAGTAATGTCAGTGATTCCTGTGGAATGGAAAGGAAGCGTACTGTCGAAAGTTATGCTGATCGTTCAGGATATTGGTCAGAAGCATGAACTTGAGAAGCTGGCAAATACAGATGGACTGACCGGACTTTACAATGAGCGTTATCTTTCCACAAAATTAAAACAAAATGGTAAATTCCATAAAAAATTCGCAATGTTTTATCTGGATCTGGACAGGTTTAAACCGGTTAATGATACGTATGGACATGATATGGGAGACAAATTACTGAAGGCGGTTTCCCAGAGACTGCGTAAATGTATACGAAATACAGATTATGCTTTCCGGATCGGGGGAGATGAGTTTTCACTGATCATTGAGGAGGGCAATATAAATGATGAATTCTGTGAAATGATGGTCAGAAGAATAAAGAATGCAATTGATGCGCCCTTTGTGATAGAAGGACATATACTGCATGTGGATACAAGCTGTGGCTATGCTATTTATCCGGAGCACAGCCCTGAGGTTGGCGATATCCGTATTATGGCAGATCACAGAATGTACAGAGATAAAATTCAAAACAGAAAAAAGATTTAATGGCGGATAAAAACAGAAAGAGAGACAAAATCTTTATGGATTTAAAACAATTACAGTATTTCGTAGTATGTGCACAGACTGGTTCATTCAGTGATGCTGCGAAAAATCTGTATTCTACACAGCCCAGTGTCAGCAAGGTGATCAAGGGACTGGAAGATACTCTGGGAATGCAGCTTTTTGAACGGTTGCCAAGAGGAATCAGACTGACAGTGCAGGGACACAAGATTTATGAATATGCGTCGAAAATTATAAATGAAGTAAATGTTCTGGAAAATATGGCTTCCAGCGGAATGACAAAATGGATCCGGATATCTTTAAATCCCAGCTCCTGGTTTGCAAATCAGTTTGTAGACTTTTATAATGAAACCTATGAAAAAAAGTACCATTTCCAGGTAACAACAGCAGGCGTAAAAAGTGTAATGGAAAGGGTACGGGATTATATGGATGACATTGGTTTTGTATATATCCTCAGTCAGCAGAAGGAAAATTTCCTGTATGAACTGTCAAAAAACAAAATGTATTTCGAACCTATCTATGAAACAGATGTAATGCTGTATCCGGGAGGGCTGACAGAGCTTTACAATTCCGGCAAAGAGAGGGCAGAACTGGAAGACCTGGAAGGAATCCGTTTTATACAGAATTATCAGGATGAATTTTTTGACATCGGTGCTGTAAAAGAAGATGCATTCCAATGGAAGGACATTGACATTTCCGTGCTGACCAACAGTGATTATATTATGGAAAAAATGCTGAAGAACAGTAAGGTGGCAAATATAAGCGGAAGTTACCTGTCAGAAAACAAAGAAGGAACTACACCGGGAATTCCTTTGGATCTTGGAGACAGTAAAGTGATTTTTGGCTTTATACTCCACAAAGGAGAAGAGATGGACGAGAGTGTGGCTGAACTTGTGGGATTTTTAAAGAATAGATTGCCAAAGCATTAAATGATCATAGGTATTCCAAAAACAAAGATAGATATTCAAATTAAGAATAGCTTATAACCCCCAGGGTGGGTTGTGGGCTATTTTTGCTTTTGTTAAACTGAATGGTGGCTAATTAGGAGTATAATTTTGAAAAATTATAAAATGGAGATATTCAAATGAAAAAATACGCATTCAGACGACTGCTTCAGCTGATTCCCATTTTGTTTGCGATTACTTTTCTCTCTTATGGCATGATGCGGATTGCGGGAAGTGATGTAGTAACACAAAAAATGGAAAATACAGGACAGATCCTGTCAGAAGATAAGTTAAATGCAGCCAGAGAACAGCTGGGACTGGACAAACCATTTCTGACCCAGTATTTTGTGTGGCTTGGGAAACTGCTTCATGGAGATATGGGAAACAGCTATGTATCCAGTCTTCCGGTTTTTGATACGTTCATATCGAAGCTTCCGGCAACGCTGCTTCTTACAGTGACATCTATTTTGCTGACCATCATCATATCAATCCCTCTGGGGATTCTGTCAGCAGTAAAACAGAATACGATAACGGATTATCTGATCCGTTTATGCAGCTTTATAGGAAACAGTCTTCCTAATTTTTTTGTATCATTGCTGTTGATGTATTTTCTTGCAATCAGGCTGAGGATTTTTCCGGTTATATCCAAAGATGTAAGTTTAAAGAGTGTGGCAATGCCGGCGATCACTCTGGCAATTGCCATGTCAGCCAAGTATCTGCGACAGGTCCGTGCAACTGTGCTGGACGAATTAAGCAAAGACTATGTGGCAGGAGCGAAAGCAAGAGGAGTAAAGTTTTCTGTCACTCTTTGGAAAAGTATTATGAAGGCTTCGCTGGTAACCATCATTACCTTGCTGATGCTGTCAGTGGGAAATCTGCTGGGAGGAACTGCAATCGTAGAATCCATCTTTCTGTGGGATGGAGTTGGGAAGATGGCAGTAGATGCCATCTCCATGCGTGATTATCCTATTATTCAGGCATATGTTATGTGGATGGCGATCATCTATGTTGTAGTAAATCTGCTTACAGATCTGTCATACCGGTTCCTGGATCCGAGAATCCGTCTGGGAGGTGTGAAACAATGAGTGAAAAGCAGAATAAAAATGTGACAGTGCGTGTACAGAAGATTAAGAAAAACCATATAAAACAAAAGCTGATCTTTTTTCTTATTCTGGCAATAGGGCTTGTAATACTTGCAATTTTTTCAGAGCATCTCTGTCCATATGACCCTTATGCACAGGATCTGGCAAGTGCACTTCAGCCTCCCAGTCTTCAGCATCCTATGGGAACAGATACATATGGGAGAGATATGCTGTCCAGAGTGATAAGTGGTGCAAGAGCCAGTATTTTCTCTACCTTTATTCTGGTTGCTGTGATTTTTGTGCTGGGAACAGCTGTGGGTGTATGCTGCGGATATTTTGGCGGAGCTGCAGATGCTGTTATGATGAGGATTTCAGATGTATGTCTTGCTTTCCCTGGGCTTGTATTTGCCATGGCGATTGCGGCTATTCTTGGGGGAGGCATTCAGAATGCTGTTATAGCACTGGCAGTAGTAAGCTGGCCGAAATATTCACGTATTGCCAGAGGGCAGACTCTGGCATTAAAAGAGGAACCCTATATTCATGCTGCCATACTGGCAGGTGACAGCTCAGGTCAGATTATGCTCAGGCATATTCTTCCCAATATGCTGGGGCCTGTTCTGGTAACAGCCATGCTTGATATCGGTACTATGATGATGGAGCTTGCAGGTCTGTCATTTCTTGGACTGGGAGCACAGATTCCCATGGCTGAGTGGGGAAGTATGATGAGCAGCGGACGAAGTATGATCCAGACATATCCATGGGTAGTATTATCACCTGGAATTGCAATTTTTATATCTGTGGCAATTTTCAATCTATTAGGTGATACAGTCCGTGACTATCTGGATCCGAAGAACAGTCGTTTATGATAAGTAATATTGAAAACACAAGGAGAAAAGAAAATGAGAGCAAAGAAATTTCTGGCAATGGCAATTGCCCTGGGGCTGGCTGTAGGAATGACTGTTATGCCAACACTGGCTGCAGATAAAAAGACATTTGTATTTGGCGATACCACCTTTAATGCGGAAAATGAAGAGGCAGATATTAATCCACAAAATACATATGCAGGATGGGCGTGTATCCGTTATGGAGTAGGGGAAACGCTTTTCCGTTATTCCGATGCAATGGAAATAGAGCCATGGATCGCAAAAGAGTATGAAAATATTGACGAGCTGACCTGGAAGATCACACTGAATGACGGAGTTGTGTTCTCCAATGGACGTGCCTGTGACGGAGAGGCAGTAAAGGAAAGCCTGGAGGCTCTGGTTGCCAATCATGAGCGTGCAGCAGGAGATCTCTGCATTGATACCATCGAGGCAGATGGAAATACTGTTACCATAAAGACTACAGAACCGAAGCCTGCACTTATCAATTATCTCAGTGATCCTTATGGATGCATTATTGATATGCAGGCCGGGATCAGTGATGATGGGATTGTGATCGGTACAGGCCCTTATGTGGCAACTGAACTGGTGACAGATGATCATGTTAATCTTGCAAAAAATGAAAATTACTGGAACGGAGATGTAAATGTGGACGAGATCACTGTCCGCACAATTTCTGACGGTGATACACTGGCAATGGCTCTTCAGGCAGGGGAGATCAATGCTGCCTATGGTATGGCATATGCAAGCTATCCCTTATTTGAAAATGATGATTTTACATTTACCAGTACAGCTACAAGCCGTGCATTCTATGCATGGATGAACTTTGAAAGTCCTGTAACATCTGACCCTGCAGTGCGCAAAGCAATTGCCATGGGTATTGATAAGGAAAGCTTTGTATCTGTGCTCCTGAAAGGATACGGATATCCTGCAGTGGGTGTTTTCCCGGATAGCTTTTCTTTTGGCGGACAGAATCTGACAACAGAGAGCTATGATCCTGATGGGGCAAAGAAGGTTCTGGAGGAAGCAGGATGGGTGGATTATGATGGTGACGGTATCCGTGAAAAAGACGGACAGAAACTGGAGATCCGCTGGCTTACTTATCCCAGCCGTCAGGAGCTCCCGCTTCTTGCAGAGTCTGCACAGGCAACTTTGAAAGAAATCGGCATGGATGTTCAGATAAATTGTACCTCTGATAATAATACTATCCGTAAAGACCCTACATTATGGGATGTATATGCAAGTGCCATGGTAACTGCACCTACAGGAGATCCGGAGTATTTCTTCACTTCCTGTACACTGGATGAATCTGCAAGCAATAACGGACACTATCATAGTGATCAACTGGAAGATCTGGAAAAACAGATGAAGAAAGAATTTGATGCAGACAAGCGTTCAGATCTGGCGATTCAGATGCAGCAGACAATCCTGGATGATAATGCCTATGTATTCTGTTCTCACCTGAGAATGAGTATGATCATGCAGTCTAATGTAACAGGACTGATTGCACATCCATGTGATTATTATGAACTGACTGCAGATCTGGATATCAACTAAACTGTAAGAATAAATGAAGAACATTTGAACGATGATATTTCAGGGTCAGATGATATTTTGCGTTACTGTTCACATATCACTATTCCGCGAGGTGTTTTGACATGAATATGCCAAAATCCCGAGACATACAAGCCAAAATTCCATTGCCGCAGGCAATCTGGAATGAATTTTGGCTACGTTACTGAGAACGGAGTGAACAGTAACTATTTTGCCCCTGATTTGGTAAGGATTAACAAGGATGGTTTGCAGATGGATAGAAAAATACTGACCTACGATTCCGTAGAGATATCATTTGGCGGGAAAGCGGTGGTTCATAATGTGAGCTTCTCCCTTGAACATGGAGAAATACTTGGTCTTGTGGGGGAATCAGGCAGTGGAAAAAGCACTCTGATCAAAGCTGCAATGGGACTTCTGGGATCGGATGGTCTTGTGACAAGAGGAGATATCCGATATATGGATCAGAATATCCTGGATATACCGGAGAAAGAAAAAAGAAAGATCAGAGGTGCAAAAATCGGAATGATCTTTCAGGACGCAGGTGCCTCTCTGTGTCCGATACGCACCATTGGAGAACAGATTTATGAAAGTATGCGTGCGCATACGAAGATAACAAGAAGTGAGGCCAAAACCAGAGCAATGGATCTGTTTGACAAACTGAATTTTAAGGACAGCCAGCGCGTGTGGGACAGTTATCCATTTGAACTGTCTGGCGGAATGAATCAGAGAGCAGGTATTGCAATCGCCATGCTTATGAATCCGCCTATCTTATTTGCAGATGAGCCGACCAGTGCTCTGGATGTGTCTGTACAGCGTCAGGTTGTAAAGGAAATGCTTAAGTTAAGAGAGTTGTTTGGAACTGCAATCGTGATCGTGACACATGATATCGGAGTAGTCCGGGCAATGGCAGATACTGTGTTGGTTTTGAAAAATGGTAAAACAATAGAATATGGCACAGCAGACCGTGTACTGGATTATCCCCAGGATCCCTATACCAGGAAATTGCTGGAGGCTGTACCAAAGCTGCAAAGGAAGGTCAGAGTATGAGCATACTTTTAGAGGCAGAACATTTAACAAAAACATTTACCCAGAGAGGAAAAAATCCTTTTAAAGCAGTAAATGATGTAAGCTTTATACTGGAAAGAGGAGAAACGCTGGGAATCGTAGGAGAATCCGGCAGTGGGAAAAGTACCATAGCAAAGCTGATCACCCGGCTGACTGATATCACAGAGGGCACACTGAAATTTGAAGGAAAAGATATTACAAGACTGAAGCAAAGTCAGCTGAAAAAGGTATATGGAGATATACAGATGGTTTTTCAGAATCCGGTGGGTTCTTTTGATCCCAGAAGGACACTGGGTGACGGGATCGGTGAGAGCCTCCGCAACCGTGGAATGAAAAAGGCTGATGTAGAGAAAAGAGTAGCAGAATTGCTTGAGCAGTGCGGTCTTGAGAAGGAATATGCAAAAAGATATCCTCATGAGGTAAGTGGCGGACAGTGTCAGCGGGCTGCGATCGCAAGAGCCCTGGCAGTGGAACCAAAAGTTCTGATCTGTGATGAGGCAACCAGTGCCCTGGATGTAACCATACAGAAACAGATCATGGAGCTTCTGAAAGACTTGAAAGAGAAGAAGGGGCTGTCTTTTATCTTTATCTGCCATAATCTGGCTCTTGTCCAGATGTTCTGCGACAGGGTCCTGGTACTGTATGAGGGAAAAGTAGTGGAAAGCGGAATTCCCGATGATATCATTAATGAACCAAAGGAAGAATATACGCGAAGACTGGTGGATGCGGTACTTTCATAATTAACTGAATCAGGCTACTAAAATATTTTCTTTTCGGTATAAAGGTATAAAAAAGTACTTCCTGTGGACGAAGTACTTTTTTATGAGTTTTTAGATGTGCATTGCGCGGAGGTTTGTGCACCTTTATTTGTCATCTGACACGTAACTGTTCAGAAGTCTGCTGTCAACATACCGACCAGTTACTTTGATATTGAATTTTATTTCGGGCTGGTTACTGCAGTCAGATATGTTTTGATATCTTCCAGATCATCAGCAAAATAAATTCCCTGTTGACGATTTTCTGAGGACAGCTCCATCTTGATCATATGGTTAAGAAGCTGCTTCAGGCTGTCATAATATCCATTCAGATTATACAGAATACAGGGGGCATCCAGGTGTTTGAGGGAAACCATGGACATAACTTCTGTGATTTCCTCCAGAGTACCGGTGCCTCCCGGAAATGCAATAAATGCATCACCAAGTTCAATCATTTTTGCTTTTCTTTCAGCCATATTTTTCGTAACGATCAGTTCTGTGATCTCATCATACTGCAGTTCAGAATCTATAAAAAACTGTGGTTCCACGCCTGTTACTTTTCCTCCGGCATTCAGCACACTTTCTGCTATCTGTCCCATAAGGCCGGACTTCGATCCACCATATATCAAAGAATTTCCGCTTTCTCCAATCCATGTACCAAGTTCCCGGACAGCATCTCCAAGTGCCGGATCATTTCCCTCCAAAGCTCCAAGATAAACGGTAATATTCATTGTAATTTCCACCTTGTATTTTTTAAATTTCCGTCATCGGAAACAATTTATCTTTTCCGAGTTCTGATATCGGAACTCATTATAGAACTTTCCAGGTTACGGTTCAATAGTAATTTTGGTGGTTGACAAATTTCAGAATTATTCTAAATGTGATCGGAAATCTGGTGCTGGCAGCGGGACTTCATATGGATGCAGCCGGAGCTGCCATTGCAACAGTAACGGGAATTATATTGAATAACTGCGCGTCGCATTCTCGTTACTTTCAGTGATGAGTTAGACGCGCAAATTTTTTTACTAAACAACAGAACAAATGTTTACATA
>NZ_JBQHWC010000004.1:0-221820 GCF_052064155.1 Blautia sp. HCP3S3_C12 | reverse complement strand
GCATAATCATTAATTCGACAGCAAAATTTTACATATCTATTTCTTATCAGAAAGATTTACTTTCCATAGACACAAGAATTTTTACACCCTCAAAATGACAGGAGGAAAGGCAGATACCTTTCCTCCTGTTGTCGTCATACATATTTTATTTTTTGAAGTTTATTAGCAAATGACAAGTCCCAATGCCTTGAAAAAACGGTATGAATCTATAAATGCTGCAAGATACAATACGGCATGAGATTCATCATCTATTTCCGTAGATAAATCAATAAAATGATCTACAGCATTTCTGGTTTCCACAGACATCTCTTGTTGGTTCAGCTTTTTCTCGGCTTCATCTGTTTTAGTAAGAAGCGATTGATAATATTTATCTCTATTAAGCAAAGAATAATAGGTTTTCTTCATGGCCTCTCCATAGATTGACCTGACAAGTTCGTAAATTTCCTCATTTGTAGCACCGCTTTTAATAGC
The DNA here is from genome assembly GCF_052064155.1 of Blautia sp. HCP3S3_C12. Classification (NCBI taxonomy): domain Bacteria; kingdom Bacillati; phylum Bacillota; class Clostridia; order Lachnospirales; family Lachnospiraceae; genus Blautia; species Blautia sp. HCP3S3_C12. The sequence goes on along the minus strand of NZ_JBQHWC010000004.1, from coordinate 221,349 downwards.
GTCAACCAGTAGTTCATTAGATAACATTGGCTTACCTCCTCGAATTTTTTATGAAGTTGATGCCACGTCTACTACATTCATTTATAATAGTAAGATTATTTTTATGCCGCTTTAATAAAAGAGACATATGGTTTTGTTCAAAATATGTGAATATATTTCCGAGACACATGCACAGGCATGATTTATTTAAGTATTGTTTATAAGGGTATTATATAAACGTAAGGCACCAAGTTATCTTTTGTAGGGTATATAGCTATAATACTTATAAGAACTTACAGTTCTATTATAAAAGATTTTGATGGATTTTGCAAGGAAGAAGAAAATCGAATGTTCTCGAATTGTTATGATTTCGAATAAATTTTTATGATGCTATGCGAAACATATCGTAATACATATTGCAAAATCTGACATATTATTGCTTTTCAGAAGAATCTTCAGCAGGAATATATTCGATCAGATCATGCAGATCGCAGTCGAGGACATAGCATAAACGTTTCAGTATATCAATATCAAGTCGCTGGATTTTATTGTCTCTATAGTTTCTTAACTGAGTACGCTGCATTTCAGCTCTGAAGGACAATTGATTCAGAGAAATATTGCGTTCTTCTAATATTTCTTTCAAATGAATCCTGATTTCACCATAGTCACTAGAATTAACAGGAAGCTGGCGTAAAGGGTTTTCTTTTTTTACTCTCATTAAATGGCTACCTCCTTATATTCTGATTATATTTTTATTATCAGTATATTGTAAGGCGTATTAATATATGGTATATTTATATATAGAGTAGATATATACTCATATCTAAAGGAGGAAATATTCTATGGGTGATTATATTACAAAAAAATCAGATATGAAATTTCAGAGTCAGGAAGCATTGAAATCAGTTCAGTCAGTTATTGATGATGCAGATGCTGCATTACATGATAAGTCAAGAAGAATTGAGGATTCTCCGATTGGAGATGCAGTTGCAGGCGCTGTTGGAGTCGGCGTAGGAGCTGGCATTGGATTTGCCGGATTATATTTAGGTGGTTCTGTTGTTGGCTTAAGTGCAGCCGGGATTACTAGTGGTTTAGCTGCAGCTGGTGGAATTATTGGAGGCGGAATGGCAGCTGGTGTTGCCGTTTTAGCTGCACCTGCTGTTTTGTTGGGAGGAGCTGGTTTATTAATGGCTTCTCATAGTAGAAATGAAAAATTGCGCAGGTCTAAAGAATTATTATATAAAAATGCAATTGCTAAACAGACGGCAATTATTAAGGCTTTGAAAGAAGAGAGTAATGCGGATAAAGAGAGAATAGATTATCTAAATGGATTGAATATATTATTACAGGCGGCTATAAAAGATCTGCAGCATGATCTGGGCATTGCTGCATAATGTGGAGAGAATGATATGAGCAGGTTTAAGTATTCAAGTGATGAACTGGATATTAATAAGGTTCTGAAAATGAATAAAGATGTTTCTAAATCATTGCTTGGGGACAGTGAGTTAAAAAAAACAAGAAATTCTGCTGATAAAAATATAGACTCTTCGTTAGAACTGCTTCGTTCCTTGGGAAAGAATAAAGATATACTTAAGCTTTCTACAGAGATAGAAGCATCTAATAAGAATAGATCTTTGGAACATAAACCGAAACTTGAATCATGGGAGAAAATTGTAGAACAGGCAAATTTGTATGAACCAGATACTGTTGTTTTGGAAGATATTATGACAGAAAGTGAAATACAAAGTGCTTTTGATGAACTAGAAAAAATTAACAATCAGTTTTCAAGAAAAACAAGTATTGTTAATAAAACAGATTTATCATTTCTTGCAATAGCTACTGCACTTCAAGTGGCAAAAACACTTATATTTCCTTATGTGGCAGAAAAATTTAATTATGGTAAGAGTTTTGATCCATCAGAACGTTTAGATCATACTGATAAATCTATAAAAAAGGCGCATAAAGAAGCAAATGATAATTTTAGAGATAAGCATATGGAAAGACATGGAACTGGTCAGTGGATAAATATTTTATATCAAAGCGTTCCATATGATATTGTAGGAAAAAGTATGAGTGGAAAAAACCATCGGCTGCATACTCTTGGACATGATCCTATATTAGGGTGGATTTTTGGAACTGCCAATATCTTAACAGACTGTATTACTTTCAATGATTTTCATACGAATAGGATAAGCAGGATAGATCCGATTACAGGTGGGAGAAAAATGGTTATTACTCCAGAAACTGTATTCGCAGGGCAGATGTTTAAAGAATGCTATGACATGATAAGAGCAGATTTTTTAAATTTGCCGGCGGCATTGTTTGCACAAGCACAGCATCTTAAATCTGATGAATATACTAAATTAGGTCTTCCTGTACCTTTACTTTCAAGTATAAATGAGAATTTTGCAAGTAAGTTATACAGTGAAAATTATGATGCGTTGTGCTTGGCAAGGGATACTAAGATAATTGGAGCATCATTTGTTGTAACAAAAATAGTTGATATTATTATATCATTAGCACATGGATTGTTCAGAAAAAACGATGAAGATAAGGATTTGTATGAGGTAAGAACTCGAAAAATTTTATTAATATCAAATTCCATAGCGTCAACTAGTACAATAATCAACACTGCTATAACAAAGAATCCGAAAAACTTAGATATAGGAAGTTTGCTAAATACGATAACGCATTTATTTTCAGATGTCCGTTTCATTATGAGAATAAAAAAAGAATTTGTTGAAAGTGAAATTTCCAATAAACTTATGAAAGAAGTTGCAGATATAGATGATTTGTATGAATCCATATAAATATCTTTGAAAAGAAATGGCTGTTTAGTGTGAGGTATAATTTTGAGCCTGTGGAAAGTTTCAGATATTATATTGTAAATAAAGAACCGGATTGAGTAGAACAGTTCAATCCGGTTTTTTCGTTGATTATTCTAAGGCAATCGACTATAATACAACTATAGAAAGCAGGAAGGGAGCGTGATAACATGGCTTTACCAAAAGAGCATACTTATACAATAGCTGATATTTATGCACTTCCGGATGGCGAACGTGCAGAGCTGATTAATGGACAGATTTATTATATGGCACCACCGAGCAGAAAACATCAGGATTTATCCATGGAGCTTTCCGGTACTATCAGAGAGTATATACGTTCCCATAAAGGCAGTTGCAAGGTATATGCGGCTCCATTTGCAGTATATCTGGATGAAACATCTGATACCTATGTTGAACCGGATATTTCCGTTATCTGTGATAAGAATAAGCTGGATGATCGGGGATGCAAGGGTGCTCCAGACTGGATTATCGAGATTGTTTCTCCGTCCAGTAAACAGCTTGATTATCTTGTAAAATTACTGAAATATCAGGCATCAGGTGTCAGGGAATACTGGATTGTAGATCCGATGAAGAATCGGATAATTGTATATAACTTTGAGCATAACAGTATTGATGAATATTCTTTTGAAGATACTGTACCGACAGCAATATACAAGGATTTGTCTATTGATTTTAAAAATTTGGATTTATGAGCATTATGACAGATTACAATAATGCTTATCTAAATTGGATACACATGAAAAATAATGGCCGTAGAGACATGCTATCTCTACGGCAGTATTATATGGAAAATGGTAGCAATAAAAAATGATACCGGATTGAGCATGATAAAACTCAATCCGGTATTTTGCGTTACTATTACAATCCTGATGCTTCTCTAATATAAGCTTCTAATGCCAGTTTACTGATCTTCCAGGTAGATCCCATTCGGAATCCTTTAATAGTTCCCTTGTTAAGTAATTCATAAATACGGTTCTTCCCGACACCGAGAAATGCAGCAACTTCAGCAACAGTCATAATGTCTATTGGATCACTGCAGGAATCAGAGGTGCTTTTATAGAATGGAAATGAATTTGTCAAGATTTCGTCCTCCCTTATTTTCTGCTATTTTTTATGAATATGTTTCTTGGTTATATATTTTTTACATTTATAGAAAAAAACACAGAGCTAAACAAAGCTGTAAAAAATATAAGAGATAAATATACAAGTTGAAAAAGTTTTTGCAAGTAAAAGAGTGCTGTTCGACACAGATACGTTTTCTGGAGAGTCTGGCAAAGAAAAAACGAAGTGTAAAAGTTTGAATTGTATATAATAAGCGTGTGGAACACACGCATTATATACAATTCTAACAAAATCACAAAAACTTCGTTTTTTGCCACAAAAGTATCTCAGATAATGTATTTTGCATGCCTGACAAATAAATTTGTGTATTTATAGAAAGAGGCATATGATGGACAAATTTGAGATTAATATTGACAAGCACCAAATAAGAAAGAAACCACCGAAAGGTGATAGGATTTTTGGAAGAATCAGTAATCGTGTTGCAAAAAATAAAGAGGTACTTTCGATAGAAGAGATCATATATGAAGTGGGAGAACATTATAAAGCATTTACCAGAGCTAATATGTGTAATAACACGCGAAATGATAACAGTTTTGAGAAGCAGATATTTTTAGTGCTGGATTTTGATGAGCATCCTAACTATGAAAAATTTAAAGAAAAATGTCAAAAATATGGACTTAATTATACATTTACATACCGTTCATTGAGATGGTCAAAAGAAAATCCAAAATTCCGGGCAGTATTTGTGTTAGATGACTGGATAAAGGACAGTCGTATCGCAGATGCGGTAAATAGACTGCTTTTAATAATGTTTGATGACACCGATGGGAACGATTTAAAGGCAGATCAGAAATGCAAGGAACTTAGCAGAATGTTTCTTGGAGGGAAAAAGGTGATCGAAGCATTTCCTGAAAACAGAATATCCATAAGGGGTGTCTGTTATGCATTCCATGAATATCTCAGAGAAAAAAAGAGAGATAACTACGGTGCAAGGTTGAAAACGGTTGCCAAGGATCTGAATGTTGCAATTATTAATAATAAACTGGCGATTTATGAGGCAGCACAGGCAAATGCTATGCAGATTGATCTGGAAAGAGTAGAAGATGGTAACATTGTAATGTTTCTTCCGAAAAACAATAAAAAAATAATTAACCATAAGAACAAAACCGGAAAAAATAATACTGAAGCTTCAACATTAAGAACTATTACGATTAATAAAGAAACACTAATGGAAATGTGTCTGTTGTTTAAAGAATTTACAGAAGAAACAAGAGATCTGGAACATGACGAGAAATTTATTCTTGCAACGAATCTGAGATTCATAAAAGGTGGGAAAACATGGTTTTTTGAAGCATTGCCAGAGCATCATTCAAAATGGAAAAGTGATTGGAAGTATAACGTGGACAATGATTATATGCCTTCTGGGTGTAATAAGGGATGTCCATATGCAGAGCAATGTGGCAGTTCAACTATTTATTCAAAATGTGGATCAAAAATCAGAAAGCTTTCCAATCTCGATACATATTTGCCATTGGCTAATTGCCAGGAACAGTTAAAAACTTGTTTACGTGAAGCTGTAGATGCAGAAGATGATAATATCTATGTAATCAAGGCCCAGACAGCACTTGGAAAAACGGAGGCTTATTGTAATATCATACAGGAAAGCCCAGACAAACAGTTCATTATTGCAGTTCCAACCTGTAAATTACAGGCAGAAGTGGTCCAAAGACTTAAATATAAAGGAATCGAGTGTACGCAGACAGAAAGCGTTTATGAAACTATTAAAAAACTTGACCTGCCAGATTTGGAAGAAATGGTAAAAAAACTTTATGAAAATGGATATGGTCGATTTGTGGTAAAGCAGATCAGGACATATAAGAACGAAAATTATAATAAGTTAACAAAATACCAGTGCCAGGAATTAGATCATCTGACGGGAAAAAAGCAGGGACTGGAAACATCAAGATGTATCGTGACAACTCATGCTTATTTTCAGATGATGAATATGGATACATTAAAGGATTATGAGATCATTATAGATGAAGATTTTCTGATAACCCTGTTTAAACGAAACTGGTCTCTGTCATTAGGAGATGTAAAGAAAATTATCGAAAAGAATATGCTTTCTTCAAATGACAGAGAAAAATTGAAGTTAATCCTTGAGATGGAAGATCAGGAAACAAAGCAGATTTCATTTACGAAACCTAATATCTGTAAACTGGAAAAACTCTATAAACGTGCTGATGAAATAAGCGGACCTTTGCCAATGCTTCTGGAAAGTTCGTGTGTAGTCATGGATCGTGTACATGAGGAAATCATGTTCTGTAAAAAAATTGAACTTCCTCCAAGAAAGATGATTATTTTGTCAGCTTCTGTTAATGAAAAATTATATGAAGATGTACCGGGTGGAGGTGAGAGGGTACGCTTCTGGAATGTCCCGGATGCAAAATATAAAGGGCATGTTATCCAATATACAGCACACACTATGAGCCGCAAGTGTATAAAAACTGCAGGAACTGAAAAGGTTCAGGAGAAAGTTAAAGAAATTGCAGGCGATGTGCCTGTTATATCTTTTAAGATGATAGATACTGATCTGGATATCCATTTTGGCAAGACAGAAGGCTTTGACAATCTGAAAGGTAAAGATATTGCAATTGTGGGTACACCACATAACAGACCTGCTCTGTATAAGTTGTTGGGTGAAGCACTGGGTTATAATACTGCAGGAAACATCACCAATCATAGAGTAGAGCGAAACAATTACGAATTTCGCATCATGACGTTTGCTGATAAATCCATGCGGAATCTCCAGTTATTCCTTATCGAAACAGAACTAGAACAGGCTATTGGAAGAGCAAGAGTATTAAGAGAGGACTGTACTGTTTATGTGTTTTCTAATTATCCCTGCAAGCAGGCAGAACTGAATATGGAGCCTTATCTTGATATTACAGTGGAAGAAGAAACCGAAGATGAGGAGGAGATTAAAGAATAATAAGAGAGTAACATATATGTGACGGAAGCTTCTGGAAGCTAACAGAAGCTTTCGCCACATCCTAATTTTTTTTAATTTACTAAAGTCGCAGGACAGAAAGAGGTGGGAATTGCAAAAATATCCCTTTAAAATTAATGAATGTATGCGTAATGAGAATGATAGAGAATATATGAAATTAGGAATGTACACCCAGGGTGCAGATATCGGATAAAACCGGCTGATATCTGCACAAGCTGGATATTATTGCTTTAGAAAAACAGTAATATCCAGCTGGGTGGGAATCCGTGTTTTACTGAATGGTAGAAAAAACACGGATTGTTGCATTATCTGAAAATTAACAGGTAATGCAAGGGTGGTGTATATTATTTGCATAACGAATACGGTTATCCTCAAATGCTATTTTAAGGCATTTGAGGATAAAATGTAATATATAAAAAGATGAATAATAATGTGTTTAGGATGTATTTCGCATTTTTTTTGATTATTATCAGATTAGATATTAAATTCAGGGAAAATGTGATACAATATATGGTATGTAAAGATGTAGCTTATACAAAGAAAGGAGCCGCAGACTTATGGAAAAGAATGGGAAATTTTATAGTTTTAAAAAGAAACAAGGCGCTGGCTATAATAATGAATTAAGGGAATGTATAGAAAATACGTGTCAATATTGTATAGAAAGTACAAATAAAAATAGTGAAGATAAAATTAATAAACCAGTTATGATGCTTGGGAAAATCCAGAGTGGGAAAACTAGAGCTTATACAGGACTTATTGCTCTAGCATTTGATAATGGATTTGATATGGTATTTATATTGTCTAAAAATAGTAAAGCATTAATAAACCAAACTGTTTCAAGAATGAAAAAAGAGTTTCAAGAATTTATATATAATTATGAAGTAGTCGTATCAGATATTATGAAATTTAATACACGGATTAGTGGTTATCAATTAGAACAAAAAAATATTATTATTGCAAAAAAAGAACAAAATAATATTAATAGATTGATAGATTTTATTAATAGTTATTCTATTAACGAAAAGAAATGTTTAATTATTGATGATGAAGCTGATACAACAGGAATTGGATATAATAAAGTAAAAGGAAAAGATGAATATACTTTGCGTATGGTTTCCTCAAAGGTAAATGAAATGAGAGGAACGCTTGATGGCTGTGTATTTGTAGAGGTAACGGCGACACCGTATGCATTATATTTGCAACCTGAATTTAAAGAAAATGATGAAATCCATCCGATTAAGCCATTAAATACTATATTGGTTCCATGGGGAGAAGATTATATTGGTGGGGATTATTATTTTATCAAAAGTAAGGATATAAATCATCCCGCATCAATGTTGTTTGAACCAGTGGGAATAAAGGAACATGAAATTGTTTCGAATCAAAAGAGAAAAGGAAAAAAGTCTAAAATAGAAGATAAACGGATATTTAGAATAGAAGAAATTTTATCTGATGAAGATAAAATTCCAATGTTTAAAAGGGGAATAGTAAATTTTTTGGTTGGTGTAATCGTATTAAAATATAAAGAAGAAAAAAATACACATTATGCATACGTTATTCATACCGCGACACAGAAAGAAAATCATTTTAGTTTACAGAATGTAGCAGAAGTCTTTTTGGAAAAAATAAAAAACAGAAATAGAGACGAGGAAAATATTATTGAAAAAATGTTGATGCAATCGTATGAAGATATAAAAAAATCAGTGCTTGCATATGGTAAGTTTATGCCATCTTATGACTATATAAAGACACAGTTCTATTTGGTAATAGATAAACGGTATTATAGTATTGATACTGTAAATAGTGATAATGATGTAGAAGCTTTATTAAATGAAGAAGGGGAACTTAGATTAACCACTCCATTTTCAATTTTTGTAGGGGGACAAGTACTGGATAGAGGAGTAACAATTCCTAATATGATAGGATTCTATTATGGGAGAAATCCTAAAACAATGCAACAGGATACAGTTTTACAGCATTCACGAATGTTTGGATATAGAAAGCATTTATTACCGGTAACTAGATTTTATACGACAGAAAGAATTTATAGCAATATGGAAAAAATAACAGAAATTGATATTGCTCTTAGAGAAGATATAGAAAGTAAAAAACAGGGTAATGGAGTATATTTTATAACTAAAAAAGATCAGAGTATAAGACCATGTTCACCAGATAAAATTCGTGTTTCAGATATTGTTTTTTTAAAAGGGTATAAACGTTTACTACCAGTAGGCTTTTCTCCAGTTTGTAAAACAATGTATGATAAAGCAAGTGGAAAGATTGAAAGAATATTGAATACGGGAAAAAGTATAAATGAAAATACATATTTGTTTAAAACAAAACAAGTAGAAGAGCTAATACTGGAAGTGTACAAAACATTTGAAGAAGATAGAGAAACAAGTAGATTTATCACTGCAGATGAAATGATTACATCATTGAGATATTTTTCAAAAAGTGATAAAGTTTTTTGCGTAGTTTATAAAAATGTAGATGTTGGAAAATATAAAAATAATGAATTGAAATTGCAGGATTCTCCTGATACAGGACAGTCACATTTGAAGAGAGCAAAAGAATTGGCAATAGAAAATCCATGTTTGATGTTATTCCAGGAAAAAGGAACAAAAGAAGGGTGGAATGGAAGAGCTTTTTGGTGGCCGGTTTTGGTAGCGCCTAAAAATGTTCCTAAAACAATATATGCATCTAAAACTGTAAATGAGAGAATTATTGCTGCAAATTCTTAAAACTAATACAAGAGAAAAAATTAATACGAGGAGATAAGTGATAAATATGGGGAAAATAAAAAAAATGAATTTTTATTATGGGGCAATTTTAACTTCTATTTTACAAAATAATCCGGATGCATCACCAACGTTAATTTTAAATGATGAAGAAACAAGACAGGCGTATAAAATACTTACCAATACATCAAATCAAGAGAATATATTGTTTTTTAAATATGCTTCGAGTAAACAAAAAATGGATGCAGATGAAGATAAACAGTATACAAGTTGGTTGTTTTCTTTTTCATCAGACGATAAAGAAAAGTTAAAAATGTATTATGAAAAAACAGGATTGCCAGTTTTTATATGTTTACTATGCTTACGGAGCAAATTACATAATAGTGAAATTGCTATTTTAAAATATGAAGAATATAAAATGGTTTCACAAAATCAAACAGTAACTATCGGGTTAGATCCTGGAAAACATAACTTTTATCTTTTTTTAGGAAATTCGAAGTCTAAAAGTATGGCATACAAAATACCGACTACGCGTATTAATAGAACATTTGATGAGTTAGCCAAAGAAGTATTACAAGTTGATTTAAAACATAATGAAATTCAGAGTATTTTAGCATCTGAAGAAATTCCAGAGTATGAAAATAGTAAAATATGTCCCATGTGCAAGAGCATACTTGAAAATATAAAAATTTCTGATGAAAAAACAATTTTTGATGCAAAAAGATGTATGCACTGCGGTAGAGTATTTTTATCCCGAAAACAATATGAAATAATATGCAAAAAGACAGGTGCAAAACATTTAAAAGAAAATGTTCTGTTAATGGATTTTAAATCCCAACTATCCGACGCTGAAGAAATTGAACAAAGAAAATTGAAACCGTTATTAATTGATGAAAATACAATTTTTGTAATAGATTATGAGGGGACAGTATGCCCTATTCATAAAATAAAGTTTCAAACTAAAGTAATAAATTTAGGAAAAAGAAAAAGGGATACGGTTTTATATTGTAGCCAATGTAAGAAAATGATCATTGGAGAAGAACATAAAAAAAGTTTTATAAATCTAATGAATAGCCAAAAATGTTTCAAAAATTATAATTTTAAACCTTTAAATACTGAGTTAAGTCATTAAAAACTCATTTTCATAGAAAGTGAGCAATATTATAAAAATAAATATTTTGAATTATATATTATCATAGTGAAAGAGAGAAGTAGTTATAACGGACTGCTTCTCTTTTTTAATCTTAGGAAAGGAGAAAATCTGCGAATGAACTGGATAGAAAGTCTATTTAAGATTGCCGGTGAAGTTTTCCGTATGATCGGCGAAGCAATCAATGAAAACAGAAATGAGTGAGGGGTGAACGAATGGTGGAGAATGCACAGTCTACAGAGAAAAAGGAACTGACGGAGATCTTCTGCCTGCGTCTGAATCTGGAACAGAAGCGCTACAAGAAGAGAATGCTGAAAATGAATCCTGAAGCGGTGTTTGGTAAGGCATATGAGATCAACTGTATGCTTTCCATTTATGAAACGCTGATCGAGAAGTCAGAGAAGATGGAAACAGATATCCTGAAATGCCTGTTGGCGATTCCGGATATCCTGCATTTCTTTTACCGCAGGTGGATGAAAACAGAGGATTCGTTTCAGATGGAACTGGAAAGCAGCATGGAGCAGGGATTGAAAGAAATTGAAGCTATGTTAAATACCACAGAGGAGAAGGCTGCATGAAAAAGCGTGTCATTTGTGTACGGACCTGTATAGTGAGGGAAGGCTCTGTATTATATGGGAGTAAGGATGGAAAGAGAACAATCACATCACCAGAAGAGGCGGCTGAATTTGCTGCCTCTTTTTTCAAAGACTCGGATAAGGAAATGATCTATGCGTGTACTTTGAACGGGCATGATGAGCCGGTGGCAATGGAAATGGTTGCAAAAGGCGGTGTGAATTACTGCCATGTAGATATGGCACAGATTTACAAGACTGCGATCATCAGCAATGCTGCAGGTATCATCTGTTTTCATAACCATCCGTCGGGCAGTATAGAGCCAAGCAGGGAGGACAGACTGCTTACGGAAAAAATGAAAACAGCAGGAAGATATCTGGACATCCCATTGCGGGATCACATCATTATTGGCGGGAATGGAGCATTTTACAGCTTCAATGAAAATGAAGAAGAAACAGAAAACAGTTATGAATAAATACAAGATCAGAAAAACAGGAGGAAAAGATTATGGCAGCTAATATTGAAACAATGTTTTATGTAAGAGAAACCCCATGGCATGGATTAGGAACAAGAGTACTTACAGCACCAGCATCTAAAGAAGCTCTGGAAGTAGCAGGGCTGAACTGGAAGGTAATCCAGGAACCGGTATATACCGAAGCGAATGAACTGATTGAGGGATACAAGGCAAATGTAAGGGACAGTGACCGCAAGGTGCTGGGAGTGGTAACGAACCGATATAAGGTCATCCAGAATGAAGAAGCATTCAGCTTTACAGACGGTCTGCTTGGTGAAGGTGTACGTTACGAGACAGCAGGTTCCCTGCAGGGAGGAAAAAAGGTATGGCTCCTTGCCAGAATGCCACAGGATTACATTATCACGGGGGAAAGAATCAGTCCGTATCTGGTATTTTCCAATACCCATGATGGTTCCGGTGCGATCAAGGTGGCACTGACACCGATCAGAGTCGTATGCAACAACACGCTGAACCTTGCGTTATCAACTGCAAAACGTTCCTGGTCTATGATTCATACCGGAGATATACAGGGAAAACTGGAAGAAGCCAAAGATACGCTATTTAAGGCAGAATCTTATATGGATGAGCTTGGAAAGGAAATTGAGGACCTGAGAATGAAGAGAATGTCAGATCAGCAGGTGCTTGATTATATTGAGATTTTACTGCCACTGGATGAGAATATGACAGCACAGCAGAAGAAAAACATTATCCGTTTGCAGGAAGATATGAAGATACGTTATTTCGATGCCCCGGATTTAAAGGGTGTAGGAAAGAATGCCTACCGTTTTATCAATGCAGTATCCGATTTTGCCACACATGCAGCCCCTTTGAGAAAGACAGCGAATTATAAGGAAAATGTATTTTCAAGAACAGTGGAAGGCAATCCGTTGATTGACAAAGCGTACCAGATGGTATGTGCCGCATAGGGAGAATGTTATTAGAATAAAAGAAGAGAATCAGGAGGAACAGGATTATGAAACGGAATACAATACCAACAGCAAAAATGACAAGGGAAGAATGGTTACAGCTTAGAAGAAAAGGAATCGGAGGTTCGGATGCTTCGGTCATTATGGGGAAGAATCCATACAGAAGCATCTTGCAGCTCTGGGAAGAGAAGACTGGGAAACTGCCAGTCACAGATGATGGGAATGAGTATACCTACTGGGGAAATGTGATGGAGCCGATCATCCGTAAGGAATTTATGAACCGTACCGGATTGAAGGTACGTCAGAAACATGCAATGATCTTTCATAAAGATTATCCATATCTGTTTGCAGATGTAGATGGGATTGTTACGGATGAACGTGGCGAGAAATGTATCTTTGAAGCAAAGACAGCAAGCCAGTATAAGGCAGAACAGTGGGAAGACAGGGTACCGGAAGAATACATCTTACAGGTACAGCACTATCTGGAAGTGTGTGGGATGGACAAAGCATACATTGCAGCACTGATCGGCGGCAATAAGTTTGTGTTTCATACTATTTACAGGGACGATGAACTGATAAGGAACCTTGTCAGCAGGGAAAAAGATTTCTGGGAAGGCTGTGTGCTTACAGGTACGGAGCCTGTCATGGATGACTCCGATGCTACCAGGGATTATCTGAATCAAAAATATAGTGATCCCATTGAGGGTTCTATCCAGCTGCAGGAAGATATGAAGTCTGTGCTGGCTGAATATCAGGATGTTGACTGTAAGGTAAAAGAGCTGGAAAAGCAGAAAACAGGTCTTGCAAACCAGATCAAGGCGGCAATGGGAGAATATGAAACCGGGGAGGTGGATGGAACTGTTGTTTTATGGAAGAAGATCAGCAGGGAATCTCTGGACAGCAAAAGACTGCGCAAAGAACAGCCGGAGGTATTTGCAGAGTACAGTAATATCAGTTTTTATAGAAAGCTTTCAATCGCATAAAAAGAAAATCAGGAGGAAGGCATTATGGCAGAAAAAAAGATCAGGAATCTAAATCCTGAAGAGATAGAATGCCGCGTGGGAACCGTCATGGAGCAGGGGATTACTCTGCTCCTTTATAAAAATGCCAGGGTAGATCAGACAATACTGGATGAGGTATTTGGAATCTGCGGATGGCAGAGGAGACATAACATGATCGGCAGTGAGCTGTACTGCATCCTCAGTATCTGGGATGCTGAGAAACAGCAGTGGGTGCAAAAAGAGGATGTGGGAACAGAAAGTGATTACGAGAAAGCAAAAGGTGCGGCATCAGATTCATTTAAGAGGGCCTGCTTTAATATCGGGATTGGAAGGGAGCTGTATTCAGCTCCTTTTATTTATATTCCCATAAATAAAATTCTGGTGGGTGATAAAAATGGGAAGAAGTATGTAAAGGACAGATTTTCTGTGAAGAATATACACACTACTGCAGATAAGACGATCACAGATCTGGAGATCGTAAACCAGAGAGGGGAAACAGTATATACATATCGGACAGCTTCCGCATCCCGGCAGTCAATAGAAACAGACCAGAAGGAAGAGCAGGCAGAGCTGATATCAGATCAGGATATCCAGAACCTGTATGCAGAACTGGGAAGGACCGGAGTGACAGTACAGAAGATACTGAGCAGATATGGGATCACAAGTGTAAAGGAAATGGACCAGAATACCTATAAAAGAGCACTTAGTGGATTAAGGAGAACAAAAACAGCAGCATAAAGAAAAAGAAGTGGAGGAACAGAACATGATGGAGTATAGAGAGTTTGTAGAAGAGTTAATGACAGAGATCAAAGAAGAGACAGGATTAAAGGCAGAGTTTCATGAATCAGATGAGAAAATGCCACAGGACAGTATCTGGGTATATATGAGTGAAGATGATGGCAGTTCCAATATTGTGCGGTTGTTTACAGCAGAATCTTATAACTGGTGGACACAGAAAAAAACAACATTCCCGGCGCTTGTAAGGAGTGTAAAGAAGTCAGTAGAAAACTTTGACAATATGTGCGTGCCGGATAAGCTGAAGAAATTAAAAGATTATGAGCAGGTAAAAGAAAACCTGTTTATCCGACTGATCAATTTTGAGAAGAATAAAACTGAGCTGGAAAAGGCTTTTTATAAGCGAAATGGAGATATTGCACTCACCCTGTATATGAAAATTTTTGATGAAGATGGGATGATGACCATCCTTAAAGTACCATTACAATGTGTGGAAAGATGGGATTTGGAGAATGAGGATGTTTTTATGGCTGCCTTAAAGAATACTGCATCAATGATGCCGCCAAAAGTATATGACATGATGAAGATGCTCCTGAATCCTGAATATGATGGGGAAGATATTGATGCTCCTGATTATATCCCGTTTCAGGATGAAATGGGAAACTGCCTGAGTACAGGACAGAAAACAAATGGAGCGGTGGCAATATTCTATCCGGGTGTTGCAAGATTATTCTGCGATAAAATAAATACAGATGAACTGTATCTGGTATTCACGAGTATACATGAGGTGATGGTACATAATGCAAGGATGATAGAACCAGAAGATCTGGCATCAGTGCTGAACGATACCATAAAGGAAGCAACTCCGGAAGGTGATGTGCTTACTAAGCATATTTATTATTATAATGCAAAGACAGATCAGATTGAGATGTTATTAAGAGAATAATAATTTCTAATAGTGATTAGGGACAAGGGGGAGCACCCCCTTGCACCCCCCTTTTTTAGATAACAATAAAGAATATTATTGGCAAGATTCCGAAATATATTCTAATATATAGTAGGATATGAAAAATATCGTTGATTATATTGCAGTGTTACTATTGTGAAATGAAAGCAAGATATAATATAAGTGGTATAAGAACATTGGAACACTGGAACATTGGAACATAAAACATGAGGAAGGAGAAGGTGGTTGCTGAAAATTTTATACGATACAGAACAATATAGTTCTGTATCGCATCAGACTGTAGACAAAGTCTATTTTGGCAAAGATTCCAAGAAGCAGTTCTCCTGGCCTTTTTTGAACGCAAAGATTTTTTGGATTTCTTTCTGTCAGAAAAGTCAGCTCGGTATGATTCTGGACACAGGCTGCGGTCTGGTTTCCTGATTCAGGTGCTTTGCAGCGCATCTATCTGTCAATCCGCGCCTGACACCGGTCACTTCCATGAGCTTGCATGACTGATTCTGAGTATCCATCGCTATAATCAGGAAGAGAGATTCCGACAGGATGCTTCCACCGTCGGGTAGCGCTTTATGTCCGTATGCGGGATGAATTTTGCTGCCTGCATGCGAATCAGAAAATCCGGAATGGATGCAAATTGTACGCAGTAAAGATTTTCTGTAAAATATTGAATATCGTCCATTCTGGTGCGGTCAAGCAGCAGAATACGGGCACCGTCCAGAGAGGCGTTGGAGATACAGGTGTATTTCTCACGGGGCTGATCCGGAAAGATGCCGATCGTGATGGCGGATTCCAGATTAGAATGAGCACTAAAAGCACCAGACAGATAAAAATGGGAAATATCTGTCTCCAGACATCCTGCTGACTCAAGCAGACAGTCCATCATGGTGTAGGCAGCGGCTTTGGTATCCAAATATTGTTTAATATCCGTCTGTGAGAAATACAGTGGTTCTCCGCTCCCGGACTCTTCGGCAGTGGCATAGACGGCGGCATACTCCTGTTCCTCCTCCAGATATATGATCCGCGGAGTGACATCTGGATTCAATGTGCCCGCAATATTGATCCATCCATGAAGTCTCATTTGGGCCAGTAGATCGATAATGCCGGAACCGCAGATGCCCACCGGGCGGCTTCCGTCGATCGTGGTAAAGGTCAGGTCTTTGCCGTGGATCGTCACTGTATCTATGGCACCCTTCCCGGCCTGCATACCGAAACGGCTGATATAGCCTTCCAGAGCCGGACCTGCGGCACCAGCGCCGGCTAACATCCATTCGCGGTTGCCGATAACGAGTTCTCCGTTGGTACCGATGTCGAAGAACAGGAGGGTGTCTTCACTTTGGCGGATATCCAGATTCAGAAGTCCGCTTACAATATCTCCCCCCACATAATTGGAGGCAGAGGGGATGATGTAGAGCATTCCGGAAAAATCAAGTCCCAGTTCGCTTCCCCATAACCATCCGGGCTCTGTAGTGACCGGCGCGAAGGGAGAGGAAAATACGGTCCATGCATTCAGCTTTAGAAGAAAATGAATCATGGTCGTGTTGCCGGAGACGATCATGATCGGACAGCTGCGGACTTTGATGTCGGTCTGCGAAGCCAGCTGTCCGATCAGAGACTGAAAGGTTTCAACCGTGACTTTCTGAAGGTCATCCGCATGTCCGGAATCCTCCATGGTATACGTGATGCGAGTGAGAATATCGGTTCCGTAGGTGCGCTGCTCGTTGGTGCCGCGTACCTGTGCAACGACAGCCCCGGTATTTAAGTCGACCAGCTGCATGACAATAGTGGTGGAACCGTAGTCCACAGCAAGTCCATAGTGCATCTGCCGTGTGTCTCCGGCCTCCACATCGGTCACGATCCAGTCCTTTTCCCTGTATACCAGCGTTACTGTGATGTGATAATCACATTCTCTGCACAGGGGGTAAAGCTTTTGCAATATGTGAAGAGGGATTTTGGCATTCTTATATCCAACGTCGGACAACGTCTGACAGATCCTATGCTGGTCACTTTTCGTATCTTCTTCCGTGGGAGGAGTGATCTCAAGATATACTTTTTCACTGAAACATTTCATTTTCATGCCTCCTATGTTAATCGATGCGCCGTTTTGGCAGGTTATCAGAAATACCACCGGCCATTATCGATAGCTGGTCTCTTAATCAATAATTTGCATTTGAAATGGATATCATTCTCTTTTACAGGAATATTCTTTCCTTCTTTACATTCTGGGCATTGAACAATTTTTCCATTTTTCAAGTCTTTGAGCATGCCACCAATGGTTTCCTTTTTCATCGTACTTCTTCCATGATTGTTGGGGATTTTGTTCTATCACGGAATTATTATACTCCTTAAATCATCACTGGTCAATGTCCTCCCTTTTATGCGGAATAATAAAGATCGTCGCTTTTTAAGGAGAAAATGAGAAGTAGGAAGCGGATTTGTGAGAAAACCCAATCATATGGAGCAGGGGATACGTGGTTGGTTAAATGCACCAATACTACGTCGGAAATGATCTAAGGAAAAAGAAAAACATCGCTGCCATGACAGCGATGTTTCAGACTGTAGACAAAGTCCCGGCGAAAGCCGGGCTTTTCTATGTTTACGACCGTTTTTCTGGTATAATACAAATATCAGAAGGGCGGTGTTTTTTATGATGACAAAAAATTCAGATAAAAAAAGGGAACAGATGATAATGCTCTGTATGGATGATATGGTTCCCCAAAACCATATGCTGCGTTTAAATGATAAAGCCATTGACTGGACTTTTATATATGAGCTTGTAGAAGAAAAATACTGCCCTGATAACGGAAGGCCCAGTATGGACCCTGTCATGCTGATTAAGATTCCCTTCATTCAATATCTTTATGGAATCAAAAGTATGAGGCAGACCATCAAAGAGATAGAAGTAAACGTTGCTTACAGATGGTTCCTCGGATTAGACATGCTGGACCCTGGCCCTCATTTTTCAACCTTTGGGAAAAACTACACCCGCCGTTTTAAGGACACAGATCTTTTTGAGCAGATCTTTGCGAAAATATTAGAAGACTGCATGAAATTTAAACTGGTGGACACCGATCAGATCTTTGTGGATTCTACTCATGTGAAAGCATGTGCAAACAGCAAAAAAATGCGAAAAAGAGTTGCACATGAACAGGCCCTTTGGTATGAAGAAAAATTACAGAAGGAAATATCCAGAGATCGTGAAGCGCACGGGAAAAAACCTTTAAAGGAAAAAGACAGAAATGATCCCCCATCCGGCGGCGGGAGCGATAATAATACAAAGGAAGAAGAAATTACAGAAGGGATTAAAACGCAGAAATGCAGTACCAGTGATCCGGAAAGCGGCTGGTTCCGTAAAGGCGAGCATAAACATGTTTTCGCCTATGCAGTGGAAACAGCTTGTGATAAACACGGCTGGATCCTGGGATACAGCATTCATCCGGGGAATGAACATGACAGCCGGACATTCAAAACACTTTATGACAAGATAAAGATCTATTCACCGGCTATGATCATTGCAGATGCCGGTTACCGTACACCAGCAATCGCCCATGAATTGTTAGAAGATGGTATCGAGCCTCTGTTCCCATACAAGAGGCAAATGACAAAGGAAGGGTTTTTCCGAAAATATGAGTATGCATATGATGAGTACTATGACTGCTACATATGTCCGGAAAACCATATATTATCCTATCAAACGACAAACAGAGAGGGGTATAGGGAATACGTAAGCTGCGGAGAAATATGTGCCAGTTGCCCCAATCTTCATAGATGTACGGAAAGTAAAGAACACATAAAAGTGGTTACCCGCCATGTGTGGGAAGAATATATGGAGAAAGCGGAGGATATCAGGCATACACTTGGCACTAAACAGATATATGACCTAAGAAAGGAAACAATCGAGAGGATTTTCGGAACAGCCAAGGAACAACATGGATTTCGTTATACACAATACATAGGGAGAGCCCGGATGGAAATGAAAGCGGGGCTTACTTTTGCATGTATGAACCTGAAAAAACTGGCCAGGATACTGGACAAAAGGGAAGAAAGAATATCGACTATCCATAATATTGAGCGGTTATTAAAGGAAAAGACATTTTAAAAAAAAGTGGTGCTGGAGATTATCTCCAGCACCAACTTTGTCTACAGTCTGATACGATACAGAAAAATATAGTTCTGTATCGCATAATAGCATTATAAATGTGTATTTTTTATCATGTGGTGTTCATTAAAATGTATGGAATATGTTTGATGAGAATATTGCATAGAGGATAATAAGAATTTTTTTGCAGATTAAAAGTATTTGAAAAGAAGCAACGAATATATGTATTGAAAATGCAGAGAATATCAATAGTATTGGGACTTATTATATTTCAGATAATGGATTGCTCATGGAAAATGGAAAGTATAAATGGTAAAGGAAATATGAAAATGTAATAGGATAGATTTTTTTCAATACTGTAAACGATAGTGGAAAAGAATATATTCGGGGTTTATAATGAAAGTAGGAAAATTATGGATTATGGATATGCTCGTGTGAGTAGCACAGAACAGAATCTCGACAGGCAGATTCTGGCTTTGAAAGAGTTTGTTTCAGATGAGAATATTGTAGTAGATAAGGCAAGTGGAAAGAATATACATCGTGAGGGCTACCAGGCATTAAAGGGAATATTTGGGCTGAGAGAAGGAGATACATTGTATGTGACTTCACTGGATCGTTTGTCTAGAAATAAGGAAGATATTAAGCAGGAACTGCAATGGTTCAAAGAGAAGAAAATCAGATTGAAAATCCTTGATCTGCCGACATCATTGGTGGAAGTTCCAGAGGGACAACAATGGATTTTGGAAATGATACAGAATGTTCTGATAGAAGTCTTGTCAAGTATCGCGGAGCAGGAAAGACTGACAATACATAAACGACAGAGAGAGGGAATAGACGCTGCAAAGAAAGCAGGGAAGCATCTTGGCAGACCGGTATTATCTGTCCCAGATAACTTTGCTGAAGTGTATTTTCGATGGAAAAAAGGAGACATAACGGCACGAAAAGCGATGGAGATATTGGGAATGAAAAGTTCCAGTTTCTATCGGAAAGTGAGAGAATTTGAAAAAAAGTGAATCAAAATCTCAGCCTTTTTTGGCACATGTTTCAAAAGAAAAATATGACCTTATGGCACACTGTAACCGATATGGAAACGAGTGTGCCATAAGGTAGAGGTTAATGGAGATTAAGTCTGTTGTCCCTTTTTTGAAAAAAATTACAAGTTTATGCATCAATCGCAGGGAATTGGTGCATAAATGGAGAAAAAATTTTTAAAAAGGGACATTCGGATTATGTTGTTCAAGAAAGTCGAATACATTGTTAAGGTATTGTTTCTGAAATAATTCATACTCTTTTTTGTAAGAACAGGTGCTTTCAGTTTCTGATGATTGAGCTAAAATGATTTCGTCAATGCTATGAAGTGGATGATTTCCTGAGTTACATTTACACCGAACAAGAAACGAAAGCATACCTAATATATTACGTTGATATGGTAAATTTGGCAGATATATATTGGGAGTTTTTTCTAATCTCAGATGCGAAAATACTTTACTATATTTGGCTGAAAAACTAAATCTTTCAAATTTAAAAACATCATTCCATATTTTGGCAAAAGGAATATCTTTAGCAAAAATAGATGAATAGTCAGCTGTTATCTGTTTGTAATATTTCTCTATGAACTGAACGTAACAACTGTAATCTAAGGGAATTGTATCATACAGTTCAGCGGTTATTACATCCCAGAGATCTTCCAGTAATGGAATTGTACAATAGTTAAGCATACGAAAAAAATTGCTTATACACTGCGTTGCATCTGTGGCAAATTTATCCGTTGATTGTTCTACGGAAGAAAAACGTTCTCCTAAAGAACTAAATGGCTGAGGCGGATAAGGAACATCTTGTAGATTGCGACTATTTAATGCAGCATAACACGTGTAATCTAAAAAGATTGATCGGTTATATGTAATGGGTAATGTGAAAATATAGTTGCTTATGATTTCAATAAGAGCCTGACTTTCTAATGCATGAGCAGAGCTGTCTGTATTCTGTATCTGTGATAAAAAAATTTCCAAATTGTTTAAAAGTTTGAAACCATAACAGGATTCGAGAACTATATCAAATAAGACAGAATCGCAATGGTTACATTCGCTCTTGTGTTTACACTTACTGCAATCATTGTGTTCGCTGCAATCATCGAAAAAATGTTCGAAGTGAGTATTTTTCCATTCTTCTGATTCCTTGGCTAATAATAAATACCTGTTAATGAGGTTCCTTTTTGATGAGGAATGTAATGCTTTGTCAAGTGGAACAGTGTTGTTGCTTTTGAATAAAAAAAGAAAAGGTGTACTTTCATATACAGGCACAGCTAATTTCCCTGTGTATGAATTATATGAGTTTTCTATTAACAGATAATGGGAATATCCAGTTCTGTTTTTTGCAAAACGATTATAATAAGTAGATTTATATTTTTGATAAATGGCAGGATCTTTATTCTCTTCACATTTTTTTTGTCGATTCAATGAAGCAAAGAAGCCATACTCAATATCCCTGTCGTTTGCTCCGGTCAGAGCGATAGAGTTTGGGTTATGGTTAAATTTTACCTTGACCTTATCATTTCTGAGTATGGCAGCAGATAATTGATTCTGAAATCCGTGTAATATACAGTGATGAAATAAGCTGGCCTGGCATAAAAAGACTAATGTGCTGGCTTGGGCTCTTACAATATCTTTTGGATAGTAATCATTAAAAAATGATGTGCTTGGAAGATAATCGTTGGATAATATATATTCTGAAAAAAGTTTGCATGCAGGTATCATTTCATTAAAGATTGTCTGGAATGTTTGGGTCGTATCAAAGCTGGAAGATAACTTTTCCTTTAGTTTGTTAACGATGGTGTGTGAATCTATATGATAAAAGTATTTTAGCCTGTAATACTTTTCACTAATTTCTGTATTACACTTCATAAATTCTCCTCCTAACGATTTATATTTTTCTAAATTATACAATAAATAATATAAAAAGTAAATTATAAATCAATATATGCAATGCTGCATAAACAATATTAATTTATGTTTTTCAGGACTATAATAAGGCTGTAAAAAATACAAGGAGGAAAATAAGATGTGTGATTTTTTCAATCCTAATTTAGGATTAAATGTAATTCCTGTAAATCAGAGAGCTGCACCATTTAAAAAGAGAAAGCGAGTGTCACTTGAACTTGCCGAAAGGCAGGATAATCTGCTTGCTCTTAGAAATTACGATGACGGCAGTAAAGAATGTGTTAAATTTTTTACTAATGTGGTGGGAACTGGTAAAATTATAAGATATATTTTTGCAGAGGAATACGATATTCCGGAAGTCGTGGATATTGAATTTCCTTACTGGAATAAAGTGATAGCAGTTCCGTTTCCGGTAAATGGCAGAAAATTATACAGAGCGTTATGTGATGAAGGTATCTGCTTCAATAGGGAGATGCTTTCTGAAACTGAAATCGTGCATTTGTTGGAACAGTATTATATGCCGAAAATTAAAAATGCTCCACGAGAAATGGCAAATGCTCTTTGCGGATGGAATTGCGGAAAATATGCCACTGGAAAGACACTTGAATTTTATGGAAATGATGCAAAGACGTTGTTTCCAACACTTCCGAGATTGAATAAATATCTTTGCGAAGATAATGTGACTGTAAGCGATATGCAGGAATACATTTACATTCTTAATATGGTAAAGAATACCGAACTGCGTTTATTGCTTCTTGTACATCCAATGGCTGCAATGTTATCTAGTATTTCTGAGAGAGCAGCTCCGGTAATTAACTTTATCGCTGAGGGTAAGATCAGATATGCATTAGCTTATATGACACAAGTTTTTGAGCGCTATAAACCCATCATACATACAACATCGCAGACCCAGAAAGAAATTGACAAAATATTATCCAGAGTTCGTGATGAAACCGTTGCTTTTAACGCGGATTTTGAAAGACACATGTCTGCATATGAGCAGAATAAAATGGAGCGAAATGTTGATGAAGTAGTCGATGTTATGTCAGGTGTAAAAATATTACCCGCACCCTACATGAGAAAAGTCACGGCAGGAGGCTGTATTTTCAGCAATTATGAGATTTCTGACAAACGTGTAATCACGGAATATATTGATGAAGAAGACTTCGCGGAGTCCTTTATGAACTATGCAAGCTGGGAAAATAAGGATATTCCTGGAAAAGTGTTTGCAGCATTTGTGATGTATGTTGAAGAGAATATACAGGAAGTCACAAAATACTTGCAGGCAACTAAAAGTGAAGAACCACTGCAAATTTATTGCGTTGTGATTAAATTTCTTGTGGATTTGTTTGAAAAGTATGATATTTCAATGCTAAAAGAGTTGCACCTTGAAAACTACATAAGTATTGTTTCGCACTTGAATAAAAATCAGGAAAATGGAGACATAACGGAAACATTCCGTGAAATTATGCGCAAGGAAATTCAAAAAATCATGACAGCCGAAAAAGGAGAAGTTACACGTGCAAATCAGCAAATGGTGTACTACAATGATGAATTTATTTGGATTCCGTCGGAACTGTTGAAACAAATTCTGAAAAAAAGAAATCTATTACCTGCAAGAAAGAAATTACTTACTAAATTACGAGAACGCAAAGTTCTGGTAACAGACGTAGGTTTTACAAAAAAACTCATGGTTGCAAATCAAAGATTTGAAACTTTGCAGATTAAGCGAGGATTTTTTACAAAAATTGGTGAGGCAGATATAGTTGAACTTGGAAAGGAGTATGATGATGGTTTTTGAGAAATCTTCAGGAGCGACTATTCATTTACAGAATACATTCAATGCGCATGAATTATATCTTGGTAAGTCCGGAAGTGGAAAGACTTGGGCGATATGCAGACGTGTAGAGGAACTTTACAGTTTTGGTAAAAAGATTTTAATCTTAGATTATTCTGGTAGTTACACAGTAGAAGAACTGGAGAAAAGTGGACTTTCTACAGAGTATTTGCATGTGATTGATCTTATTTCACAAAAAGTGGCATTTCCGATTATGGATGGAAGCAACACTGACGCGGATAGAATTGTTTCACTCGGAGACAATGTACTGGGGATTAACGGTCCATTACAGAAAAAGATACTTTCCGATGTAGCTGCAGAAGTCTGCAAAGGGACAAACGCATCTTTTGGAGAAATCCAGAGAGTTCTCGAAAAACGGCGAGAAAATGCCATAAATAATGAGGACCATGAGTATGCCGATCGTGTAGAAAAGGTTATGGATCGTTGGCAGCTTTTAGCTGAACAAGAGAAAATAAATGTCTGGAATACTGATGGAATGGTACCTGATAGCCGCAAAATAGTAATATTACAAATGTCAAAGCTTCCTGCTAATCAAAGGAAAATTTATATGAATACTGTATTGTGGATTCTTTGGCAGTTATTGGTACAGAGAGAAGCAGGATTTGATGTAGCTGTTATAGATGAAGCTCAGCATATAAATTTTAATGCCGAAATACCATCACAGATGATGCGTGAAGGCAGAAAACTGGAAATTGGATTATTGTTATCTACACAGTTTATAAGTGGACTGGATAAAGAGTCTATAGCTACTATTTTGCAGGTGGAAAATGCATTTTACTTTCAGCCAGATGCGAGTAACATGAAATGGACTGCAAGTCAAATTGATCCTGAAAAGTATTACAAATGGTTGCCAATTTTACGTAACTTAAATGTTGGTGAAGCAATTTTGTGTGGAAAATACACCATTAATTGTAATCACAAATTACTGGAACGGCCAATTATAGTTAAACACAGAAGAAGGAGGTATAAAAATGTCTAATACATATGTTGAGAATAACAATAGTATTAATATTAAAAGAATGATTTCCATGGGTGCTTCAATGGAAAACAAAAAATATGACACAGTTAAAATCAAACGCAACGGCATGCAGATCAGCTTTGAATTTCCACCAAAGTCAGCGAGAGATGAACTGATCGAGCAGGAAGTGAAAGATATCATTTCAGGAGAACTGAAAGAGAAATCCCGCAAGATTTACATCAGTTAAGGCCAACGGGGCAGGGAATTTTCCTGCCCCTGTATTTTTTTAGGAGGATAAATCCAATGAAGAGAGTCAGAATGCTTCTTCGTGTAAGCTCCAACCAGCAGCTGGAAGCGGACGGAGATTTAAGTGTGCAGAGACAGCTTGTGAAAGATTACATATTCAGCCAGTCTGACTGGCAGCTGGATGAAAAGGAATATTTCGAGGGCAGTAACAGTGGTTACAAGAATGCAGTGGCAGACAGAAATATTCTGCAGGAAGCGCTGCAGGATGCAAAAGCGAAAGAATATGATATCCTGGTTGTATACAAGGATGACCGTATCGGCAGGCGTATGTGGGAAATCGGCGCATATGTTATGAGCTTGAAAAGTTTTGGCGTGGATATTTATACAGTTAAAGATGGCTGCATTTCCCCGGAATCTGATGATATCATGGGTCAGATGATGCTGGCATTGAGATATGGAAACGCCCAGAAAAGCAGTTCCGATACAGGAATGCGTGTAAAGGATACCGCACAGAAGCTGGTGCAGAAAGGGAAGTTCATGGGTGGAAAGGCTCCATACGGATATAAGCTGGAACTTTCCGGGGAAGTCAGCAAACATGGCCGTGCCTTGCATCATTTGGTAGTTGTGCCGGAGCAGGCAGAAGTGGTAAAATATATTTATGAACTTTCTTTACATAAAGAATTTGGAGCGGCGAAGATTGCCAGGATTCTGAATGAACATGAGGTTTATAAGAACAGAGCACCCAGAGATGTCTGGAAGTGTGGTACGATTGTCAGCATTCTTACAAATCCAATTTATGCAGGTTATACAGCTTATAAGCGGAGAGAACGGATTGATGGCAGATATCACAAGCTGGAAAGCAGGGACTGGATATATGCCGAGAAGCCTGATCCTGAAATTACGATTATAGATGAGAATATGTGGAACCGAACACAAGATACCAGAAAACAGAGAGGTGACAAATATATTAAATCTCCGGAGAATAAGGATGTCACTATAATAAGAAGAAACAGTGGGATGCTTGCACTGATTGATGTTCTTCACTGTGGTTACTGTGGACGAAAAATGACAAATGGCAGCAGATATAATTACTGGACGATTAAGGATACAGGAGAAAGGCGTACCAGTAAGGTAGCTATTTATAAATGCCAGAATGCCTGGAGCGGGGTTCCCCATAACAAAACCAGTCAGTATCGCGCAGATCAGATTGAACCTATGGTATTTGAGGCACTTGCTGAATATATCGGAAAGCTTCAGGAGAATGAGAATGTATTTACTCAGATTGAGGAAAATCAGAACCGGCAGAAAGTAATCAAGCAGTCGGAACTGGACAGGGAGCAGAGTGAACTGAAAAATATCCAGAATAAGATTGCAGTTATGGAGAGCAACATTCCAAATGCCATGACAGGAGATTATCCTTTAAGTCTGGAGGAACTGGCAGATATCATCAGGAAGCATAGGGAACTGGAAAAGAAGCATAAAAGGATTGTAGAAGAAAAGGAAGCAGAACTGGACGCAATGAAAGTTTCCATGGATGACTGGGAGAACATCAGAAGCAGGATTCCCACATGGCAGGATGTGTTCTGGAATGCAGATACAACAACAAAGAGAGTGCTTGTAGATAAGCTGATCGAGAGAATTGATATTACCAGAGATAATATCAATATCCGCTTCAAAATCAATCTGAATGACTTCTTCACGCTACCCCGAATTACTGACTATCACGACGTACCGGAATAAAGGCAAGGATTATACCATTACTTCGTCTACTGCCTATGATCATAAATGGATTCGTGGCAGGAATATATTTGACAGCATTGACCGGATCGTGGATGAGCTTTTTGAAAATTATCTTTCCAGACCAAATGTAAGGCAGCCGATTCTGACACAGTATTGTGATGGAAAACAGGTTCAGTGCCGTAACAGAGGATGGATGACGCAATGGGGAAGTAAAGCACTGGGGGATCAGGGATATTCTGCTATCGAAATACTGAGAGCATTTTATGGGAATGATATGTATATCAATGTGGCAGAAGCTGTTTCGGGTGTTCCTTCATCCTGGCCGGGATTTGATCTGACTTTGGGCGTATCTGGCAGCAAGGTGATACAAATCCAGGAACAGCTGAATGTGATAGCGGATGCTTATCCGGCACTTCCCAAAGTGATGGTGGATGGAATATACGGTAAGGAAACCCAAAATGCAGTTCGTATTTTTCAGGACATTTTTGGTTTGGGAGAAACAGGGATTGTAGATTATCCCACCTGGTATAAAATTCAGGAAATCTATGTGGCAGTAAGCAGGATTGCCGAACTTAACTGAATCAAGTAAGTCCCCTGCGGGGGTGCGAAAAGCAATAAGCAGTGGGTGGGGACTTGCTTGTATCAGAAGGAGTGCAAGCTCCTTCTGATAAACTGCGGAGCAGTTATTCAGTTATGAGCAAGTAGCGAAGCAGATTGCGAATATCCGCTTGACCTGAATCAAGTAAGTCCCCTGCTTCAATTGCGAATATCCGCTTGACATGAGTCATGGGTATGGGAGTCCGGGAAAATAAAAAAGGAAAATTCGTAGCAGAGACAGATGGCTTTTTCCAGTTTGTTATGTTATAATCGACTGAGATGCGAGGTACGATAGATGAGTGGTAAGAAGAAAAATATAATGATGATCGTGCTGCTGTTTGCGTTGCTTCTGGGGCTGACCGTTCCGGCCTGGGCACAGTCGAAAACTGGAACAAAGACAATACGGGTGGCATATCGTGAGGATGCTGATTTTATTAATAAAAGCGGCAGCGGAGTTTACAAAGGATATGGAGTAGAATATCTGAATAAGATATCTCAGTATACCGGCTGGAAGTATGAATATATCAATGAATTCTGGGAAGATCAGCTGGAGGATCTGAAATGTGGTAAGATAGATCTGATCTGTAATGCACAGAAAACAGAGGACAGGGAAAAAGACTATGATTTCTCCTGTATACCTATCGGCACAGAACAGGCAGTGCTTTATACATCTGAGGACAATGAAGATATTTATTTTCAGGATTATGAGCATATGAATGGCAAAAAAGTAGGGCTGCTGAGAGACAGCTACCAGAACGAAGAGCTTGAACAGCGTCAGAGTGAAAAAGAATTCCGTTGTCTGGAGAAATACTATGAATCTGAACAGGAGCAGATAGAGGCCCTTGAGCAGAAGAAAGTGGATATGATCCTGATGGGAAGTATCTCCAAACACGATTCACTTAAGATTGTGGACAAATTTGGGGATGCACCTATGTATATCATGACAACAAAGGGAAATACAGAGGTCATGGATGGGGTAAATAATGCTCTTGAACAGTTGGAGTCAGAAGTGCCGGATCTTAGGGAGCAGCTTACAGAACAGTATTATATGGATAAAAACAGGAATTCCAAGCCTCTTTTTACCAGGGAAGAAACGGAATATATTAAAAACGTCAGAACACCGATAAAAATAGGTTGTATCGGTGATCAGCCGCCATTAGTGTATACAGATAAAGAAACAGGAAAGCTGGACGGAATTTATATAGCACTTCTGGAAAAATTCAGTGAAATCAGCGGGATACCTTTTGAGTTTAAAAGTCTTTCTGTTGATACAGATCCGATAGAGGCAGCACAAAGTGGAAACTATGATTTTATAGCCGGAATTACTGCTTGTCAGGAAATGATCGATGATCCTGAAGTTCATCTTACAGGCAACTTTTTTACAAGAGAATTTCAGATTGTAGCAGAACGGGGAGCGGATATCAATACATTGGAGATGCCGATCGTTTCTATAAACAGTATATTTAAGAAATATAAAAGCCTGAGACCAGAGAGGGGATTTTCTCATAAAGCGATTTATTGTGATTCTCCCCAGGCGATTTTGGATGCGGTGGTAAATAAAAAGGCAGACATGGCCGTTGTGGACAGCTATGCAGCATCTTACTATCTGCAGGATGAAAAGTACCATAATCTTGCATTGTCAGGAATTGTTTATACCAAGGCAGAAACCTGTATGATATATGCAGATAATGTAGATCCTAATCTTGTTTCTGTCATTAATAAGAGCATTGGAAGCCTGAGTAGCCAGGATGAGGAGAATATTATCAGGCAGTATTCCATAAATCTGATGAAAACTTTTTCTATATGGGAATTACTGGGGAAATATAAATATCAGATGATATGTATCCTGATTTTTCTAGTGGCATTGACTGTGATTGTAATTGCCAATAATCGGCACAGAACCCAGATGCAGGTGGAGGCTGCAGCGCAGGAAGCATACCGCAGCAGGATGGAGACGGATGAACTGACGGGACTTCTGAATAAGGAAGGATTTTACCGGAGAGGCAGTGAATTTCTGGAGGAACATTCGGAGGCAGATGCCAGAATTCTCTATATCAATATTGAGAATTTTAAGCTGGTCAATGATTTGTTTGGTGAGGATGCAGGCGATGAGTTTCTGAAGTTCATCGGCCGGGAGCTGGAGAAGAATTTTGGAAGAATAGATACTATCAGCTGCAGATATGAGGCAGATCATTTTGTGATCCTGACATTGGAGAGTGAGGGCAGGATACAGGCACAGATGAATCGTCTTTGTGATCGGATCAGGGATTATTACCTGAAGACTACAGTGGAGATTTCTGCCGGGATTTATGAAATACGGGACAGATCTAAGAGTCTGAGAATCATGTGTGACCGGGCTCATCTGGCAGCGGAGAGTATTAAGAAGAATCATATGGCTCAGATTGCTGTATATGATGATA
The DNA here is from genome assembly GCF_052064155.1 of Blautia sp. HCP3S3_C12. Classification (NCBI taxonomy): domain Bacteria; kingdom Bacillati; phylum Bacillota; class Clostridia; order Lachnospirales; family Lachnospiraceae; genus Blautia; species Blautia sp. HCP3S3_C12. Next base: position 191,000 of record NZ_JBQHWC010000004.1, on the reverse strand, counting down.
CGCACAGAAAAAAATTGATTCAGGAACAGATGATCATTAATGAACTGGGTGATGCTCTTAAGGAAAAGCAGTTTAAGGCATTTTTTCAGCCAAAGTATGATATGCGTACTGACCGTATTATCGGGGCGGAGGCATTGGTTCGCTGGGAGCATCCGGAAAAGGGATTGCTTTCTCCGGGGATTTTTATTCCGGTATTGGAGAAAAACGGATATATTGCAAAAGTGGATCTCTACATTTATGAGGAAACCTGTATTTTTCTGAAAAAATGTATGGATGAGGGGATTCCTCTGTATCCTGTGTCTGTAAATTTATCCAGGGTAGGGTTCTATAACCCGAAATTGTTTCAGACTCTTTGCGAAATTGCAGAACGCTATCACATTCCAAAAAAATATCTGGAGCTGGAGATAACAGAGACTGCATATGCCACTGACTCAGAAATGATCTTTTCAGTTGTGGAAAAGCTTCGCCAGGGAGGATTCCGTGTTCTCATGGATGATTTTGGAAGTGGATATTCTTCTCTGAATATGCTGAAAGAAGCTCCTATTGATGAGATCAAACTGGATATGCGTTTTTTAAGTGCGGCAGATCCATATGAAAGAGCAGAAGAAATTCTGCATATGATCATTACTATGGGGAATCATATGAAGCTTTCCATTATTGCGGAAGGTGTGGAGACGGAACATCAGAAAGCAATGCTTCAAGGGTTCGGCTGCAATAAGGCCCAGGGATATTTTTATGCCAGACCTATGAGGGAAGAAGAGTATACAGAATTGCTCAGAAAAGAAACAAAAGAAAATTTATAAACGGACAGAAGAACAAAAAATCCTGTCAGCAGGAAATGCAACAGAGCTTTCTGCTGACAGGATTTTTATTTTTAAATACTTTTACAAAAAAATAAAGAACTGTATATCCTACAGTTCTTTGCTCAAAATGCGGAAGATGGGACTTGAACCCACACGAGCGCAATGCTCACAAGATCCTTAGTCTTGCTCGTCTGCCAGTTCCGACACTTCCGCATATCGCATTCATGGGATTTTTGTACTCTCCCTCGCGACATCTGATACTATATCAAATGAAATGCATCATGTCAACACCTTTTATTAAAAAAATAAAAAAATTTCAATATTTTTTTGAAAAAAAGAGGAATTTGAAATTTTGTGTAGAATATACTTAATAAGAGGTATTTTGTCATTGCTGTTATTGGTGGAGGAATTGCCGATGAATATCAGAGAGAGCATGGAACAAAGAGAACTGAAACAGCTAAGTCCTTATGCTGCCCACAGCCTTCATTCCAAAGGCAGGGAACGGCAGGAAGAGGAATGTGATGTACGAACCGTTTATCAAAGAGACAGGGACAGAATCCTGCATTGTAAGGCTTTTCGCAGGATGAAGGATAAGACACAGGTTTTTCTGGCACCTCAGGGGGATCATTACAGAACCAGGATGACTCATACCCTGGAGGTGTCACAGATTGCCAGAACTATAGCAAAAGCATTAAGTCTGAATGAGGACCTTGTGGAAGCCATTGCGCTTGGTCATGATCTTGGTCATACTCCTTTCGGACATGCCGGTGAGAGGGCACTCAATAAGGTGAATCCTGATGGTTTTGCCCATTATAAACAGAGTGTTCGTGTGGCACAGGTGTTAGAGAAAAACGGAGAAGGGCTGAACCTTACCTGGGAGGTAATTGATGGAATCCTGAATCATCGCACCAGTGGGAATCCCTTTACTCTGGAAGGACAGATTGTGCGTCTTTCTGACAAAATTGCGTATATTCATCATGATATGGATGACGCACAGAGAGCTGGGATCATATCGGAAGATGATATTCCGATTACCTTACGGATGCTTCTCGGATATACTACCAGAGAGAGGCTGAATACCTTTGTTCATGATATAATTGATAATAGTTTTGAACAGGATATGATCAGAATGTCGGCAGAGATCTATGAGGCTATGATGGCACTTAGAGCGATCATGTTTGCCAATGTATATGAGAATCCTCTTGCCAGAAAGGAAGAGGAAAAGGTAGTAAAAATGTTGACAGAATTATATGAATATTATATCGAACATCCGGAAGCTATGTCAGCAGAATACAGAGAAATGATCGCAAAAGGGGAGAAAAAAACACAGGTCGTATGTGATTATCTCTCGGGAATGACAGATCAGTATTCTATGGATAAATTCCGGGAGATTTACATACCAAAATCATGGGAAGTCTATTAAAAAGGAGGACGAAGCTTGCGTTATTCGGATGATATCATTGAAGAAGTAAGAATGAAAAATGATATTGTAGACGTTGTATCCCAATATGTAAAGCTAAATAGGAGAGGCAATACTTATTTTGGCTTATGTCCTTTTCATAATGAGAAGACACCGTCCTTTTCTGTCACACCGTCTAAGCAGATGTATTACTGTTTTGGATGTGGGGCAGGAGGAAATGTTTATAATTTTGTAATGGAATATGAGAATTATACTTTTGGAGAGGCACTGCAGCATCTGGCAGACAGGGCGGGAGTGCAGCTTCCAAAGATCGAATATTCCAGAGAGGCCAAGGAGAAAGCTGAGAAAAGAGCTACTCTTCTGGAGATCAATAAGCTGGCAGCAAGCTATTTTTATTACCAGCTGCGCAGGGAAAACGGCAGTCAGGCTTATGCATATCTGATTAACAGAGGGGTAAGTGAGGATACAATTAAAAAATTCGGCCTGGGTTATTCAGATAAATACAGTGATGATCTGTATAAGTTTCTGAAGTCGAAAAATTACAGCGATGATCTGCTCAGGGAGTCTGGATTGTTTAATGTAGATGAGCGGCATGGGATGTATGATAAATTTTGGAACCGGGTTATTTTCCCAATCATGGATGTGAATAACCGGGTGATCGGATTCGGAGGACGTGTGATGGGCGATGGAAAGCCAAAATACCTGAATTCTCCGGAAACGAAGATTTTTGACAAGAGCAGGAATTTGTATGGTTTGAATATAGCCAGAACTACCAGGAAGAATTATCTGATCCTGTGTGAAGGCTACATGGATGTGATCTCCATGCACCAGGCAGGCTTTACCAATGCGGTGGCTTCGCTGGGAACGGCTCTTACGTCAGGACATGCCAGTCTGCTGAAAAGATACACCCAAGAGGTTTTACTGTTGTATGACAGTGATGATGCCGGCGTCAGAGCTGCTCTTCGTGCAATTCCTATTCTGAGGGAAGCTGGGATTACGTCCAGGGTGGTCAGCCTGAAACCCCATAAGGACCCGGATGAATTTATTAAAGCCCTTGGCGGAGAGGAATTCGAGAAACGGTTGGAACGGGCTATGGACAGCTTTATGTTTCGGATTCATATGGCTCAGAAGGAGTTCGCAATGGAGGAACCCCAGGGACAGAACCGTTTCTTTGAGCGGTGTGCACAGATGCTTCTGGAGCTTTCGGATGAACTGGAGCGGAATCTGTACATAGAAGCAATTGTAAAGGATTACAGAGGATACGGAATCAGCGTGGAGGATCTGAGAAAGCGTGTGAATACTCTGGCATTAAAGGGAACTCCTGCAGAACAGCGGGTACAGCCCAAAACTACAGGAGCACAGCCGAAGAAAAGGGACAGTGCCAGCGAGAAGGCGCAGAAACTGATGTTGACCTGGCTGGTCACTTATCCGGGTATTTTTGATACTGTGGTCAGGTATATTCAGCCATCGGACTTCGTAGTGCCTCTTTACAGACAGGTGGCAGAGATGCTTTATCAGCAGCATGAGGAGGGAGATGTGAATCCTGCCAGACTGATGAATGCTTTTATTGACAGCGAGGAGCAGAGGGAGGTTTCTTCTCTTTTCAATGCTACGATTCATCTCGAGACACCTGAGGAGCAGAACAGGGCTTTTTCAGATGCGGTACTCCGTATCAGAGATGAGAGTCTGAAGGAGAAGAACAAAACATTGGACCCTGCGGATATGAAAGGTCTGCAGGAGCTTGTAAAAGCCAAAAAGGATCTTGAGGATCTGCGAAGAAAGCGGCAGCAATTGCATATTTCTTTTGAATAAGGATAAAATATAAACACTATATGGAGGTATAGAGCACATATGGAAATGAATATGGGTAAATTCAGCGAGAAACTGGTAGAACTTCTGGAACTGGCAAAAAAGAAAAAGAATGTTCTGGAATATCAGGAGATCAGCGACTTTTTTAAGGATCAGCCTTTGGAAGTAGAGCAGATGGAAAAGGTTTTTGATTTTCTGGAAGCCAGCGGTGTGGATGTGCTTAGGATTACAGACGGTAATGCGGATGACATGATCCTGGATGATGACGGTGATATGGATAAGCTGGACGGGGAAGATGAGATCGAACTGGACAAGATTGACCTTTCTGTTCCGGAAGGTGTCAGTATTGAGGATCCGGTCCGCATGTATCTGAAGGAAATTGGTAAAGTGCCTCTTCTTTCTGCAGAGGAAGAAATTGAACTGGCCAAGAGAATGGAAAACGGAGATGAGGCTGCAAAAAAACGTCTGGCAGAGGCCAACTTACGTCTGGTAGTCAGCATTGCCAAAAGATATGTGGGACGTGGAATGCTGTTCCTGGATCTGATCCAGGAGGGAAATCTGGGTCTGATCAAAGCAGTTGAGAAGTTTGATTATCGTAAGGGATATAAGTTCAGTACTTATGCTACATGGTGGATCCGTCAGGCGATCACAAGAGCGATTGCAGACCAGGCACGTACGATCCGTATTCCGGTTCATATGGTCGAGACCATCAACAAGCTGATCCGTGTTTCCCGTCAGCTGCTTCAGGAGCTTGGACGTGAACCTACGCCGGAGGAAATTGCGGACAAGATGGATATGTCTGTAGAGAGAGTTCGTGAGATCCTGAAGATTTCTCAGGAACCGGTATCTCTGGAAACACCTATCGGTGAAGAGGAAGACAGCCATCTGGGAGATTTTATTCAGGATGATAATGTTCCGGTACCTGCAGACGCCGCAGCGTTTACTTTATTGAAGGAGCAGCTGGTAGAGGTTTTAAGTACTCTTACAGACAGAGAACAGAAGGTGCTCCGTCTGCGTTTTGGTCTTGATGATGGACGTGCCAGAACACTGGAAGAGGTTGGAAAGGAATTTAATGTAACAAGAGAACGTATCCGACAGATTGAGGCAAAGGCTCTGAGAAAACTTCGCCATCCAAGCCGCAGCCGCAAGCTGAAGGATTACCTGGATTAAGGAGCCTGTTATGCAGCTTTCGAAACGTTTGTCTGCAGTGGCAGGCCTGGTGACCAGGGGAAAAAGACTGGTAGATGTTGGATGTGACCATGGATATTTGCCCGTATATTTATATTTGAATCATATGATTCCCAGTGCGATTGCCATGGATGTGAGACCGGGGCCTCTTTCCAGGGCGGAGGAACATATTGCGCAATATGGATTAGGAGAATACATAGAGACCAGACTTTCGGATGGTCTTGCAGCTCTTGGAACGGATGAGGGCGATACTCTGGTGATTGCCGGGATGGGAGGACCACTGATGGAGCGGATTCTCACAGAAGGCAGAACTGTACGGGAAAGTTTTCAGGAGATGATACTTCAGCCACAGTCGGATATCCCCCATTTTCGGAGATTTTTGAAGATGGAAGGCTGGAGGATCCAAGAGGAAAGAATTATCCGGGAAGATGGAAAGTTTTATCCTATGATGAAAGCAGTTCACGGAGAAAAAGAGAATTTCCTGACTGGTACACCCTACACGTTGTCAGAATGGTTTGGCGGAATGCTCCTGGAGCGTCGGGATCCTGTTCTTGGAGAATATCTGAAAAGAGAACTTCGGATTCGGGACAGGATTCTGGAAAAGCTGCAGAATGCACCGGATCCGGGACAGCGACTGGAAGAAGTAAGAGAGGAAAAGCGGGTGATTTTAACCGCATTGGAGAAATATGAAAGCATATGAACTGATCTCCTGGCTGGAGAAAAAATATCCTGCAGACGCAGCAGAAGACTGGGATAATGTAGGACTTCTTACAGGAGATGATAATACAGAGGTCAGCCATGTTTTTCTGGCTCTGGATCTGACAGAGGAAACATTGGCTGAGGCTATAGAAAATGGGGCGGATATGATTCTTACTCATCACCCTATGATTTTTTCAGGAATAAAAAAGATAAATAATCATAGCTTTACAGGGAGAAGGATTCTTACACTGATCAGGAAGGGCATTGTATATTATGCTATGCATACCAATTACGATGTGCTGGGAATGGCAGATTTAAGTGCAGATTATATGAAGCTGGAGAACCCTTCTGTACTTTCTGTGACAGAAGAGAGAGAAGGAGAGATTCAGGGATTTGGCAGAGTAGGGGATCTTCCTGACAGAATGACTTTGCGGGAATATGCGCAGCTTGTGAAGAAGTCACTGAAATTAAAGGATGTAAAGGTCTATGGAAATCTGGACAGCGAAGTAGACCGGGCAGCAGTCTGCACAGGCTCCGGAAAAAGTATGATTCAGGATGCCATTGCAGCAGGTGCAGAGGTTTATGTGACCGGAGATATTGATCATCATACAGGCATTGATACGGTTGCTCAGGGGCTTGCTTTGATAGATGCCGGACATTACGGTACGGAGTATATTTTTATGGATGCCGTAAAGAAAGAACTGAATCAGGCATTCCCGGAACTGACTGTTTCCTGCGCTGGAGTGAAGAGTCCCTATGCTATTCTGTAGAGAGAATTTCTGACTCTGGTATCATTCATTATTTGGAATTTATTTGAAACTTGTTGAGACAGGGAGACTGCAGACGCAGTCTCCTGTGTGAATTTTGGAGGCTTGTACAATGGAACAAAGGACAGTTAAAGTTACCATAAATGGAGAGGCAAAAGAATATCCTTGTAAAATAACCTACGGGGAGATTGTAAAAGATTATGAAAATACTGCAGAAGCCCCCATTATCCTGGTGATGGTAAATGGAAAACTGAGAGAGCTTCATAAGCACTTAAAGGCAGACTGTACGATTCAGTTTATCACGACCCGGGATGCCATAGGAAACCAGACTTATAAAAGGAGCGCATGCCTGATCCTGTTGAAAGCGATTTATGATGTGGCAGGGCAGGATAACACGGATAAAGTAGTGATCCATTACTCTGTGGGTCATGGATACTATTTTACCATGAAGGGCGGAACTGCCCTTACCCAGGAGTTTATTGACCGTGTAAAAGAGAGAATGCATGAAATCGCAGATGCCAACCTGCCTATTATGAAGCGAAGTGTGAATACAGATGAGGCAATTGCCCTGTTTCACAAACATCATATGTATGATAAGGAGAGGCTCTTTAATTACCGCCGGGTGTCCAGAGTAAACCTTTACAGTATTGAAAGTTTTGAAGATTATTTTTATGGATTTATGGCAAACTATACAGGATATATCAAATATTTTGATCTGTTTCTGTATGAGGGAGGATTTGTTCTGCAGCTTCCGGATATGACAGAACCAGATAAGGTTCCGGAGTTTAAACCCAGAGAAAAGATTTTTCATGTGCAGAAAGAATCCCAGGAATGGAGTGATAAGCTGGAAATTTCTACAGTGGGAGATTTGAATGATAAGATTACCAGGGAGGGAATCCAGGATATTCTCCTGATCCAGGAGGCTATGCAGGAAGCCAGAATTTCGGAGATCGCCTCTCAAATCGCAAAAGCCGGAAATAAGAAGATTGTAATGATTGCAGGTCCTTCATCTTCCGGAAAAACCACCTTTTCCCATAGATTGTCTATTCAACTGTCAGCACATGGAATGAAACCACATCCAATTGCAGTGGATAATTATTTTGTAGACAGAGAAAAGACACCGCGAGATGAAAACGGAAAATTTGACTTTGAATGTCTGGAAGCCATTGATGTGGAAAGGTTTAATAAAGATATGCTGGCACTTCTGGATGGGAAAAGAGTGGAACTTCCTGTGTTTAATTTTAAAACCGGATTAAGGGAGTATAGAGGTGATTTTCTTCAGCTTGCCCAGGATGATATTCTGGTGATTGAGGGAATTCATGGCTTGAATGATAAACTGAGCTATGCGCTTCCGAAGGAGAGTAAGTTTAAGATTTATATCAGCGCCCTGACACAGCTTAATATTGATGAACATAATCGGATTCCTACAACAGACGGAAGACTGATCCGCAGGATTGTCCGGGATGCCAGAACCAGAGGCTCTTCTGCTAAGGATACCATAGCTATGTGGCCTTCTGTAAGAAGAGGGGAGGAGCGGAATATTTTTCCCTATCAGGAAGAAGCAGATGCCATGTTTAATTCGGCATTGATCTATGAACTGGCATGTCTGAAGGTTTATGCAGAACCTCTTTTGTTTGGAATAGACAAAAATGAACCGGAGTATGTGGAGGCCAAACGATTGTTGAAATTTTTTGATTATTTTGTGCCGGTGCCCAGTGAGGCGGTTCCCTATAATTCTATTCTCCGAGAGTTTATTGGAGGAAGCTGCTTTAATGTTTGATTTATTTTCTTTACAAGTGTGAAAAATCGTGTTAGAATAGCAATTGTGCAACCAGGCCAGGTGATCGCGGCTGAGCAGACGAAAGGGTTCAGACGAGGAAAGTCCGGGCTTCGCAGGGCAGGATGCCGGATAACGTCCGGTGGAGGTGACTCCCAGACCAGTGCAACAGAAATAAACCGCCTCACATGTTGAGGTAAGGGTGGAAAGGCAGTGTAAGAGACTACCGCCGTCCTGGTAACAGGGCGGGCACATGTAAACTCCATTTGAAGCAAGACCGAACAGAAAGCGATACGGCTGCCCGTCGTGCTTTCAGGTGGGTCGCTTGAGCCTTATGGCAACGTAAGGCCTAGATAGATGATCACCCAATGACATAACCCGGCTTATCGGTCTGATTGCGCATAAAAGAATAGTGATTAATGATGATTAAAAAGCTCTCCCTTCTGTAGAACTGAAACAGAACGGAGAGCTTTTTGCAAGTATATATTTATTTGTTGAGTTTTCCTGTATACTTTTCGTCACAGTATTTACATCTGTAGACTTCTTTTTCTTCATCTGCCAGAACGAAGATTTGATCCAGACCCTGTTCAATAGATGTGATACAACGGGGATTTTTACATTTGATCACGTTAACTACCTGTTTTGGAAGCTTTAATTCCTGTTTTGCAACAATTTTTCCATCTTTGATAATATTTACGGTGATGTTGTGGTCAATGAATCCCAGAATATCCAGATCCAGATTCTCAATGGGGCATTCTACTTTTATAATATCTTTTTTGCCCATTTTATTGCTGCGGGCATTTTTGATGATTGCAACAGTGCAGTCAAGCTTGTCAAGCTTCAGATCATGATAGATGGTCATAGCTTTTCCGGCTTTGATGTGGTCTAATACATAGCCTTCGCGAAGTGCGCCTACATTTAACATGGTAATTTTACCTCCAGTAATGTGAGAATCAATGCCATACGTACATATACTCCGTACTGAACCTGCCTGAAGTAAGCAGCTCTCGGATCGGAATCCACTTCAGTTGAGATTTCATTTACACGTGGAAGTGGATGGAGAATGTACATATCCTTCTTTGCAAGTTCCATTTTCTGTTTATCCAGAATATAGAAATCCTTCATACGTACATAATCTTCCTCGTTGAAGAAACGTTCCTTCTGTACACGGGTCATATAAAGAATGTCAAGATCCGGAAGGGCATCTTCCAGTCTTTCCACTTCCTGAAAATCAATATTATTTTTTATCAGCACATCTTCACGGATATAACTTGGGATGCGAAGCTCCTCAGGAGAAATCAGTATGAATCTTACATTAGGATAACGTACAAGAGCTTCAATCAGAGAATGAACAGTACGTCCGAATTTAAGGTCTCCGCACAGACCGATGGTGATATTATCCAGACGTCCCTTCAGGGAGCGGATAGTGAGAAGATCGGTTAAGGTCTGGGTGGGGTGCTGGTGACCTCCGTCTCCGGCGTTGATCACTGGAATAGAAGAAGCCATGGAAGCTACTAACGGAGCACCTTCTTTGGGATGACGCATAGCACAGATGTCTGCGTAACAGGATACAACACGGATAGTATCTGCAACGCTTTCACCTTTGGATGCAGAACTGGAATCAGCGGATGAAAAGCCAAGAACTTTACCGCCCAGATTCATCATTGCTGCTTCGAAACTAAGGCGTGTACGGGTACTTGGCTCATAAAATAAGGTGGCAAGTCTCTTATCATCACAGACATGCGCATATTTATCGGGATGTTTCTCAATATCGCTGGCCAGATCCAGGATAGAGTTAAGCTCTTCTACAGATAAATCCAGCGGACTCATTAAGTGTCTCATATTATACCTCCATATTTTATTGATGAAGAATACATCATTCGCCTATTATGATATAATACTCAGGTGCTTTTTTCAAGATGCTTTTACAAGTATTTTTCATAAGCAGGAACCGTTTTCTTTACATAAATTTAATCTGTTTCTGATATTGCCCGCCTTGAAAAAAACATGGGTGTAGGCTATAATAAAGTGAATTGTGAAAATAGATTTTCGTGTGCTGCAGATTTGCAGTGTAAAAATAGAAAAATAAAAATTTAGGAGTAGAAGCAATGAATTATCAGGAAAGCCGTGAATACATAGACAGGGTAACGAGGGAGATTCCCAGTGTGCTGGGACTGGAGCATATGCGGGAATTAATGAAAAGACTGGGAAACCCTCAGGAAGATCTGAAATATGTTCATATAGCAGGTACCAATGGGAAGGGCTCAGTAATTGCTTTTCTATATTCTGCACTGTCTCAGGCAGGCTATTGTGTGGGAAGGTATGTTTCCCCCACTTTATATTCTTACAGAGGAAGAATTGCTGTGGCAGGACAGATGATTGACAGAGACAGTTTTGCCCTGTATCTCACCCAGGTGGCAGATGCGATTCAAGTTATGACAGCAGATGGTTTTCCTCATCCTACAGCTTTTGAAATAGAGACAGCTGTGGCGTTTTTGTATTTTAAAAACAAAGGCTGTGATCTTGTGCTTCTTGAAGTGGGAATGGGTGGAAACCTTGATGCCACCAATATTATCAACAATACTCTTCTTGCAGTTCTGGTATCTATCAGTATGGATCATATGTCTTTTCTTGGAAATACCCTTTCTGAAATTGCAGAGAAAAAGGCCGGAATTATTAAAGAGGGCAGTCATGTGGTAACAGTACAGCAGAAAACGGAGGTTATGGAGGTTATCTGTGAAAAATGCAGAAGCAATCATGCGGAATGTACTGTAGCAGATGCAGCACAGGCACAGGTAGTAGAGGAAGGCGTTGAAGGCCAGACAATTATTTACGAAAAGGAATGTTACAGAATTCCTCTGGCAGGAATTTACCAGAAGGAAAATGCGGTGGCTGCTCTGAATGCACTGAAAGTATTGGATGGACTGGGATTTCCCACTACTGCAGAACAGAAAAAAGAAGGGCTGGAGAAGGTGTCCTGGAATGGAAGATTTACAGTTCTGGATACAGAACCCCTCTTTGTGGTGGACGGGGCACATAATCCGGCAGCAGCAGATATGTTGGTACAATCCATAGAGCATTATTTTAAAGGGAAAAGACTGATTTATATTATGGGAGTTTTCTCAGATAAGGATTATCAGAGTGTGATCCGAAAGACGGCACCCCTTGCAGATCAGATATTTACCATACAGACACCGAATAATGTGCGGGCTCTTCCTGCGCAGAAACTGGCAGAGGCCATAGAGAAGATAAACCCTCATGTAGAAGCAGTAGAGAGCGTGGAAGCAGCAGTGGAAAAGGCATATGGTCTTGCTGAGGATAAAGATGTGATCCTGGCTTTTGGTTCGTTGTCCTTTATCGGTATTATGACAGAAGCTGTTGAGGAAGAAAAGAAGAAACGAAAGGAACAGCAGAATGATTGATTTACTGGAAAGCAGAGATAAAATTGATAAGATTGATATGGAGATTGTCCGGCTCTTTGAGGAAAGAATGAAGATATGTGAGGATGTGGCAGAATATAAGATCGCTACAGGCAAAAAGGTGCTGGATGCAGAAAGAGAGAGACAGAAACTGAAGGCTCTGCGTGGCAGAGCCCATGGGGAATTTAATCAGTTGGGTACTCAGGAACTGTTTGAGCAGATTATGGCCATCAGCCGGAAGCGGCAGTATCAGCTTTTGACAGAGCATGGTGTAGAGGATGAAGAAAAACTGGAAATGGTGGATTTTCTTCCGTTGAACAATGTTACAGTTGTTTTTCAGGGGGTAGAGGGAGCTTACAGTTATGCTGCCATGCGGGAATACTTCGATGATGATATTAAAAGCTTTCATGTGAAAACATGGAGAGATGCTATGGAAGCTGTAGTGGAGGGGAAGGCAGACTATGGGGTACTCCCTATCGAAAATTCCACTGCAGGTATTGTGGCAGGAATTTATGATCTTCTTACAGAATATGATCTGAATATTGTGGGAGAGCAGATCATCAGTCCTCGTCATGTATTGCTGGGACTGCCGGAGGCTTCGCTGGAGGATATCCGTTGTGTATATTCCCATTCTCAGGCACTGGCTCAGTGTTCTAAATATCTGGAAGCCCATCCCGAATGGAGAACACAGGAGATGGAAAATACTGCTGGTTCTGCAAAAAAAGTGAGAGAAGACGGTGATATTACCCAGGCTTCCATTGCAAGCAGACAGGCAGGAGAGCTTTATGGTTTAAAGGTTCTGGCAGAAAATATTTGTAGCAATGATAAAAATGCAACCCGATTTGTGATTGTAAGTAAGAAACCTATATATGTGAAGGATGCAAATAAGATCAGCGTTTTCTTTGAACTGTATCATGAAAGCGGAACGCTTTATCATATGCTTTCCCATATTATTTATAACGGATTGAACATGACCAAGATTGAATCCAGGCCTATTCCGGGTAAAAACTGGCAATATCGGTTTTTTGTGGATTTCGAGGGGAATCTGCAGGACAGTGCTGTGAAAAATGCTCTCCGCGGAATTGAGGCAGAAGCTGACAGAATGCGCATTTTGGGAAATTACTAAAAATTAGTTTAGGAGAAATAAATAAAATGGCTAGATTAAATGAATGTATTTTGTATCGTGACTTTGAACATGGAGATCTTCTGGCTAAAATGGCAGAAATTATGACTTTATGGGAGAAGGATGCGGCAGATTTAAAATCAAAGGAGGGACAGTTCTTTGAATGTGTCAATGGTTTGGTGGAAATGGCAGGTTTATATGGATTTTCAGGAAACCTGTGGCATTGCTATCTGACCTTCCTGCTGGTTAACAAGGAAAATGCTTTCAGTACAGCAAGCGAAATCAGAGGTGCTGTAAAAGGAAGCATCAATGAACTGGTTTTAAATGATTTTGAGATTTTCAAAGAGCTTTATGATTTTGACCTGAATGTGCTGGATGAAGCTTTCGGGATTTCCTGCTGTAAAGTTATCTGTGATTATATAAATACAGGAAGCAACAGCAAGATGTTTAATTCAAGGATCCGTGACCGTATCTGCGAGATGAGCAGGACTCTGGCCGGGGCAGAGACTACCGAGGAATTTATGGCAGATATGGTGCAGTTTTATAAGGATTTTGGTGTAGGAAAGCTTGGTCTGCATAAGGCTTTCCGTGTAGGCCGCGATGAGAATGATAAGGTGGAGATTCAGCCCATTACCAGAATTGCGCATGTGAAATTGGAGGATCTTATCGGATATGAGATTCCTAAACAGAAGCTGATTGAGAATACAGAGGCCTTTGTCAGAGGCAGAAAGGCAAATAACTGTCTGCTTTTTGGTGATGCAGGTACAGGCAAGTCTTCCAGCATTAAGGGAATCCTTAACCGATATTATGATGAAGGTCTGCGTATTATTGAGGTGTATAAACATCAGTTCCAGGATCTGAATGATGTGATTGCGCAGATCAAAAACAGAAATTATAAATTTATTATTTATATGGATGACCTTTCTTTTGAAGAATTTGAAATTGAATATAAATACCTGAAAGCTGTGATCGAGGGTGGACTGGAAAAGAAACCGGATAATATTCTGATCTACGCAACAAGCAATCGGAGACATCTGGTGAGAGAACGGGCAGGAGACAAGCTGGAGGTCATGGACGATGATGATCTGCACTCTTCAGATACTGTACAGGAGAAGCTGTCCCTGGTATACAGGTTCGGTGTCCGTATTTATTTTGGAGCGCCGGGTAAAAAAGAATTCCAGACAATTGTCAAAGCTCTGGCTGAAAGAAATGGTATCAAGATGCCGGAGGATGAACTTTTGCTTGAAGCGAATAAATGGGAGCTGTCTCATGGAGGATTGACAGGAAGAACAGCACAGCAGTTTATTGATCATCTGCTGGGTATTCAGGAAGAATAGCTGAAAGACACCGGACAGGAAGGAGAAAAAATATGGCAGTGATGACTTTTGCGGCGATAGATATTGGTTCCTATGAAGTAAGCATGAAGATTTTTGAATTGTCAAAAAAAATTGGATTCAGGGAATTAAATGATGTAAGGTACAGTCTGGAATTGGGAAAGGGCGTATATTCCAATGGAAAGCTGGATACACAGATGCTGGATGTTCTGTGTGAGACTTTAAATGATTTTAAAAGGATGATGCAGGATTTTGGGGTAGTGGAATATCGTGCATGTGGAACAAGTGCGCTGAGGGAACTTGCAAATCCGCTGATTATTGTAGAACAGATTTATCGCAGAACAGGTTTTAAAGTAGAGATATTAAGTAATGCGGAACAGCATTTTCTGGGCTATAAATCAATTGCTGCCATTGAAAGAGGCTTTAAGAAAATGATCCAGAAGGGAACTGCCATTCTGGATGTGGGAGGAGGAAGCCTGCAGGTTTCTCTTTTTGATAAGGATGCCCTGGTTACTACCCAGAGCCTTAAAATGGGAAGCCTGAGAATCCGTCAGCGTCTTCAGGAACTGGAAAAAACCACCATTCATTATGATAAACTGGTGGAGGAATTTATCCGTAATGACCTGACAAATTTTCAGCGTCTGTATCTGAAGGACAGAGATATTAAAAATGTTATCCTTATGGGAGATTTTATCACCGATATGATCTTTCAGGAGGAGATGAAGGATAAGATCATTACCAGGAATGAATTTATGAAGCGTTATGAGGATACGGTAGATAAGACAGAGGATGTGCTTGCACAGGAGATGGAGATCGATCCGGAATATGCTTCTCTGGTTGTGCCTACCATGGTAGTGTGCAGAAGCTTTATTGATATTTTTCAGGCAGAGGCTCTGTGGGCTCCCGGTGTATCTCTTCTGGATGGTATTGCTTATGACTATGCAGAAAAGAAAAAATTTATAAGAAGTGTACATAATTTTGAAAATGATATTCTGGTGACTTCTAAAAATATTGCAAAGCGGTATTCCAGCAGTAAAAGTCATATTCAGGGAACCATGAATCTGTGCCTGAACATTTTTGACAGTATGAAGAAAGTGCATGGAATGGGAAAGCGGGAAAGACTTCTCATTCAGATTGCGGCTTTACTTCATGATTGCGGTAAATATATAAGCATGGGAAATGTTTCTGAGTGTTCCTATCAGATTATTATGTCTACAGAAATTATTGGCCTGTCTTCTCTGGAAAGAAAGATGATTGCTTATGCTGTCAGATATAATACAACAGCTTTTGTCTATTACGATGAAATTCAGATGCTGGGAGCCGGAATTGACAGGGAGAGTTATATAAAGATCGCTAAAATGACAGCGATCCTGCGGCTGGCTAATGCCATGGACAGAAGCCACTGTCAGAAGGTAAAGGGAATCAAAACTGTGCTGAAGGACAGAGAACTGCAGATGGTTATGGATTCCAGCCAGGATATTTCCCTGGAATTGGGACTTTTGCAGGATAAGGTTGCATTTTTTGAAGAGGTTTTTGGTATCCGCCTTGTGATCAGAGGAAAAGGAAGGGCGTAAAGGAGGAAAATAATGGAACTTGAGAAATTTGAAAAAAGTGAATATTTTGTGAACCGGGAACTGAGCTGGCTAAAATTTGATGAACGTGTTCTCAGTGAGGCCAGAGACAAAACACTTCCTTTATTTGACAGACTGAAATTTTTAAGTATTACAGCTTCCAATCTGGACGAGTTTTTTATGGTTCGTGTAGCATCTCTGAAGGATCAGGTGCATGCGGGCTATCATAAGACAGATATTGCCGGGATGACAGCTAAAGAGCAGTTGAAGGAGATCAGTCTGCGTACCCATGAATTGGTTCATGTGCAGTATAATACGCTGAACCGTTCTCTGATTCCTGCGCTGGAGAAGGCAGGGCTTCATCTGGTAGGAGCCCATGAGAATCTTACAGAGGAACAGAAGGCTTATGTGGACAGATATTTTGAGGATAATGTTTATCCTGTGCTTACGCCTATGGCTATGGATTCTTCCAGACCATTTCCTCTTATTCGAAATAAAACACTAAATATCGGTGCATTGATTTCCAAAAAAGGAAAAAAGGAAAAAGAAGAGCCTATGTTTGCAACTGTACAGGTTCCTTCTGTGCTTCCGAGAGTAGTGAGGATTCCTTCTATGAAAGAGGGAGATACTTCGGTGATTCTTCTGGAAGAGATTATTGAAAAAAATATTGATAAGCTGTTTCTGAGTTATGATGTAGTCTGTGCACATCCTTATCGTATTATGCGTAATGCAGATCTTACTATTGATGAAGATGAGGCAGAGGATCTGTTGGTAGAGATTCAGAAACAGTTAAAGAAACGTCAGTGGGGAGAGGTCATCCGTCTGGAGATAGAAGACAAAATGGATGAGAGACTGCTGGATATCCTGAAAATGGAGTTTGATATCAAAGAAGCGGATATTTTCAAGATCAATGGACCTCTGGATCTGACCATGCTGATGAAGGTATATGGGGCAGAGGGCTTTGACCGGTATAAGACCCCAAGATACCAGCCGGCTCCTGTGCCTGCTTTCCAGAATGATAAGGATATTTTTCAGGTGATCCGTGAGGGTGATGTATTTCTTCATCATCCATATATGAGCTTTGATCCTGTTGTTAATTTTGTGCGTCAGGCTGCAAAGGATCCGGATGTGTTGGCAATCAAGCAGACCTTGTATCGCGTCAGTGGTAATTCCCCTATTATTGCAGCTCTTGCTCAGGCAGCAGAGAATGGCAAGCAGGTTTCTGTTCTGGTAGAATTGAAAGCTCGTTTTGATGAGGAAAATAATATTGTCTGGGCCAAGAAACTGGAAAAAGCAGGATGTCATGTTATCTATGGTCTGGTTGGGCTGAAAACACACAGCAAGATTACCCTTGTGGTGCGCAGGGAAGAGACCGGAATCCGCCGCTATGTGCATCTGGCTACAGGTAACTATAATGATTCAACAGCAAAACTTTACACAGACTGCGGTATATTTACCTGTGATGAAAGATTTGGCGAGGATGCTACAGCTGTGTTTAATATGTTGTCAGGCTATTCGGAACCGAAGCGTTGGAATAAACTGATCGTGGCTCCTATCTGGATGAAGGACAGATTTGTAAGTCTGATAGAGAGAGAAGCTGAAAATGTAAAGAAGGGACTGCCGGCGCTGATCCGTGCAAAGATGAATTCTCTTTGCGATCCCAAGATTATGGCTGCCCTTTATTATGCATCTTCCTGTGGAGTACAGGTAGAGCTTCTGGTAAGAGGTATCTGCTGCCTGAAGGTAGGACTGCCGGGAATCAGCGAAAATATCCATGTGCGTTCTATTGTAGGCGAATTTCTGGAGCATAGCCGTATTTTCTATTTTGAAAACGGTGGAAATCCTGAAATTTATATGGGAAGTGCTGACTGGATGCCAAGAAATCTGGACAGACGTGTGGAAATTGTTTTCCCTGTGGAGGATGAAAAAATCAAAAAAGAACTGGAGCATGTGCTGGATCTGGAATTCAGGGATAATGTAAAGGCTCATATCCTTCAGCCTGATGGAATTTATGTCAAACCGGATAAACGTGGAAAGGTACAGCTGAATTCCCAGATGGAATTTTGTATGGAGGCTACAGAGAGGGCTGTTCAGCAGAAACACGAGACAAAAAAATCCAGGGTATTTGTTCCTGCAGAACCAGCGGAGGATATTGAAGATTAAAATGTGGCAGTAATAAAAATGCTGGCATTGAGAAAGTCCATGGAATCTGAAGAAAAAGTCCATGGACTTTCCCTGATATTGGTGAAAGCAAAAATGCTGAAAAGCTTTTACCCGGAGAAAACCTTGTAAATACGGGGTTTTTACAAGGAAAATTCGCGAAAAATAAAAAAATTGAAATTTTTTAAAAAAAGTACTTGCATTTTAGAAAAATATGGTGTATATTAAATGAGTCGACAGCGAGAGACGCAAACGACACAAAGAAATGGCCAGTTGGTCAAGGGGTTAAGACGTCGCCCTCTCACGGCGAAAACACGGGTTCGATTCCCGTACTGGCTGCTAACAAATAGTGGGAAACAAATGATCAGAATTTCGATTCTGGTCATTTTTTTTGCCAGAAGCAATGCGTGGGTCAGAGCGTAAATGTATGCTTGAAATAAATTTAAAATTCGTTTATAATACAGAACAAACGTTCATGACTGAAGCTATTGTTTGCAGGCGTTATACCTGATCATACCTGAGTGAAGGCAGAATATATTTCAGAAAATATGCCAAGACAGAAAGAAAGGAAAGATAACAGATATGGCAAAGAAAGAAACCTATGATGCAGGGAGTATCTCTGTTCTGGAGGGTCTGGAGGCGGTCCGTAAGCGTCCGGGAATGTATATCGGAAGTGTTTCGAGAAAAGGACTTAACCATCTGATCTATGAGATCGTAGATAATGCGGTGGATGAACATCTGGCGGGATACTGCAGTCTGATCCATGTGGTCCTGGAGAAAGACGGATCCTGTACAGTTACAGACAACGGAAGAGGAATTCCTGTAGATATGCATGAAAAGGGAGTATCTGCAGAGAGACTTGTATTTACCACACTTCATGCAGGCGGTAAATTTGACAATTCAGCCTATAAGACCAGCGGAGGACTTCACGGAGTAGGTTCCTCGGTTGTCAATGCATTGTCTACATATCTGGATATTAAGATCAGTCGTGACGGATATATACATCACGATCATTATGAAAGGGGAATTCCTACGCTGGAACTGGAAGAGGGACTTCTGCCAAAGTTGGGAAGGACCAGACAGACAGGGACCAGTATTAATTTCCTGCCTGATCCGGAGATTTTTGAAAAGACAAGATTCTCCGCGACAGAAGTAAAGAGCAGACTCCATGAGACTGCTTATCTGAATCCGGAGCTGACGATACATTTTGAAGATAAAAGAGGTGCTGAGATTGAGGATATCACATATCATGAACCGGATGGGATTATCGGATTTATTAAGGACCTGAATCAGAATGCAGAGGTGCTCCACGAACCGGTTTATCTGAAAGGAGAGTCTGATGGAATTCAGGTAGAGGTGGCCTTCCAGTTTACCAATGAGTTTAGGGAGAATGTACTTGGATTCTGCAACAATATTTACAATGCAGAAGGCGGTACACACCTTACAGGATTTAAAACTACCTTTACTACAGTGATGAATACTTATGCCAGAGAGATTGGCGTTCTGAAAGATAAAGATCCTAATTTTACAGGTGCAGATATCCGTAATGGAATGACAGCGGTTGTTTCTATTAAACATCCGGAACCTCGATTTGAGGGACAGACAAAGACAAAGCTGGATAATCAGGATGCGTCCCGTGCCACAGGTAAAGTGGTGGGAGAGCAGATGGTACTTTATTTTGACAGGAATCTGGAGACTCTGAAGACTATTCTTTCCTGTGCAGAGAAAGCAGCAAAGATTCGTAAAACAGAGGAGAGAGCGAAAACTAATCTTCTGACCAAACAGAAATATTCTTTTGACTCTAACGGAAAACTGGCAAACTGTGAGAAAAAGGATCCTTCCCAGTGTGAGATCTTTATTGTGGAGGGAGATTCTGCGGGAGGTTCTGCAAAGACTGCCCGTAACCGTAATTATCAGGCAATCCTTCCTATCAGAGGTAAGATACTGAATGTGGAGAAAGCTACTATTGATAAAGTACTTGCAAATGCGGAGATCAAGACTATGATCAATGCTTTTGGATGTGGATTTTCCGAAGGATATGGTAATGACTTTGATATTACAAAGCTTCGTTATGACAAGATCGTGATCATGGCTGATGCTGATGTGGATGGAGCTCATATTTCTACCTTGCTCCTTACTCTGTTCTATCGTTTTATGCCAGACCTGATCACAGAGGGACATGTGTATATTGCCATGCCACCGCTGTATAAGGTTATGCCAAAGAAAGGACAGGAAGAATACCTGTATGATGACAAGGCGCTGGAAAGATACAGACGCGCCCATAAGCCGGGAAGCTTCACTCTGCAGAGATATAAAGGTCTGGGAGAAATGGATGCAGAACAGCTTTGGGAAACTACGCTGAATCCGGAAACCAGAATGATGAAACGTGTGGAGATCGAGGATGCAAGACTTGCATCCAGCGTGACAGAGGTTCTTATGGGAAGTGATGTGCCGCCGAGAAAGAAATTTATTTATGAGCATGCGCAGGATGCTGAACTGGATATCTGATATAAATGGAGGAATGAAATAAATGGAAACAAAACAGGAGAATGTGATCCCTACCGACTATGCGGAGGTCATGCAGAAATCCTATATCGACTATGCCATGAGTGTTATTATCTCCAGAGCTCTGCCGGATGTGCGTGACGGATTAAAGCCTGTACAGAGAAGAACACTGTATGATATGTATGAACTGGGGATCCGATATGACAGACCTTACAGAAAATGTGCCCGTATTGTAGGTGATACTATGGGTAAATACCATCCCCATGGGGACAGCTCCATCTATGAAGCTCTTGTAGTGATGGCCCAGGATTTCAAAAAAGGTAAAACTCTGGTTGATGGACATGGAAATTTCGGTTCCATTGAAGGCGACGGTGCAGCTGCCATGCGATATACAGAAGCAAGACTTGAAAAACTGACACAGGATGTTTTTCTTGAGGATCTGGATAAGAATGTTGTGGATTTTATGCCAAACTTTGATGAGACAGAAAAAGAACCTGTGGTGCTGCCTGTCAGAATTCCCAATCTTCTTGTAAACGGAGCTGACGGCATCGCAGTTGGCATGGCAACCAGCATTCCTCCTCATAACCTGGGAGAGGTAGTTGATGCTGTAAAGGCATATATGAAGAATAATGACATCAGTGTCAAAGGTCTGATGCGTTATCTCAAAGGACCGGATTTCCCCACAGGCGGTCTGGTGGTAAATAAAGATGACCTGCTCAAAATCTATGAGACAGGAACAGGAAAACTCCGTGTCAGAGGCAAGGTAGAGACAGTGAAGCAGAAGGGCGGCAGGCAGCAGCTTGTGATCACGGAGATCCCATACACTATGATAGGTGCGAATATAGGAAAATTCCTGAATGATATTGCATCTCTGGTGGAAAGTAAGAAAACAACAGATATTGTGGATATCTCAAATCAGTCCTCCAAAGAAGGAATCCGTATAGTTCTTGATCTGAAGCGTGATGCTGATGTGGAGAACCTGACCAATATGCTGTATAAGAAAACAAAGCTGGAAGATACATTTGGTGTCAATATGCTTGCAGTTGCAGATGGCAGACCTGAAACTTTGAGCTTGAAGCAGGTGATAGAGCACCATGTGGACTTTGTGTTTGACGTTACAACCAGAAAATATACCACACTTCTGAATAAAGAGCAGGAGAAGAAGGAAATCCAGGAAGGTCTGATCAAGGCCTGTGATGTGATTGATCTGATCATTGAGATCCTTCGCGGCAGCAAAAGTCGTGAGCAGGTGAAAAAATGTCTGGTTGAGGGAAATACAGAAGGAATTAAATTTAAGTCCAGGTCCAGCGAGAAAGCTGCGAAGACACTGCAGTTTACAGAAAGACAGGCTACGGCTATCCTGGAAATGCGACTGTATAAACTGATTGGTTTGGAGATGGAGGCACTCCAGGCAGAATATGGAGAAACCATGAAGAATATTGCTCTCTATGAGGATGTTCTGAATAATTATGATTCTATGGCAGCTGTGATCATGAAAGATCTGGATCAGATTAAGAAAGAATATGGTTCCAGACGCCGTACAATAATTGAAAATGCAGAGGAAGCCGTATACGAAGAAAAGAAAATGGAAGAGATGGAAGTTACATTCCTGATGGATCGTTTTGGTTATATGAGAGTGATCGATAAATCTGCATATGAGAGAAATAAAGATGCTGCCACTGCAGAGAATAAATATGTATTCCATTGCATGAATACGGATAAGATCTGTATATTTACAGATAAAGGCAAGATGCACAGTGTTAAGGTGGCAGATATACCTCTGGTACGGTTCAGGGATAAAGGGACACCGGCAGATAATCTGAGCAATTATAACAGTACGGAAGAACAAATGCTCTATGTGGCGCCGCTGGCGGAGATCAGACAGTCAACCCTGTTGTTTGTTACAGCTTCTTCTATGTGCAAGTTAGTGTCCGGCGCAGAGTTTGAGGTGGCAAAAAGAACGATTGTGTCTACCAAGCTGGGAGATGAGGATAGCTTGATTTTTGTGGGATCTGCAGATGAGATGGAGCAGATCGTCCTTCAGAGCGAAGGGGGATATTTCCTGCGATTCCAGAAACAGGATGTTTCTTCTATGAAAAAAACATCTATCGGTGTCCGGGGGATGAAGCTGGCAGAAGGAGACAGGGTATCTCATGCATATATGTTGGAGACCAGGCAGGAGTATACCATTGAGTATCATGACAAACCATATACTCTGAATAAGGTGAAGCTTTCCAGGCGTGATACCAAAGGCACAAAGCCACGTATTTGAAACAATAAAAAGAAAATGCCGGAAAAGCCTTGCATTTCCCCATAATTGGTGCTACAATAGGAAAAGATTAGAACTTGTTGAAATAGGAGTGGGCGTGAGCCCACTCCTATTTGCTGAATGGAAAGGCAGGTGGGAAAATGAGCAGACGGGAAGAGTATGAGAAAAGAGCAGAAGAGCTTCTGGCGCCGATTGTGGAGCAGAATGAATTTGAACTGGTGGATGTGGAATATGTAAAGGAAGCCGGAAACTGGTATCTGAGAGGATATATCGACAAACCGGGTGGAATCACAGTGAATGACTGTGAAACAGTAAGCAGAGCTTTCAGTGATAAGCTGGATGAGAATGATTTTATTGAAGATAGCTATATCATGGAGATCAGTTCTCCGGGGCTGGACAGACCGTTGAAAAAAGAAAAAGATTTTCAGAGAAACATGGGAAAACTGGTGGAGGTCCGTACCTACCGGCCAATTGAGAAACAAAAAGAGTTCTGCGGTATATTGACCGCGTTTGACAGTAACAGTGTGACAATCGATGAAGATGGCACGGAGCGAACATTTGAGAAAAAGGATATGGCTCTGATACGTCAGGCAATTGAGTTTTAGTGATAAATTCGGGAGGATAAGAAAAAAATGAACAAAGAATTAATGGAGGCGCTGAATATCCTGGAAAAGGAAAAAAATATCAGCAAGGATACATTGCTGGAGGCAATTGAACAGTCTCTGATCCAGGCTTGCAAGAACCATTTTGGCAAAGCGGACAATGTACATGTGACCATTAATCCGGAAACCTGTGATTTTGCTGTATATGCAGAGCGAAATGTTGTGGAATATGTGGAAGACCCGGCATTGGAAATTTCTCTGACAGATGCTCAGAAAATCACATCCAGAGCAGAAATCGGCGGGATCGTCCAGGTCCCCATCCAGTCTAAGGAATTCGGACGAATTGCAACACAGAATGCCAAAAACGTAATTCTGCAGAAAATCCGTGAGGAAGAGCGCAGAGTACTGTATGATGAATATCATGGAATTGAAAAAGAAGTGGTAACAGGTATTGTGCAGCGTGTGATGGGCAAGAATGTAAGCATTAATCTGGGTAAGGTAGATGCTGTTTTAAGCGAAAACGAACAGGTTAAGAGTGAGCATTTCAAACCTACAGAGAGAATCAAGCTGTATATCCTGGAAGTTAAGGATACACCGAAGGGACCTCGTATTCTGGTATCCAGAACTCATCCGGAACTGGTAAAAAGACTTTTTGAGTCAGAGGTTGCAGAGGTGAGAGATGGTACTGTAGAGATTAAGAGTATTGCCCGTGAGGCTGGTTCCCGTACTAAAATCGCAGTATGGAGCAATGATCCGGATGTAGATCCTGTAGGAGCCTGTGTAGGTATGAACGGAGCCCGTGTTAATGCTGTGGTAGAAGAACTCCGCGGTGAAAAAATTGATATTATCAATTGGGATGAGAATCCGGCAATTCTTATTGAGAATGCCTTAAGTCCTGCAAAAGTAATTGCAGTTATGGCAGATCCGGATGATAAAACAGCACTGGTGGTTGTACCGGATTACCAGCTTTCTCTTGCAATCGGCAAGGAAGGACAGAATGCGCGTCTGGCAGCAAGACTGACAGGGTTCAAGATTGATATCAAGAGTGAAACCCAGGCAAGAGAGTCCGGCGATTTCTATGATTATGATGAGGATGAGGAGTCCGGTGACGAATATGCAGAAAATGCTTCCGAAGCAGAGTCCGGTACTGAAGAGACTTTTGCAGAGGAGCAGGAAGCAGCAGATCATGAAAACGAAGAGTAAGATTCCTATGCGCCAATGTACAGGCTGCAGGGAAATGAAAAGTAAAAAAGAAATGATAAGAGTCCTGAAGACTACAGAGGATGAAATTGTACTGGATACTACCGGAAAGAAAAACGGTAGAGGTGCTTACCTGTGTTTCTCCAGGGACTGTCTGGAAAAGGCAATGAAAAATCATGGCCTGGAGCGTTCTTTGAAGGCAGGGATTCCGGACGAAGTATATGAGCGACTGAAGAAGGAGCTGGAGGATATTGAAAAATAACAGAGTACTGTCACTGATAGGGCTGGCTACCAAAGCAGGCAAGACTGTAAGCGGTGAATTTTCCACTGAGAAATCAGTAAAAACAGGAAAGGGACTGCTGGTTATTGTAGCTGAGGATGCATCAGAGAATACCAAGAAGAAATTCCGAAACATGTGCAGCTTTTATGAAGTTCCGATTTCTTTTTATTCAGATAAAGAGAGCCTTGGCAGGGCAATGGGAAAGGAATTCCGTGCCTGCCTGGCTGTCCAGGATGAAAACTTTGCGAAAGCAATCATGAAGGAGGTATAGCAATTGTCAAAATTGCAGGCACATGAGCTGGCCAAAGGGCTTGGAAGACAGAACAAAGAAGTAACAGAAATAGATAAATATAATAGGGGAAAGGAGCATATTGCGAAATTGGATACTCCCAAAACAGAAGAAAAGGTTGTAACAGCAAATCTTGAAGGAGAAAAGGCTGAAACACCTAAAAAGAAAAAGAATATTATCCGTGTTTATCATGCACAGAATGCAAGTGACGGAGGAAAAACAAGAAAGAAAACAGTAAAGCCTGCAGCTGAAAAAAAAGCGGAGGCACCAAAGACAAATGAGACAGTAAAACCAGCTGTGACAAAGACAGCAGAAACTCAGTCTCCGCGTCAGACAACTTCGGACCGTGCAGGTGCCGGCAACAGAGGCTCCCGACAGGGAGATGGCCAGAACCGCCAGGGTGGTCGTCCGCAGGGAGATGGAAGAAGCCAGGGAGGCAGATTTAGCCAGGGCCGTTCACAGGGAGATGGTCAGAACCGTCAGGGTGGTCGTTTCCAGGGTGAAGGCCGTCCACAGGGAAATCGTTTTGGACAGGGAAGAGGCCAGGGAGATGGCCAGAACCGCCAGGGCGGTCGTCCGCAGGGAGATGGAAGAAGCCAGGGAGGCAGATTTAACCAGGGCAGACCACAGGGCGAAGGCCGTCCGCAGGGACAGCGCCAGAATACCAGAAAGAATGATGACATGGTATTTGCACCTGAACTGACCAAGACTTCCAAGGACAGCAAGAGAGAGCGCGACAGAGAGAATAAAAATAAGAAAAAAGAATTCGACAAGAGCCAGAACAATGGTGGACGCAGACCAAATCAGGGAGGCTTTAACAAGAATTCCAGATTACCGAAGGCACTGCAGAAGCCGACTCCTCAGCCAAAGCAGGAAGAGAAGAAACCAGAGGTTAAGGAGATTACCCTTCCGGAGAAGATGACGATCCGCGAACTGGCAGAGGCAATGAAAATGCAGCCTTCTGCCATCGTAAAGAAGCTTTTCATGCAGGGTATGATGGTTACTGTGAACCATGAGATTGATTTTGAAAAAGCTCAGGAAATTGCTCTGGAATATGATATTGTTGCAGAACCGGAAGAGAAGGTGGATGTGATCGGAGAGCTTCTGAAAGAGGAAGAAGAGGATGAAGCCAAGATGGTTCCAAGACCACCGGTTGTCTGTGTTATGGGTCACGTTGACCATGGTAAGACATCTCTTTTGGATGCTATCCGTAAAACAAATGTAACCAGAGGTGAGGCTGGCGGTATCACACAGCATATCGGTGCTTCTGTGGTAGAGATCAACGGAGAGAAGATTACTTTCCTGGATACTCCGGGACATGAAGCATTTACTGCAATGCGTATGCGTGGTGCTAATTCTACAGATATTGCAGTTCTGGTTGTTGCAGCGGACGATGGTGTAATGCCTCAGACAGTAGAGGCTATCAGCCACGCAAAAGCAGCAGGCGTTGAGATCATTGTTGCTATTAACAAGATTGATAAACCAAGTGCCAATATTGAACGTGTAAAACAGGAACTTTCTGAATACGAGCTGATTCCGGAAGACTGGGGTGGAAGTACAATTTTTGTACCTGTTTCTGCCCATACAGGAGAGGGAATTGATACTCTTCTTGAAATGATCCTGCTTACAGCAGAGGTATGTGAACTGAAAGCAAATCCAAACCGTGCAGCTAGAGGTCTGGTTATTGAAGCACAGCTTGACAAAGGAAAGGGCCCTGTTGCTACAATTCTTGTACAGAAGGGAACTCTTCATGTAGGGGACTTTATTGCAGCAGGAGCATGCAGCGGTAAGGTACGTGCAATGATGGATGACAGGGGACGACGTATTAAACAGGCTGGTCCTTCCACGCCGGTAGAGATTCTGGGTCTTGGTGATGTTCCAAATGCCGGCGAGATTCTGCTGTCCTTTGACAGTGATAAAGAGGCGAAGAATTTTGCAGGGGCATTCGTATCAGAAAACAAGAATCGTCTGCTGGAGGAGACAAAGGGTAAACTGTCTCTGGATAATCTCTTTGATCAGATTCAGGCAAGTGACCTGAAAGAACTGCCGCTTATTGTAAAGGCTGATGTGCAGGGCTCTGTAGAAGCCGTAAAACAGAGTCTGACCAAACTTTCCAATGAGGAAGTGGTTGTTAAAGTTATCCATGGTGGAGTTGGAGCCATCAATGAATCTGATGTTAGTCTTGCGGCTACATCAAATGCGATTATTATCGGCTTTAATGTCCGTCCTGATACTACAGCGAAACAGCTGGCAGAGCAGGAGGGCGTAGATCTCCGCCTGTACAGAGTTATCTATCAGGCAATCGAAGATGTGGAAGCTGCTATGAAGGGTATGCTGGATCCTGTATTTGAGGAGAAGGTAATTGGCCATGCAGAGGTTCGTCAGCTGTTTAAGGCATCCGGAATTGGTACAATTGCAGGAAGCTATATTCTGGATGGTGTCTTCCAGAGAAACTGTAAGGTTCGTATTTCCAGAGAAGGAGAGCAGATCTTCGAGGGAGAACTTGCATCTCTGAAGAGATTTAAGGACGATGTAAAAGAAGTCAAGACGGGCTATGAATGTGGTCTTGTATTTGACGGCTTTAATGATGTAAAAGAAGAAGATAAGGTAGAGGCCTATATTATGGTAGAGGTACCAAGATAGGTATCAGGATACAGCCGGATAGAAATGTCCGGCTGATAAAATAGGAGTGAATATCTGAATGCGAAAAAACAGTATTAAGAATACAAGGATCAATGGTGAAGTTCAGAAAGAGCTGAGCACCATCATCCGTAATGAGATCAAGGACCCGCGTATTCATCCCATGACTTCTGTCATGGCTGTGGAAGTGGCTCCTGATCTGAAAACCTGTAAGGCATACATTAGTGTGCTTGGGGAAAAAGAAGCAAAAGAAGCAACGATCAAAGGACTAAAAAGCGCAGAAGGCTATATCCGACGTCAGCTTGCTCATAATATGAATCTGAGGAATACGCCGGAGATTCGTTTCATCCTGGATGAGTCCATCGAATATGGTGTGACCATGTCTAAATTGATCGATGATATTGCAAAGAAAGATCAGTCTCACAAACAGGAAACTGATATTGACAATTTCCAGGATGAGGAAGAAATTTGAGAGGTTAAATATATGAAAAATATTGCGGAGATACTGGATGGTGTGAAAACAATGGGAATCGGCGGACATGTTCGTCCGGACGGTGACTGCGTCGGTTCCTGTATGGCATTATATTTATATGTGAAAACCTACTGGCCGGAGATTCAGGTGGATGTGTATCTGGATCATCCAAAACCGGTTTTTGGTCATATTGACTGTATGGATGAGGTTAAAATGAAACTGGATGGTGAGAAGGAATATGACCTTTTTGTTACTTGCGATGTGAGCGCAAAGGACAGACTGGCCATTGCAGCTCCCTATTTTGACTCTGCAAAAAAGACAGCCTGTATTGATCATCATGTCAGCAATCCTGGATTTGCCCAGATCAATCATATTCGGGGCGAGGTAAGCTCTGCCTGTGAGGTGCTGTATAGTCTGTTGGATCCTGAAAAAATAAATTGCACGATCGCCAAACCAATCTATACAGGAATGGTTCATGATACAGGAGTGTTCCAGTATTCTTCAACTTCTCCGGATACCATGCGGATTGCCGGAGAACTGATGAAAACAGGATTCAATTTCAGTAAGATTATTGATGAATCTTTTTATCAGAAAACTTATATCCAGAATCAGGTTATGGGACGAGTTCTGGCAGAGAGCATTATGCTTCTGGATGGGAAATGTATTGTTGGCTATCTCAAAAAGAGAGATATGGACTTCTACGGTGCTGATGGTAAGGATCTGGATGGTATTGTCAGTCAGCTTCGTCTCACTCAGGGTGTGGAGGTTGCTATGTTTATCTATGAGTTTGAACAGCAGTCTTTCAAGGTTTCTCTTCGATCTAACGGAAAAATTGATGTAAGCAAGATAGCAGTATACTTTGGCGGCGGCGGACATATGCGTGCAGCAGGCTGTGATCTGCAAGGATCCGTGTACGATGTGATCAATAATGTGACAGGGCAGATATGCAAACAGTTTCAGGAGACAGAGGGCTGATGGATGGAATCATAGTGATCCGCAAGGAAAAAGGGTATACCTCTCATGATGTTGTGGCAAAATTGAGGGGAATTCTTCATATGAAAAAGATCGGGCATACCGGAACCCTTGACCCGGACGCAGAGGGGGTTCTCCCGGTAGCACTGGGCAAAGCTACAAAGCTGGTGGATCTGATCACTGATAAAGAGAAAACCTACGAGGCAGTTATGCGCCTTGGAGTAGTGACAGACACACAGGATATGACAGGGACTATTCTGTCACAGACGGAACAGATTTCTGTGACTGAGAAGGAGGTAAAAGAAGCAGCGGAATCCTTTCTTGGAGAACAGCTTCAGATTCCTCCCATGTATTCAGCACTGAAGGTAAATGGGAAAAAACTCTATGAGTTGGCACGAGAGGGAAAGACTGTGGAGAGAAAGCCACGGCCTGTACACTTTTATCAGATTGAAATTCTGGGGATAAATCTGCCGTTGGTGCGGTATCGTGTAGTCTGTAGCAAGGGAACCTATATCCGAACACTGTGCCATGATATGGGAGAGAAGCTTGGCTGCGGTGCTGCCATGGAATCTCTGGTGCGTACAAAAGTGGGAAAATTTGAATTAAAGGATGCCATTACACTTGCACAGGCAGAGGAAGCTGTAAAGTCTGGAGCTATACAGGATAAGGTTCTGGGTATAGAAGAAATCCTGGGAGAATATCCCCGGATTTGCTGTAAAGAAGAAGGTGACAGGCTTCTTGCTAATGGGAATCCTCTTCCTCAGGGAGTGGTTTCCGGATGTGAGAAGCAGGGCTGGATCAGAATGTGTAGCAGTGGAGGTGCATTTGCCGGAGTTTATCAGTGGGATGAAAGGCGGTTTCTATATTTCCCTGTGAAAATGTTTTGAGACATTATCCAGACATTACGATAATTAGGAGACACAATGGAATATATAAGAATCGAGAATGATTTTCCCAGGATTGCCCACAGCGCGGTAACTCTTGGAAAGTTTGATGGCATACATCGCGGACACAGAAAGCTTGTGGAGAAAATTATCGGACAGAAGCAGGAGGGAGCACAGGCAGTAGTGCTGGCTCTTGGAAATGCTTCCAGAACCATTCTTACCAAAGAAGAAAGATGTCGCCTGCTAGAGAAGCTGGGCGTAGATATTTTGTTGGAATGTCCGTTGAATGACCGGATCCGGCATATGAAAGCAGAAAATTTTATAAAAGAAATTCTGGTAGGAGACCTTCAGGCCTCCTACGTGGCTGTCGGGGAGGATTTCCGGTTTGGCTTTGAACGAAAAGGAACTCCGCAGATGCTGAAAGAATATGGCAGAAAATATGGGTTTGATGTGGAAATTCTGCCAAAAGAAATGGATGGACGCAGGAAGATCAGCAGCACTTTTATCAGGGAAGAACTGAGCAGAGGCAATATGGAAAAATTTCATGCTCTTATGGGAATGGATTTCTCTGTGGAGGGAGAAGTGGAGCATGGCCGGGGAATGGGACATAAATATCTCCTTCCCACAACAAATCTGATTCCTTCTGGAGAGAAACTGATGCCGCCTAACGGTGTCTACATCACAGTTTCGTATTTTAAGGAAAGAACATATCAGGGAATCACCAATATTGGCTATAAACCTACAGTAGGAGGAGAGAAATTTCTTGGAGTGGAAACCTATCTGTTTGATTGCCATGAAGACCTTTATGGCAAGTACTGTCGGGTGGATTTTAAAAAATTTCTCAGACCTGAACAGAAATTTACATCTCTGGAAGCTTTAAAAAAACAGTTGGAAAAGGATGCAGTCAAAGGTCAGGAATACTTTCGAAAAGAAAAATAAAAAAAGAGTTTACACACCATGGGCAATGTGCTATACTATTCAAGGTGAATTCAGCCCATGTTCAGGGACAGGAAACTCCGACCATCCCTTAATATGCGGCGGTCCAATCAATAATATTATATAAATAGGAGGAAATTAAAATGATTTCAAAAGAAAAGAAAGCAGCAATCATGAAAGAATATGCAAGAACTGAAGGCGATACAGGATCACCAGAGGTACAGGTAGCTATTCTTACAGCAAGAATTCAGGAGCTTACAGAGCATTTACAGAGCAACCACAAAGATCATCATTCCAGAAGAGGTCTTCTGAAAATGGTAGGTCAGAGACGTGGACTGTTAGCTTACCTGAAGAAAACAGACATCGAAAGATACCGTGCACTGATTGAAAAATTAGGTTTAAGAAAATAATTAGTATGCGGAAGGGGCGGATATACCATCCGCCCCATTTTTAGTCGGAAAAGCTGTCAGCAGCAGATTTTCTGTGAATGCAGGAGTTATTTCCGAGACTACTGAAAAGATTATTTCTATGATGCAGAAGAATGCAGGGGAATTTATGGTAAAAGTAGTTTTTTCAGTTGTTTCGGACTCCTGTTTCCATACTCATCCTTTCATAGCGATACAGTCTGGATGAACAATAATAATGAATTTATATAAAGGAGAATGAATATGTACAAAAGTTATTCCATGGAATTAGCCGGAAGAACATTAACCGTAGATATTGGCCGTGTGGCAAAACAGGCAAATGGTGCAGCTTTGATGCATTACGGAGATACTACTGTATTATCCACAGCAACAGCATCCAAAGAGCCAAGAGAGGGAATTGATTTCTTCCCGCTGAGTGTTGAATACGAAGAGAAAATGTATGCAGTAGGAAAGATCCCGGGAGGTTTTAATAAGAGAGAAGGTAAAGCAAGCGAACATGCTATTCTTACATCCCGTGTTATTGACAGACCTATGCGTCCTCTGTTTCCAAAGGATTACAGAAATGATGTAACACTGGTAAACATGGTTATGTCTGTTGATCCGGAATGTAATCCGGAGATTCCGGCTATGCTGGGTTCTGCTATTGCAACCTGCATTTCCGATATCCCCTTTGACGGTCCATGTGCAACCACACAGGTTGGTCTGATCAATGGTGAATATATCATCAACCCTACCATGGCACAGAAAGATGAATCTGACCTTCAGCTTACAGTAGCCTCCACAAGAGAGAAAGTAATCATGATCGAAGCCGGCGCAAAAGAAGTTCCGGAAGACAAGATGATCGAAGCTATCTATAAAGCTCATGAAGTAAACCAGGAGATCATCAAATTTATCGATAAGATCGTAGAAGAATGCGGAAAACCGAAACACAGCTACGAATCATGTGCAGTTCCGGAAGAACTTTTCGCAGCGATCAAAGAAATCGTACCTCCGGCAGAAATGGAAGTTGCCGTATTCTCTGACGATAAACAGACAAGAGAAGAAAATATCCGTCAGGTAACAGAGAAACTGAAAGAAGCTTTTGCTGACAAGGAAGAGTGGCTTGCAGTTCTGGGCGAGGCTGTATATCAGTACCAGAAGAAGACTGTCCGCAAGATGATCTTAAAAGACCACAAACGTCCGGATGGTCGTGCCATTACTCAGATCCGTCCTCTGGCAGCAGAGACAGATATTATCCCCAGAGTACATGGTTCTGCTATGTTCACACGTGGACAGACACAGATCTGTACCATCACAACTCTGGCTCCTCTTGCAGAAGCACAGAAGCTTGACGGACTTGACGAATTTGAAACTTCAAAGAGATATATGCATCACTACAATTTCCCGTCCTACTCTGTAGGTGAGACAAAACCATCCAGAGGACCGGGACGTCGTGAGATCGGACATGGTGCACTTGCTGAGAGAGCATTAGTTCCTGTACTTCCAAGCGAAGAGGAATTCCCATATGCGATCCGTACTGTATCTGAGACATTTGAATCCAATGGTTCTACTTCTCAGGCAAGTATCTGTGCATCCACAATGTCTCTGATGGCAGCCGGTGTACCGATCAAAAAACCGGTAGCAGGTATTTCCTGTGGTCTGGTAACAGGCG
The DNA here is from genome assembly GCF_052064155.1 of Blautia sp. HCP3S3_C12. NCBI lineage: Bacteria > Bacillati > Bacillota > Clostridia > Lachnospirales > Lachnospiraceae > Blautia > Blautia sp. HCP3S3_C12. The sequence goes on along the minus strand of NZ_JBQHWC010000004.1, from coordinate 157,805 downwards.
ATACAGATGATGATTACATTGTTCTCACAGATATCCAGGGACTTGAAGACTTCTTCGGAGATATGGACTTCAAGGTAGCCGGAACTCATGACGGTATCACAGCGATCCAGATGGATATCAAGATCCATGGACTGACAAGACCGATCGTAGAAGAAGCAATCAGACGTACAAAAGAAGCAAGAGAATATATACTGACAGAAGTTATGGAGAAATGTATTGCAGCTCCACGTACATCTGTAGGAGAATATGCTCCGAAGATCATCCAGATTCAGATCGATCCTCAGAAGATCGGTGATGTTGTAGGTCAGAGAGGAAAGACTATCAACACGATCATTGAGCGCACAGGCGTTAAGATTGATATTACTGATGAAGGTTCAGTATCTATCTGCGGAGTTGATCAGAAGAGCATGGATGAGGCTGCTGAGATGGTTAAGATCATTGCTACTGATTTTGAAGCAGGTCAGATCTTCACAGGTAAGGTTGTCAGCATCAAGGAATTTGGAGCATTTGTTGAATTTGCACCAGGAAAAGAGGGAATGGTTCACATTTCCAAAATCTGTAAAGAAAGAATCAATCGTGTGGAAGATGTGCTTACACTTGGAGACAAGGTTAAGGTTGTTTGTCTTGGTAAGGATAAGATGGGCAGAATCAGCTTCAGCATGAAAGATGTACCGGAAGAAGCGTAAAATATGAGATATCACAATATTACCAAGGACGATATGCTGAATGGTGACGGACTCCGTGTAGTTCTGTGGGTGGCAGGATGTGATCATTGTTGCCCGGAATGTCAGAATCCTGTGACCTGGGATCCCAATGGCGGTCTGCCCTTTACAGATGCAGAGCGTACAGAGATTTTTGCAGAGCTGGATAAGGATTATGTCAGTGGAATTACATTTTCAGGCGGAGATCCGCTGCATCCGGCAAATATTACTGAGGTAACAGCTCTTGCAAAGGAGATCAAAAAGAAATATCCGGATAAAACCATCTGGCTTTATACAGGCTTTCTCTGGGAGGAAATCTGCAGAGAGAAAATTACAGAGTATCTGGATGTCTGCGTAGACGGTGAATTTGAAGCAGACAAGAAAGAGCTTTCTCTGAGGTGGAAGGGTTCCAGCAATCAAAGAGTGATTGATGTTCCGGAGACTCTTCGTCAGGGAAAAATTGTATTGCACCAATAAGAAATAAATATACAGGCAGTTCAAGTATGCTCAGGTGTACCTGAACTGCCTGTTTTTGCTGAACAGGAAAAGCAAAAAGAATGTTTTGAACATGAGAAAGGAATGATGAAAAACATGAAACGAATTGCGAAATTTTATAAAGTAAGTAAAGAACGTTTCATAGCAGACTGGACAGATACATTTGGACAGTTTCAGAAAGAAGCGGAGAAAATATATGAAGCAATCCATCTGCCAAAGAGAGCAACAGCAGGCAGTGCAGGATATGATTTCTTTGCACCTGCAGAATTTATTCTGAAACCAGGTGAAACAGTGAAGATTCCTACAGGAATCCGCGTGGAAATGCAGCCGGAATGGGTACTGAAATGCTATCCCCGAAGTGGACTGGGATTTAAATACCGCCTCCAGCTCAATAATACAGTAGGTATCATTGACAGTGACTATTTCTATTCAGATAACGAAGGTCACATCTTTGCAAAGCTTACAAATGATTCTAATGAAAACAAAACTCTGATAATTCCCGCAGATACAGGGTTTATGCAGGGCATTTTTGTAGAGTATGGGATCACAGTAGATGATGATGCTACAGAAATACGTAATGGAGGCTTTGGAAGTACTACTGCAAAATAATAAAAAAGAGAAATCTGAATGTTAAAAAGCAGAACATAGGCAAGAAAGAAATATTTTTGCTTTACGTTCTGTTTTTTTTTTGCTATAATATTTTGAGAATCAAAATATTTGGCAAAGTATAACCAATCAGACGGATTTATCTGATGGGAATGATAACAATTGGTTTGTAAAATTGAGGAGAGAAAAAATATGATCATTGAACCAAAAGTAAGAGAATATATCTGCACCACCGCACACCCACAGGGATGTGCGGAGAGTGTAAGAAATCAGGCAGAGTATGCCTGTAAGCAGGGAGAGGTAAAGGGAACAAAGAAGGCACTGATCATTGGATGTTCTACAGGTTATGGTCTTGCATCCCGTATCTGTGCATTGGAAAACTGTGGCGCTGACACATTGGGGATTATGTTTGAACGTCAGGCAAACGGCAGAAGGACAGCTACACCGGGATGGTATAATACAGCAGAATTTCATCATCTGGCAGCAGAAAAAGGTGCCTATGCGAAAACCATTAATGGGGACGCTTTTTCCAGGGAGATTAAAGAGAAAGCGATTGAACTGATCCGAAAAGATATGGGAAAAGTAGATCTGGTAGTCTATAGTCTGGCAGCACCCAGACGTACAGATGCTGAGGGAAAAACCTGGTCTTCCTGTCTCAAGACTACAGAGGAAGCATTTACAGAAAAGAGCCTTGATCTGAGAAATAACCAGATTACAGAAAAGACAGTGGAACCTGCAACTGAAGAGGAAGTTTTAAGCACAGTTAAAGTTATGGGAGGAGAAGACTGGGCAGACTGGATTGATGCATTAAAGGCAGCAGATGTACTGACTGAGAATGCAGTGACAGTAGCATATTCTTATATTGGTCCGGAACTGACTTATCCGATTTATTACCATGGAACCATTGGAACAGCCAAACAGCATTTGCAGAAAACCATGACTGAGATTAATCAGGCATATCCGGATGTCCGCGCAGTAATTTCTGTAAACAAAGGGCTGGTAACTCAGGCAAGCGCAGCAATTCCCGTTGTACCCTTGTATTTTGCTATTCTTTATAAGGTTATGAAGAAGGCTGGAAATCATGAAAACTGTATTCAGCAGATTGCAAGACTGTTTACACAGAAGCTTTATACACCGGAAGGATTTCAGACAGATGAAAACGGGTTTATCCGCATGGATGATTATGAATTAATGCCTGAAATACAGGAAGAAGTAAAAAAATGCTGGAAAGCGGTCACTACGGATACAGTAAAGGAATATTGTGACATTGATGGATACTGGGAAGATTTTTATCATATGTTTGGATTCCGATACGAAGATATTGATTATACCCAGGATATTGAGGCTGAGGTAGAGATTAACGGTGTAGAATAAGAAGAAAGAAGATGTGTCTGCCGCAGAAAAGGAGACACATCTTTTTTACGCTATTTTGCTATTTTTTTAAGGCAAATTTTTCAATGGCTTTAGCTACGCCTTCTTCATCATTGGAGGTGGTAATATAATCAGCAGCAGTTTTTACAGCAGGCTCTGCATTTGCCATAGCAACGCCCAGACCGGCTTCTTTGATCAGGCACAGGTCATTATCACCGTCTCCGCAGGCCATGATAGATTCTCTGGGGATTCCAAGCATTTTTCCCAGTGTGATCAGAGCAGTCCCTTTGTTTACACCGGCAGCATTTACTTCGATATTGTAGCTTAAGGAGCCTACAGGTTCCAGTTCTTTGATCTGGGTCAGTTCGTTCCACGCAGACTCCCGTTCATTCATATCTGCAAAAAGAGCCTGGACTTTATCCATGGCCTGTCCTTCCTGACGGATCAATTCCCACAGGTCAGGTACAAATTTGCGGGTAGTGCGGAAATAATCCCACATATGTGGATTGTGGTGGTAACGGCTGATCTGGGATAATTTTTTTTCTTCTGCATATCCCTGACCATGGAAATAGATTTCACAGAGAGTATCGTATTTCTCAAAGATCCGGAGAGCTCTTATTGCGCTTTCCAGAGGAAGAAGCTGTTCTATTATGACTTTTTCCGTACGGATATCCAGGACTCGGGCTCCATTGGAGGTAAGCGCATAGTGAATACCGGGCAGCTTTTGCAATTCTTTCGGAATTCCGCTGAACGGACGACCGGTAGCTACCAGCACTTCAATTCCTGCATCAAGAGCTTGGATAAGTACTTTTTTTGTATTTTCGGTAAGTTCCTTTGTGGTGGTAAGCAGTGTACCATCCAGATCAAGACCAATCAATTTAATATCTGGCATAGTAATAGATTCCCTTCTGTAGATAATTCTGTAACATAACTATACTAAAAAACAAAAAAAACCACAATGGTCATTGAAAATATATTGGGAATTTATTATACTAATCTAAGTGTGTTTGAAATTTGGAAACAAAACAGGAGTACAAGATTATGAAAAATAAACTGGAATATTTAAAGCAATATCTAAAAGAACTTGGCAGTGTGGCAGTTGCTTTTTCAAGTGGAGTGGATTCCACATTTCTGTTAAAGGTAGCACATGATGTATTGGGAGATAAAGCCATTGCTGTTACAGCCCAGTCCTGTTCTTTTCCAAAAAGAGAGCTGAATGAGGCAAAGGCATTCTGTAAGAAAGAGGAAATCAGGCAGGTGATCTGTCAGTCTGAGGAACTGGAGATCGAAGGCTTTTCTCAGAATCCGCCAAACAGATGCTACTTATGCAAGAAGGAACTGTTTGAGAAAATCCGAGATATTGCGAAAAATAATGGAATTGAATATATTGCAGAGGGGTCTAATATGGACGATAACGGAGACTACAGACCCGGTTTGATCGCTGTAAAGGAGCTTGGGATTAAAAGTCCTTTGCGGGAAGCAAAGCTGACAAAAGCAGAGATTAGAGAATACTCAAAGGAATTGGGACTTCCTACCTGGGATAAGCAGTCCTTTGCCTGTCTGTCCTCCAGATTTGTCTATGGAGAGACCATCAGTGAGGAAAAGCTTGGAATGGTTGAGAAAGCAGAGCAACTTTTGCTTGACTATGGATTCCATCAGGTTCGTGTCCGCATTCATGGATTACTTGCAAGAATTGAGATCATGCCGGAGGAATTTCCGAAACTTCTGGAAAAAAATGTCCGAGAGGATATTGCGAAGAAATTTAAGGAGTATGGATTCACTTATGTGACCATGGATATTCTGGGATATCGTATGGGAAGTATGAACGAAACACTTGGCGAAAATGATAAAACGACTGCAGATAGCAGCCTTAAGGGTGAAAACGAATGACAGTAAAAGAGAGAATAACAGCACTTCGTGCACGCATGAAAGAGACTGGAATTGATGCATATCTGATCCCTACAGATGATTTTCATGGTTCAGAATATGTAGGTGAATATTTCAAATGCAGAAAATATATCACAGGATTTACCGGTTCTGCAGGCACTGCGGTGATCATGCAGGATATGGCAGGATTATGGACGGATGGACGTTATTTTATCCAGGCTGCAGATCAGCTGGAGGGAACAGGAATTACTTTATTTAAAATGGGTGAGCCGGAAGTTCCCACAGTTCATGAATTCTTGAAAAAAAATCTGACACAGGGAATGTGTCTGGGATTTGATGGACGTACTGTCAGTGCAAAAGAGGCATCAGAACTGGAGAAAATGCTGGATGAAAACGGTGTGTCTCTCAGTGTTGATTACGATCTGGCAGGGGATATATGGGAAAACCGCCCGGCACTTTCCTGTGAACCGGTTACAGAACTGGATATAAAATGGGCAGGAGAATCCAGAGCTGATAAATGCGCAAAAATCCGCAAAGCAATGGAGAAGAAGGGTGCAGATTTATTTGTACTGACTTCTCTGGATGATATTGCCTGGCTGTTAAATATACGTGGGGGAGATATCCACTGTTGTCCGGTGGTTCTTTCTTATCTTGTAATGACAAAAACAGAGATCAGACTTTTTGCAAATGAGAAAGCCTTTCAGACAGACGTACTGGAAGCGCTTGAAAAAGATGGTGTGACCCTTTTTCCCTATGACAGTATCTATGAGTATGTGAAAACATTTAAAAAGGACAAAAAAGTTCTTCTCTGCAAAAAGAAAGTCAACAGTCGTCTGGTTAGCAATATTCCGGCAGACACCCGGATTCTGGATGAAGAAAATCTTACACTTCTTCCCAAGGCAACGAAGAATCCTGTTGAGGTGGAAAATGAACGCATTGCGCATATCAGAGACGGAGTTGCAGTTACAAAGTTCATATACTGGTTAAAGAAGAATGTTGGAAGGATTCCGATCACAGAATTAAGTGCAGCAGAAAAGCTGTATGAATTCCGTTCGGAACAGGAGGATTTCATAGATAACAGTTTTGATCCGATTATTGCCTATGGAAAGCATGCTGCTATTGTACATTATTTTGCAACACCCGAAACGGATATTCCTCTGGAACCATCCGGCTTTCTTCTGGCAGATACAGGAGGACATTATAAAGAGGGAACTACTGATATTACCCGTACTGTTGTCATGGGACGGACTACTGAGGAAGAGAAAAAGTACTTCACAGCAGTTTTGCGGGGAACTCTGAATCTGGGAGCTGCCAGATTTCTTCATGGCTGTACCGGTGTAAATCTGGATATTCTGGCGAGACAGCCGCTGTGGGAAATGGGAGAGGATTTTAAACATGGAACCGGTCATGGAGTAGGATATCTTCTGAATGTCCATGAAGGACCCAATAGCTTCCGATGGAAAATTGTTCCGGGTGGAAATGCAGTGCTGGAGGAGGGAATGATCACCTCTGATGAGCCGGGATATTACAGAGAGGATGGATTTGGAATCCGTCATGAAAATCTGATGGTCTGCAAAAAAGCTGAAAAAACAGAGTATGGTCAGTTTATGTGCTTTGAATTTCTAACTATGGTACCTTTTGATCTGGATGGAGTGGTGCCGGAACTGATGAGTGTCCGGGAACGTAACCTTCTCAATGATTACCATGCACAGGTATATGAGAAGATTTCTCCGTATTTGAACGAAGAAGAAAAAGAATGGCTGAAAGATGCTACCCGGGCAATCTGATAAAAATAAAAAAATATTTTACAAAACCAAAAAGAGGAACAGCCGTGATGGACAGCTGTTCCTTTTTGATTTATTATCTGGCTTGTTTTATTCAGAAACTTTTGCAAACTGGCTGTTATATAAAGTATGGTAAAATCCACCTTTTGCAATCAGCTCATCATGAGTACCCTGCTCAATGATACTTCCGTCATTCATAACAAGGATCAGATCTGCATTGCGGATCGTAGAGAGGCGGTGAGCTACGATAAAGCTTGTTCTTCCCTCCATCATTCGTTCAAACGCTTCCTGGATCTGTAATTCTGTTCTGGTATCAATACTGGAAGTGGCTTCATCCAGGATCAGCATCGGAGGCAGACAGAGCATAACTCGTGTGATACACAGCAGCTGTTTCTGTCCCTGGCTTAAGCTGTCTTCGTTGAGCATGGTGTCCAGTCCTTTAGGAAGCCTCCGGATAAATTCCCAGCTGTGGGTAAGCTTGGCTGCTTCGATGATTTCAGTATCTGTAGCTTCCGGTTTTCCAATGGAGATATTGTCGCGGACAGTTCCGTTTTTGATCCATGTTTCCTGAAGCACCATACCATAGCTGCTTCTCAGAGAATGGCGGGTAATGTCTCTGATCGGTTTGCCGTCAACGGAAATAGATCCGGAATTTACATCATAGAATCTCATCAGAAGGTTGATAAAGGTTGACTTACCGCATCCGGTAGGTCCTACAATGGCAACGCGCATACCTGGTTTTACATGGAGATTAAATTCCTCAATCAGTTTCTTTGACTCATCATAATGGAAGCACACATTCTTAATATCTACTTCACCCTTTACATCTTTCAGTGTCTCAGAAGCCTCTGCAACTTCCGGTTCCTCCTCCAGCAGATCGAAGATTCTGCCTGCACAGGCAAGAGCATTCTGAAGTTCTGTAACAACGGAACTGATATCATTGAATGGTTTCATATACTGGTTGGCATAGGAGAGAAGTACGGAAAGCCCTCCGACTGTCAGTCTGCCTCCAGGGATAATGAATGCACCCACCAGTGCAACACAGGCATAAATAATATTATTGACAAAACGGGTGGAAGGGTTTGTCAGGCTGCTGTAAAAAACAGCCTTCAGACTGCATTCCTGTAATTCTTCATTAACCTTTGCAAAGCGTTCAGAAGATTTTTCCTCATATCCAAAGGCCTGAACTACCTTCTGGTTTCCAATCATTTCTTCAATGAGAGCAGTCTGGCGTCCTCTGGCGTCACTCTGTTTCCGAAACATCTGGAAGGTATGGGAAGAAATAAATTTGGCTACCAGGAAGCTTAAAGGAGTCAGAACAGTGACCATCAATGTAATCCAGACATTTTTGGAAAACATAAAGATCAAAGTTCCTATAATAGTTACGATTCCTGAGAAAAGCTGGGTAAATCCGAGCAGCATACCATCAGACAGAATATCTGTATCTGCGATAATACGGCTGATGATATCTCCGGTACTGTGTCCGTCAAGGTAAGAGAGGGGAAGTACCTGAATGTGTCGGATGGCTTTTGCACGGATATCCTTTACTGTCTGGTAGGTCATGCGGTTATTGATCACATTCATAAGCCACGTGGCAGCAGAAGAGAGGATGACCATTACAAGGATACGTGACAGGTAATACCACATCATTTCGAAGTTCACCTGATGTTGGGCAATGACCTGGTCAATGGCATTTCCGAACAGGATCGGGACATACAGCTGAAGGATAACGGAAATTGCCGCCAGTATGATACTGAGGATCAGCAGAAAACGGTATCTTCCGATGAAACGCAGTACTTTAAAAAAGGTTTCGCTGCTTTTGCTTTTAGCAGGATCTTTTATTGTTGATTTGCTCATACAGTCACCTCCTTCATTATATTACCTGCAGATACAGAGGAGTATCTGGCTCTTTCTTCCGGAAACTGAGAGAAGTAGATTTCCCGGTAAGTATCACAGGTACGCAGCAGTTCAGCATGAGTACCCTTACCTGCCAGAGTACCGTTATCAAGGACAAGGATCAGGTCTGCCTGCTGAATGCTGGAGGAACGCTGGGATACCAGAAATGTAGTTACTTTCCAGTCAAGTCTGTTGAGAGACTTACGCAGTGCTGCATCAGTGGCAAAGTCCAGGGCACTGGCACTGTCATCCAGGATCAGGATTTCAGGTTTTTTTACCAGGGCACGGGCAATGGTAAGTCTTTGTTTCTGGCCGCCGGAAAGGTTTTTACCGTTCTGTTCCAGCATAAAATCAAGCTGTCCCGGTTTACCCTCTACTACCTCTTTTCCCTGTGCTGTGGTAAGTGCCTGCCACAGATCCTCGTCAGAGGCATCTTCCCGGCCCCATTTCAGATTGTCCCGGATAGAGCCTTTGAAAAGAGCTGCCTTCTGTGGAACAACGCCGATTCTGGAGCGGAGATCACTTCTGGTGTAATTTTCAATATTCTGACCATCCAGCAGAACAGTTCCGTTGCTGGCATCATAGAATCTGGAGATCAGATTTACCAGAGTGGTTTTTCCGCTTCCTGTACCACCGATGATACCTACTGTCTGGCCTTTCTTTACTGAAAAACTGATGTGGGAAAGGCTGGGGGCACCAGCACCGCTGTACTCAAAGGTTACGTCATTGAATACGATGGCATTTTCAGAAAGTGATGCATCAGCAGTTGCTGTTGCAAAGCCCTTCGATGTCTGAGCGGAATATGCGGAGGAAGACGGGTAGTTCATAGTAGATTTCACTTTCAGAATATCTGCCACACGCCCTGCGCAGGCTGCGGATTTGTTCAGGGTGATGATCAGGGAGGCAAGCTTGATCAGTTCCACGATCATCTGAGCCATATAGTTATAAAGGGCAACAACCTGTCCCTGCTGCATACCGCCAAGATTTACTTCTACTCCTGCCTTCTGGATCAGGATGACAGTGGCAATGTTGATCAGTACGTAGGTGACCGGATTTAACAAAGCGGAAAGCTTTCCTACAAAGAGATTTAACTTTGTCAGTTCCTGATTGCGGGTATCAAATTCTGCAACTGCCTCTTTTTCACGGCAGAATGCACGGATAACGCGGACGCCTGTAAGGTTTTCTCTGGTCAGTCCGGTTACTGTGTCCAGTTTTCCCTGTACCTTTTTAAACAGAGGAATACTGAGAAACATAATGACAAAGACAACCAGAAACAGAAACGGGATCGCAACAGCAAAAACCAGGGCACATTTAAAGTCAATGGTAAATGCCATGACCATGGATCCAAGTACGATAAACGGACTTCGAAGAAGAAGACGAAGCCCCATGTTCAGTCCGTTCTGGACCTGATTGATATCGTCGGTAAGTCTTGTGATCAGGGTGTCTGTTCCCAGGGTATCCAGCTCTGTAAAGGACAGACGCTGTACATGGTCATAAACTGCCTGTCTTAATTTAGTGGCAAAGCCCACGCTGGCTTTGGCTGCAAAGAACTGAGCTGTAATGCTGCTGGCAAGACCAAGAGCTGCCATTAAAATAAGAATAAAAAATCTCTGGACAATGTATTTGTTGTCATGGTTTGCAATACCTACATCAATGATCTGTGCAATGATGATAGGCACGATCAGGTCAAATACAACCTCCAGAAATTTAAAAAATGGCGCAAGGATGCTTTCTTTTTTGTAGTTTTTTAAATAAACTGCCAATGAACGCATTTTAAAAATTCCTTCCTTTCGTAAAAAAGCTTTCCTATATTAGTTCTTCCTTTTTTTGAAAAATAATACATTCAAAAGTGTATCATTTGAGACTTTTTTGTCAAGAAGAATGTGCAAAAACAGATGAACTTTGGAGAAAATTCAGCTTGACTTCAAAAAAAGATATTACTAAAATATTCCGTAGCGCTATTTGTACGCTGGCAACTGATAAATTATTATTACCATAATGAGGAAGAGACAGACTATGGAGATTATTGAGACATTTGGTCATTATGTGGAAAATCTGACGGATAAAAAGCCTCAGTCAGCCCGCTGGCTGTTAAAAACCGGCTGGGAAGCACAGAATCTGAAATTCCATTATATGCAGGACAAGAGACTGATGCCTGCAGACAGGCATCTTGCAAACCTGATGATGGATACCATGCTGTGGCCCCTTCAGAAACCGGAAGATTCTGTTATTGTAAGTATTTTTACACCCTGCGAAATGATGCAGGAGGTGGGATTACATCCCTATAATGTAGAAGGATTTTCCTGCTATCTTTCTGCAAGCAAAGCAGAGAGGGCGTTTCTGCAGCAGGCAGAGAATCAGGGAATTGCAGAGACACTGTGCAGTTATCACAAGACATTTCTTGGTGCAGCGCAGAAAGGACTTCTGCCAAAGCCCAAATGTATTGTTTATACCAACCTGACCTGCGATGCTAACCTGCTCACCTTCCGTACCCTGGCAGATTTTTACCAGGTACCTGTATTTGCCATTGATGTACCATGGAATCAGACCACAGAGAATATACAGTATGTGGCAGATCAGTTAAAGGATTTAAAAGTATTTCTGGAAAAAAATACAGGAAAAACAATCTCTGAGGACAGATTAAAGGAACGTCTTGCCTGCAGTAAGCGGACTCTGAAGAATTATAAAAAATATCAGCAGCTGCGTGCAGACAAATATGTGCCCTCTGATCTGGTCACACCGCTGTATGCAGGAATGACCAACAATATCCTTCTGGGAACAGCAGAAGAAGAGAAGTATACACAGATGCTTCTTGAAAATATTAAGAAAGCACCTGCAGCGAAAGGAAAACATATTTACTGGATGCATACCATTCCATTCTGGTCGGATGCAGTGCGCCAGGAGCTTTGCTTCAGTGAGAAAGCCCAGATCGTAGGATGTGAACTTGCAGAAACCTGTGAGCCGGATTTTGATCCTGAGAACCCCTTTGAAGCAATGGCAGAAAGAATGGTCTATCATTCACTGAACGGAAGTGCGCTTAGAAGGATTGAAGCCGGTATCCGACATGCGAAACAGGCAGGTGCAGATGGTGCCGTGTGGTTTGGGCACTGGGGCTGCAAGCACACCCTTGGTGCAGCACAGCTTGCAAAAAAGAAATTTGAGGAAGCCGGTCTGCCCCTTTTGATCCTGGATGGAGACGGGTGTGACCGAAGCCATGGAGGAGAAGGACAGACTTCCACCAGGCTGGGAGCTTTTCTGGAAATGCTGGGAGGTGCTGAGAATGAATAAAACTTATTATGTCTGTAAATATACCCCCATTGAGCTTCTGGAATCTCTTGGCGGGAAATGTGAGAACTTTAACCATATGCCGGATGGCTTTGACCTTGCAGATCAGGTTTCCCATCCCAATATCTGTGGTTTTGGAAAAACACTTCTGGAAGGAGTCATGGAGGGGAAAATCAAAGAACTTGTTCTGGTGAGCTGCTGTGATACCATCCGAAGTGTGTATGACATTTTGCTGGAAAGCGGTAAACTGGATTTCCTTTATATTTTGGATGTGCTTCACTGTGACAGTGCCTGTAGCAGAGAGCGTATGGCTGCACAGTTAAAAGGTCTGGCCAAGGCTTATGCACAGTACAAAGGCACAGAGTTTGATGCCGGAAAATTCCGGGCTGCTTTTCATGTACAGGAAAAAATCACAAAGCCTCATATTGCAGTACTTGGTGCCAGAATGGGGCAGGAATTATTTGAAATGACCAGCAAGGCTATGCCCCTTCCTGTAGAGAATGATACCTGTGTGCATAACCGTTCTGTGGGAAATATACTTCCACCGGAGGGTGCTTCTTTTGATGAACTGATGGACTGGTATGCAGGAGAGCTTCTGGGGCAGATTCCATGTATGCGGATGATGGACCCGACAGGCCGTAAAAAGCTTTATAATGATCCGTCTGTTGCAGGAATTATTTATCATACAGTGAAGTTTTGTGATTTTTACAGCTTCGAATATGCTGAGATCAAGAACCATACAGATGTACCTCTTTTAAAAATCGAATCAGATTATACTATTCAGAGCAGCGGTCAGCTTCTTACCAGACTGGAAGCTTTTGCAGAGAGCATTCTGCCTGAAACACTGGAGCAGACCATAGATGGAGACACAAAAGGAGAGAGAAAAATGGGAAAAGGTTATTTCGCAGGGATTGACAGTGGTTCCACCAGTACAGATGTGGTGATTTTAAATAAAGATCATGAGATTGTGACCAGTATTATCCTGCCTACAGGAGCAGGAGCTGCTATCGGAGCAGACCGTGCCCTTGCAGAGGCATTGAAAGAGGCCGGATTGCAGAGAGAAGATATTGATGCGCTGGTTACTACCGGATACGGACGTACAGCTATTAAAAATGGTGATAAGAGTATCACAGAGATCACCTGTCATGCAAGAGGTGCACACTTCCTGGATCCGGAAGTCCGCACTGTTATTGATATTGGCGGACAGGACAGCAAGGTGATCCGACTGGATGAGAACGGTGCAGTTGCAAACTTTGTTATGAATGACAAATGTGCGGCAGGAACCGGACGATTTCTGGAAATGATGGCACGTACCATGGAAATGAATCTGGATCAGATGAGCGAATGTGGGCTGGAATTCAAAGAAGATATTACAATTTCCAGTATGTGTACAGTATTTGCAGAATCAGAAGTTGTATCCCTGATCGCCCAGAATAAGGCAACAGATGATATTGTTCATGGCCTGAATAAGGCGGTTGCCGTGAAGACTGCCGCCCTTACCAGACGTGTGGGCGGTGAGGAGAAATATATGATGACCGGTGGTGTTTCTAAGAATAAGGGTCTGGTAAAGACGCTGGAAGAGAAGCTTGGAACAAAGCTGGTGATCAGTGACAAGGCTCAGCTTTGCGGTGCACTTGGCGCAGCACTGTTTGCGGCTGATATGGTTGATGTGTAAATTTTTATACTTTTTTTATAAAAGTTTAATTTTCTATTGACGAGTTCAAATTTAAGAGCTATAGTATACCACAGTAACAGCAAATTAACGAGGTGAAGTTTGCAGGAAAGAGGAAGCCATAAAAGGCTATACCCGCCGAAGGAGTAAAACTCTCAGGTTCCCTGGATGCAGGGAAAAACTGCAAATGGATCGTTTCTCTGGAGACACCCGTTAGATCGGGGGCCGAAGGTGCAAATAACATGGAATGCTGATAACTTCCTACAATTGGTTATCTGACCCGTGTCTTGAATCTCTCAGGCAAAAGGACAGAGGATGCTTTATCATCCCCGCTGATTCATATGAACTATATGAACAGTACTTTCTGAACTTCTGATGTTTGAAACGGTCTGTTATTACTTTGTTTCCCAGCTGTACAATATATTACACTTTTTAAAAGAAAAAGGAGATTTATTATTATGTGGGAAGCGATCAATTCTTTTTTGACAACAGTAGACAATCTGGTCTGGGGTGTGCCCCTTATGGTCCTGATTATGGCAGGTGGTGTCCTATTAACTGCCAGACTTGGACTCCTTCAGATACGAAGACTCCCCCTTGCATTGAAATGGATGTTTAAGAACGAAGAAGAAGGCGATGGTGAGATTTCCAGTTTCGCAGCATTATGTACAGCACTGAGCGCCACAATCGGAACCGGTAATATCGTCGGTGTTGCAACTGCTGTCTGTGCCGGAGGTCCCGGAGCTTTATTCTGGATGATTCTTGCAGCATTCTTCGGAATGGCAACAAAATTCTCCGAAGGTCTTCTTGCAGTGAAATACCGTGTGGTAGCAGAAGACGGTCACAGCCTTGGTGGTCCTTTCTATTATATTGAGAAAGGTATGGGAACAAAATGGAAATGGCTTGCAAAGATTTTTGCATTCTTTGGTGTATGTGTAGGTCTTTTCGGAATCGGTACATTCAGCCAGGTAAATGGTATTTCCAGTGCAGTTCAGAACTTCTTTGATCCGAACAAATCAAACTGCGTAAATATTCCGTTCCTTGGAGAGTATTCCTGGGCAGTTGTAATTTCTTCCCTGATTCTTGCAGCCTGTGTTGCAGCAATCCTCATTGGTGGTCTGAAACGAATTGCAACAGTCAGCCAGATTATTGTACCGTTTATGGCGGTGATCTATCTGGTCTTCAGTGTTGCGCTGATTCTTTTAAACATTACAGAGATCCCGGCAGCTATCGTAACAGTTGTGAAGGGAGCCTTTAATCCGTCAGCAGTGACAGGCGGTGTGGTAGGAACAATGATCGTATCCATGCAGAAGGGTGTGGCTCGTGGTATTTTCTCAAACGAAGCAGGTCTTGGTAGCGCACCTATCGCAGCAGCAGCAGCTCAGACAAAAGAGCCTGTACGTCAGGGTCTTGTAAGCATGACTGGTACATTTATTGATACGATTGTGATCTGTACAATGACAGGTCTTTCCATCGTACTGACAGGTGCATGGCAGGTAGAAGGTCTGGAAGGTGTTCAGGTAACAACCTATGCATTCCAGCACGGACTTCCGATTCCTGGACAGATTTCTGCATTTGTATTAATGATCTGTCTGGTATTCTTTGCCTTTACTACAATTCTTGGATGGGATTATTACAGTGAAAGATGTCTGGAATATCTGACAAACGGACATAAGAAAACAATCCTTACATATCGCTGGCTTTACATTCTGGCAGTATTTATCGGACCGTACATGACAGTAAGTGCTGTATGGACGATCGCAGATATCTTTAACGGACTGATGGCGATTCCGAACATGATCGCATTGTTCGCTCTGAGCGGTGTAGTTGTAAAAGAAACAAAAGCATTTTTTGATGCAAAGAAACATAAAATGTAAAGAATTATAAAACGTAATAAAAGAAAAGAAAACAGTAAATCCTCTGATTGTGGAGTTTAACTTCCGGTCAGAGGTTTTTTGATGTTCAGTTATTGTTTGACTAAATATTTATTGGAATGTATGCAAATGACTGATTTGTGAAAAGAAATGACCGAATTTGGACGGAAATGGAAAATTAATTGATTTTGTGCAATCTCAACTAAAATCGGTTATGATTTTTATGAATTAGTTTGATTGACTTTGAATGAATGTGACAGTATACTAAGGCTATAAACAAAAACAGTCACAAACATGCAGAAACGACATGACAATATAAACGGGAGGAAAGAAGAGATGATTTACACAGTAACTTTTAATCCATCTCTGGACTACATCGTTTCAGTAGATGATTTTAAACTGGGACTGACAAACAGAACAAGTTCAGAGCTGATGCTTCCGGGTGGAAAAGGAATCAATGTTTCCACAGTCCTTATGAATCTTGGGATTGAGAACACTGCACTTGGATTTACCGCAGGGTTTATAGGGGAAGAAATTATCCGCAGATTACATGAGATGGGAGTGAAATCTGAGTTCATTCAGATTAGTGAAGGGGTTTCAAGGATCAATCTGAAACTGAAATCTATTGACGGAACCGAGATCAATGGTGCAGGACCGGTGATCAGCAAGGATAAAGTAGAGGAACTGATGAAGAAGCTGGAAGAGCTTGGAGAAGGTGATGTACTTTTCCTGGCAGGCAGCATTCCATCTTCCATGCCGGATGACATGTATGAACAGATCATGGCAAGGCTGGATGGAAAAGGTGTGATGATCGTAGTTGATGCCACAAAGGATCTTCTGGTCAATGTCCTGAAATATCATCCATTCCTTGTAAAACCAAATAATCATGAACTGGGCGAGATCTTCGGTGTAGAATTAAAAACAAGAAAAGATGTAATTCCTTATGGAAAGAAACTTCAGGAAAAAGGTGCAAGAAATGTGCTGATCTCCATGGCCGGCGAAGGTGCAGTTCTGGTAGCAGAGGATGGACAGGTATTTGAAGAACCTGCACCAAAAGGCAGGCTGATAAATGGTGTGGGTGCAGGAGATTCCATGGTAGCAGGATTCGTTGCAGGCTGGATGGAGAAGAAGGATTACGAACATGCATTCCACATGGGAATTGCAGCAGGAAGTGCAAGTGCATTTTCTGAAAATCTTGCAACAAAGGAAGAAATAGAAGCGGTTTATGGTCAGATAACCGAAAAATAATAAAGGAGGAAGAAAAGATGAGAATAACAGATCTGCTTGACAGACGAAGCGTATCGCTGACAGCTGCTCCGAAAACAAAGTCAGAAACTCTGGATATGGCAGTTGATCTGATGTAAAGAGGGAGAAGATCAGTGACCGTGAGGCTTATCGTAAACAGGTATATTTAAGAGAAGAAGAGAGCACAACAGGTATTGGTGAGGGAATTGCCATTCCTCATGGCAAATGTGATGCAGTTAAGAAACCTGGGCTTGCGGCAATGGTCATCAAAAATGGTGTAGAGTTTGAGGCACTGGATGACGAACCTGTAACCTTATTATTCCTGATCGCAGCGCCGAATACAGAGGATAATATTCACCTGGATGTACTCAGCAAGCTCTCTGTGATGCTGATGGATGAGGAGTTTACAGAATCTCTTCGCAATGCATCTTCAGTAGATGAGTTTATGGATATTATTGACAGGGCAGACAGTGAAAAGAAAGATATTGATGAGAGAATGGCAGATACCGGATCAGCAGAAGGAATTGAAAAAGCTGCAAAAGCAAAGAACTGTTAAGTGCACTTCCGGCAGATCAGAGAGCAAACTTCGGTACCATTACTCCGGTAGCAGCTCTGTTTAAAGGAATCGGTAATACAGCATTCGGATTCATGCTTCCGATTCTTGCCGGATTCATTGCAATGGCAATCGGTGACAGACCGGCACTTGCACTTGGTCTGATCGGCGGTATGACTCCTCCCTGTGCGATTGCACTGGCAACACTGCTGTTTAAGGATAAGTTCACAAAAGAAGAGAGAGATGCAGGTCCTACCAATTTTATCATGGGTCTTGCATTTATCACAGAAGGTGCGATTCCGTTTGCAGCATCTGACCCCCTTCGTGTACTTCCGTCCTGTATCATCGGATCCGCAGCGGCAGGAGCTATTTCCATGGCATTCGACTGTACACTGATGGCACCACACGGTGGAATTTTTGTATTCCCTGTAGTTGGAAATGCAGTTATGTATCTGGTTGCATTGGTTGTGGGAACAGTAATCTCTGCAGTTCTTCTTGGCCTGTTAAAGAAAAAAGCAGCATAAGCAGTGAAATAAAAAAGCAATAATGAAAAAATTAAAATAAAAAACATGGAGGATATCAAAATGAAAGAATTTAAGTATGTAGTTACAGACAACGAAGGAATCCACGCACGTCCGGCAGGAGAGCTTGTAAAACTGGTAAAAGGCTTTGAGTCAACTATCTCTATTGAAAAAGAGGGTAAAAAAGTAGACTGCAGAAAACTTCTTGCACTGATGGGACTTGGCGTTAAGAAAGGCCATGAAGTAACATTCACGATCGAAGGTGCTGATGAAGAAGCAGCATACGAAGCAGTAAGCAAATTCATGCAGGAGAACCTGTAATTCACAGAATTAAATATAAGAAACTGACAGACAGGAGATGATGCATTCATCTCCTGTTTCTGTTATAATGAGATATCAGGGTCAAAAGGTCAGAAAGTCGTTCGTGCTTGCACGATAAGACTTTTGAACTTGGGACCCGCCAAACATGAGGAAGTAGCGATTTACGAAGTAAATCTGCGGATTCCGAATGTTTGCAGAATTGCGGGAGCTGCGAAGCAGCGGAGCAATTCGTAGATATCGGAGAAAATAATCAGAGGAAAATAATCAAAGTAAATATACAATGGAGGCAGAAGTACATGCTTACAGAACAGAGATTTGATATTATTCTGAAGCTTCTGGAAGAAAAAAAGAGTGTTACAGTAACAGAGCTGAGAGAACTTCTGGATGCATCAGAATCCACAGTGCGCAGAGACATCACTGCACTGGACAAAGCAGGAAAACTAACCAAGGTTTTCGGCGGTGCAGTAGCATTAAATCATAAAGTAACTGCCTATGAACCGACAGTAGCGCAGAAATCAGAATTAAATAAAGAAGAAAAGCAAAAGATCGCAAAATATGCAGCCAGTCTGATCACACCGGATGATTTCGTTTATCTGGACGCAGGAACCACCACTGGTCTGATGCTGGAATATCTGGAAGGTGTAAAAGCTGCCTTTGTCACCAATGCAGTATCCCATGCCCAGACTCTGGCAAAGATGGGAATCCGGGTTTACCTGGTCGGAGGAGAACTGAAGAGTTCTACAGAGGCAGTCGTAGGCAGTCAGGCAATGCAGATGATCCAAATGTATCATTTTACAAAGGGATTTTTCGGAACCAATGGAATTACCAGAAGGGAAGGCTTTACCACACCGGATACCAGCGAAGCAATTGTAAAGAGTACTGCAATGAAGCAGTGCAAAGATGTATATATCCTGACAGATAAGTCGAAGTTTGGAGAAGTAAGTTCTGTCACATTCGGCGGGTTTACAGATGCTAAAATTCTTACAGAAGAAATTCCGGAGGAGTATGAGGACAGCAAAAATATTCTGAAAGTGAAATAAATAATGGATTAAATGCCGCCGGCAGACAGAGCAGGCAGGAATGATATTTGGATTGGAGAGATGTGGGATGAAGTTTGTGCATATTGGAGATCTGCATATTGGAAAAAGGGTGCATGATTTTTCCATGCTGGAGGATCAGAGATATATTCTGGATCAGATGATCAAAATTTTTGAGGAACAGAAAGTTGATGGAGTTCTGATAGCAGGGGATGTTTATGACAAGACAGTGCCGTCGGCAGAGGCAGTGCAGCTGTTTGATGAATTTATTACAGGACTGGCTAAAGCTGAGATTCCTGTGTACATGATCAGTGGAAATCATGATTCAGCAGAAAGGCTTTCCTTTGGAGCAAAGCTGTTTGAAAGCAGTGATATTTATATTTCGCAGGTTTATGATGGAGAGATGAAAAGGATTGTGTTAAAAGATCAGTATGGACCAATATCTGTATATCTTCTGCCTTTTTTGAAACCTGCGGCAGTACGCCATGCTTTGCAGAGGGATGATATTAATACTTATGAAGAGGGTGTTATGGCTGCTCTGCAGGAGTGCGAGATTGACAGGACACAGAGAAATGTGCTGGTGGCACATCAGTTTGTGACTGGAGCAGACAGAAGTGACTCAGAAGAAACATGGGTTGGCGGTCTTGACAATGTCAGTGCGGAAGTATTTAAGGATTTTGACTATGTGGCACTGGGACACATCCACAGACCTCAGAAAATGGGGAGAGAGACCTTGCGTTACAGCGGGACGCCGCTTAAGTATTCTTTTTCGGAAGCAGATCATAAAAAGTCAGTAACGATTGTGGAGCTTCTGGAGAAAGGAAATGTGACGGTCAGTACAGTACCTTTGATTCCCAGACATGATATGCGTAAGCTAAGGGGAACTTATATGGATGTGACAGCGAAGGATCATTATACTGCTGAAAATAAGATGGATTATCTTCAGATTACCCTGACGGATGAGGAAGATGTGCCTGGGGCACTTCAGAAGCTGCGTACTGTTTATCCCAACCTGATGCGTCTGGAATATGATAATAAACGAACACGTGAGAACCGTGAGGTTCAGGCAGTGGAGGCTCAGGAACAGAAGTCAGAGCTGCAGCTGTTTGAGGAGTTTTATGAACTGTTAAATAATGAACCTATGAAAGAAGAACAGACAGAGTTTGTGGAGAAACTGATCCAGAATCTGAAGGAGGTGCGCGTATGAAACCATTGAAGCTGACATTATCTGCATTTGGTCCATATGCGGATGAGACTGTGATTGATTTTACACAGCTTGGAGGACAGGGACTTTTTCTGGTGACCGGAGATACGGGAGCAGGAAAAACGACGATCTTTGATGGGATTACATTTGCGTTGTACGGGGAGACAAGCGGAGGAGTCCGGGAGGCATCCATGCTCAGAAGCAAGTATGCAAAACCGGAAACACCTACCTATGCGGAATATATTTTTGAATATAAAGATGCAGTGTATACAGTGAAGCGAAGCCCGGATTATGAGCGCCCAAAGACCAGAGGTACCGGAATGACCACCCAGAAAGGGGAAGCATTGCTTACTTTTTCTGATGGAAGAGCTCCTGTGACAAAGCTGAAGGAAGTGAATCAGACAGTTACTGATCTGATCGGGTTAGATATGAAGCAGTTTACGCAGATTGCTATGATCGCACAGGGAGATTTCAGAAAATTGCTGCTGGCTGACACAGAGGAACGCAGCAACATTTTCAGAAAGCTTTTCCATACGGATATTTATAAGGTGATTCAGGAAAAATTAAAATTCGAGGCCGGTGGTCTGGACAAGGCGTATAAAGAGCTGTTGAGAAGTATTCGCCAGTATACGGAACAGGTCAGATATTCTACAGAAGACCAGTTGGGACAACAGTGGATATTGATGGAGAAGAATGGCTTTGAGGGAAATCTGGAAGAAGGTCTGGAAATTCTGGAGCAGTTTCTGAAGGTAGATAAAGAGATGCTGAAAAATTTGAATAATCAGATCAAAGAGAACGATAAAGAACTGGAAAAAGTAAATCAGCTTTTGGGAAAGGCTCATAAAGAAGCAGATGCAAAGGCAAGGAAGGAACAGCTTCTGCAAGAGAAAGAGGTATTGCTTCCGCAGTTGGAACAGGCACAAAAAGCTGCAGAAAATGGGGCAAAGGAACCTGAGGAGATCCAACGCCTGATTCTTTCCATACAGAAAGAAAAAGAGAATCTGGAGCGTTATACAAATCTGGAAAATCTGCTCAGAGAAACAGAGAAGACTTCCCTGCAGATAGAGAAACTGGGAACGGACGGTACAGAGCTGCAGAATCGTCAGAAAGAAATGAAAGCTGTGCTTGAAGAAAAACAAAAAGAATATCAGACAACAGACGGTGCAGAAAAAGAAAAAGCAGAAACAGATTTCCGGAAAGAGAAAATAGATACTCTTTATGCAGGAATTTATAAGAACTGTGGAAATCTGGAGTTTCTTCAGACAAAAATCAGTGAACTGAAAATACAGTCCGGGCAGGAAGAACAACTTGCGAAACAGATAAAAAAGGATTTGACTGATCTGGAAGAGAAAATTGTTTCCGGTGGGAATCTGGAAATCAAAGAGAACAGTCTGGTCATACGTTTGCAGCAGATAGAGAAAATAGAAGATCAGCAGAAACGGTATCAGGAT
Source organism: Blautia sp. HCP3S3_C12 (assembly GCF_052064155.1). Classification (NCBI taxonomy): domain Bacteria; kingdom Bacillati; phylum Bacillota; class Clostridia; order Lachnospirales; family Lachnospiraceae; genus Blautia; species Blautia sp. HCP3S3_C12. The sequence goes on along the minus strand of NZ_JBQHWC010000004.1, from coordinate 135,905 downwards.
CTGGAAAAGGAAGCAGAGAGAAAAAAGAAGGGTTATCTGACCGCTTCTCAGAAACGGACAGAAATAAAAGAAATTTTAAACAAAATGGAGCAGGCCTATCTGGATGCGCAGGCGGGTGTTCTGGCAGCAGATCTTCAGGATGGGATGCCATGCCCGGTATGTGGCTCTGTTCTTCATCCAAAGCTTACGCAGATTCCAAAAGAAGTTCCCACAGAAGAACAGCTGAAAAAACAGAAAAAGTTAACAGAAGCTGCGGAAAAAGCGGCATCTGACGCAAGTGTGCAGGCAGGAGAGGCAGCAGGACTGGTGCAGCGCTGTAGGGAAGAACTGACAGAAGGGGTTAAAGGTTATATAGCGCAGTTTCTGCCAGAAGAGGAGACACAAGAGATACTTCGAAAGGAACTTCCTGATCATGAATTATGTTTATTTGTAAAAAATCAGGAAAGCAGTGTACAGACAGGATTGGAAGAAATCAAAAAACAGAAAAAAGTTCATCAGGATTTACTGAAGAAAAAGGAAGAGTTCATCACACAGTCAGAACAACATGCAAAAGAATTTCAGAAATTACAGATCAGTCTTGAAAAAAGGAAGAGCCAGCTGGAGAGTATCCAGGAACAGCTGCAGAACCAATTGGAGGAACCTGTACTGACATGGATCCATGAAGAAGATACAAGACAGAGAATGAAAACTGATCCGGAACTGTCACAGGATCACAGCGGTGAAACCGTGTATCAAAAGGAAACCTGTAATGTATCACAGGCTTTGCTACAGGGAAAGAGAGCAGCAGAATGGCTGAAACAGCAGCAAAATATTCTGGGACAGAAACAAAAGGATCTGACAGCACTTCTGGAACAGAGAAAACTTCTGGAGATGCAGATTGGTAAGACTCAGACAGAACTTGCAACGATCACAGACCAGATCAATCAGAATCAGCAGCAGACAGCAGCAGAGAAATCCAGATATGAGCAGCTGCAGAAGCAGAGAGAGAACATGGAAAAAGAGCTGGGTGAGAGGACAAAGGAAGAAATCCTGTCTCAGATCCAGCTTAAGACTGAGGAACAAAAGAAGCTTGAAATACATTATAAAACAGTAACAGAAGCGAGAGAAGTATTAGAAAAGAGAATGACAGAACTGGATTCGGTAATTGCATCTCTGACAGAACAGTTAAAAGAATCCATAAGTATTTCAGCTGAGGAACTGAATGCTCAGAAAGAAAACTTTGCACAGCAAAAGAAATCACTTTCAGAAAATCGTGATGAAATCCATGCCCGCCTGGAAATCAACAGTGACATGTATGAAAAAATCCGCAGACAGCAGACAGAACTTCTGAAAACGGAAACCCGCTGGAAGTGGATGAAATCTCTCTCAGACACTGCCAATGGTACGATCACGGGTAAGGCAAGGATCATGCTGGAAACTTACATCCAGATGCAGTATTTTGACCGCATTCTTGGGCGTGCCAATATCCGTCTGATGACCATGAGCAGCGGTCAGTATGAGTTAGTTCGCAGGAAAGAAAACAAGAGCAGGGTAGGGAAAACCGGTCTGGAACTGGATGTAGTAGATCATTACAATGGAACTGTCCGAAGTGTTAAGACCTTATCAGGCGGAGAAACATTTCAGGCATCCCTGTCTCTGGCATTGGGACTTTCTGATGAAATTCAGTCAAGCTCCGGCGGAATCCAGCTTGATACCATGTTTGTGGATGAAGGTTTCGGATCTTTGGATGAAGATGCCCTTGATCAGGCAATCCGCGCATTGAAGGATCTCAGTCAGGGAAGCAGACTGGTTGGAATCGTTTCCCATGTAGCAGAACTGAAAGAACGTATTGATAAGAAGATCATAGTAACCAAGAAACGAACAGAAGATGGAGTTGGAAGTACGATCTGTATAGAGGGTTGAGATTTTATGGAATTACTATAAAGAAACGGCATTTTGTCCATAACCTGATATCCACGAATTGCTCCGCTGCAAGGCAGCTCTCACAATTTTCAATAAGAAATAGAATAGAAAAACAGAGGATATGTAGACTGTGTATTCCTCTGTTTTTTCTGCAATTATAAAAAAGGCAGTTATAAAAAAGTTATACAAAAGTAACTTGACAGAATATCTCGGATAGTATATATTAAACTATGAAGTTAGATATAAATAACTTACACTGCTGACAAATCTGCTGAAGGTTTTTTGCAGCAGTAAATTTAAGCCTTACAGCAAACAAAAGCAATAAAATGTTTTGTAAAGCTTTATTTTTGATAAAAGGTTAGTATATTCTAACTAATATTTTGTTATTGAGAAAGGGATCATAACATGCTGGAGAAATTCGTGATCGAACATTGTTCACCTACATTAGCATCTATTAAAACCGGAAATCTTTTTACATATAAATATGAATCTGAGAAAGAATTATGGAAAAGCGTAGAAGACTTTAATGAATGTGTAAGAGAAAAAGGCGTTTCCCTCACAGTACTTCGCAGGAGTGAGAAAAAGGCGCTGATTTATATCTGCCGATTCTCAAGCCTTGAAAGAGATCTGAAGAAACCTGGTGTTGCGAATTTTATAAAGAAGTATGGGTATGAGAGTACAGATCCTGCATATGCACTTGAGAGACTGAGAAGCCGCCTGGCCCAGAGAGAAGATTTTCCTCATGAAATCGGATTATTTTTGGGATATCCGCTGGGAGATGTGATCGGATTTATCAAGAATGCAGGGCAGAACTGTAAATGTGTAGGTTGTTGGAAGGTATATTGCAATGAATGTGAGGCAATAAAGGCTTTTGCCAGATTTAAGAAATGTACCAGCGTGTATGTACGTCTCTGGAATCAGGGAAGAAGTGTACGTCAGCTGACGGTGGCAGCGTAAGGAAGAAGCTATATACAGTAATATAGCAGGGATGGAGAGTTCGTTTAAGAATCAGTATAATAGAAAAGCCGTATGACTTTTTATTATAATATAAATCATGGCTTTGCGGCAAAGAAAAAGGCAGAGCAAATTTAAGGAGGATTTTAATCATGAGTAAAGTAGCAGTTGTATATTGGAGCAGCACAGGAAACACAGAAGCAATGGCAAACGCAGTTGCAGACGGAATCAGGGAAAAAGGCGGCGAAGCTGTTCTTCATACCTGTGAAGATTTTGACGGTTTTAAAGTTGCTGAATATGATGCAATCGCCTTCGGATGCCCTGCAATGGGAGATGAAGTTCTCGAAGATACAGAATTTGAGCCAATGTTTGACGGATGCAAAGATGCCCTGAAGGGCAAAAACATCGCTCTGTTTGGCTCTTATGGCTGGGGAGACGGCGAATGGATGCGTAATTGGGAAGAGTCCTGTAAAGAAGCAGGTGCAAATCTTGTATGCGACAGCGTGATCTGCCAGGAAGAACCGGAGGATGAAGCTACAGATGCATGCAAGGCTTTAGGTGCTGCATTAGTATAACAGAATAGGTGAGAAATAAAGAATAAAAATAAATAACAGAAATTAACAGGCCGATGTGTAAGAAAGAAAACTTATACAGCGGCTTTTTACGGTTAATATATATGTTGTAAAATGACAGAAAACAGGAGTTTTTACGAGTGACAGGACTGAGAAAATGTGATATGATAAATTTATACATAAAGATTCTTGCAATTCAGAAAAAAGAATGGAAATAATGAAAGCCTTGAAAGGAGATAAACTATGGGATTAATTAAAGCGGCAGCAGGTGCATTTGGCGGAACAATGGCTGATCAGTGGAAAGAGTTCTTCTATTGTGAAGCAATTGATAATGATGTACTTGTGGTGAAAGGTGAGAAAAGAATCGGGGGTCGTTCCTCTAATAAACGGGGGAATGATAATATTATTTCCAATGGTTCCGGTATTGCAGTGGCTGACGGCCAGTGTATGATCATTGTGGAACAGGGAAAGGTTGTAGAGGTTTGTGCTGAGCCGGGAGAATTTACATATGATGCTTCTTCAGAGCCAAGTATTTTCAGTGGAAATCTCAGTGAAGGTATTTTGAATACTTTTGATACCATGAAAAAACGTTTTGCATATGGTGGAGATACAGGAAAAGATCAGAGAGTTTACTATTTTAATACCAAGGAGCTGATCGGAAACAAATTCGGAACAGCAAATCCTATTCCATTCAGAGTAGTAGACAGAAATATTGGTCTGGATATTGATGTATCTGTACGTTGCAATGGTGTATATTCCTACAGAATTGTAGACCCTCTTCTGTTTTATGCCAATGTGTGCGGAAATGTGGAGCAGCAGTACGACAGAGATCAGATCCAGGATCAGTTAAAGACAGAGTTTGTCAGCGCCCTGCAGCCGGCATTTGCTCAGATATCTGAGCTGGGAATCCGTCCAAGTGCTATTCCGGGACATGTGAATGAGCTTTGCGATGCCATGAACAAGGAGCTGACTCAGAAATGGAAGGAAATCAGAGGTCTGGCTATTGTTTCCATCGCAATGAATCCTGTGACTCTTCCGGAAGAGGATGCACAGTTGATCAAGGACGCACAGAAGAATGCAATTCTCAGAGATCCGACTATGGCAGCAGCTACACTGGCCGGAGCTCAGGCAGACGCTATGAAGTCAGCAGCTTCCAATACAGCAGGAGCAATGACCGGATTTATGGGAATGGGAATGGCACAGCAGGCAGGCGGAGCCAATATGCAGGGCCTTTACCAGATGGGAGCACAGCAGGCAGCACAGTCTGCGCCACAGAATCAGGCAGCACAGCAGAGTACGGTGGCTCCGGCAGGAGCATGGAAATGTGAGTGCGGAGCTGAAAATACAGGTAAGTTCTGTGCTCAGTGCGGAAAACCGAAACCTCAGGCCGGAGTTTGGACCTGCAGCTGTGGAACACAGAACACGGGTAAATTCTGTGCTGAGTGTGGAAAGCCAAGACCACAGGAAGAATGGACCTGTGAATGCGGAACCGTAAATAAAGGTAAGTTTTGTGCTGAATGTGGAAGACCGAGACCATAAAGCAGAAAATATAGCTTATTATTTTGATGGGAAGTAATTTTGAAAAATAACAAGGGGGAAGCCTATGTCTGATATAAATGAATATAAATGCCCTTCCTGTGGCGGGGCCATAGAATTTGACAGTCATTCACAAAAAATGAAGTGTCCCTATTGTGATACAGAGTTCGATTTGGAAACTCTGAAAAAGTATGATGAACAGTTGTCAAAGGAAGCTGAGCAGAAGGATGATATTTCTGACTGGCAGACAGACCCGGGAAAGCAGTGGCAGGAGGGTGAAACAGACGGAATGAATGTTTACACCTGTAAATCCTGCGGTGGTGAGATCGTATCGGATGAAAACACAGGTGCAACAAGCTGTCCTTATTGTGGGAATCCTGTAATTCTGACGGAAAGATTCAGAGGTGCTCTGCGGCCGGATATGGTTATTCCCTTTAAGCTTGATAAAAAAGCGGCAAAAGAAGCCTATTATAAGCATATCAAGGGAAGACCGCTTCTTCCAAAGGTTTTCCGAAGAGAGAATCATATTGATGAAATTAAAGGCATTTATGTTCCGTTCTGGCTTTTTGATGCAGATGTGGCAGCGGATGCGCGATATAAGGCAACCAAGGTCAGGACATGGAGTGACAGTGATTATGATTATACAGAGACAAGTTATTATTCCGTAGACAGAAGCGGAAATATGTCTTTTGTGTCTGTGCCTGTAGATGGCTCTTCCAGAATGTCGGATGATCTTATGGAATCCATAGAACCATACAAGGTAGCAGACGCTGTGGAATTTCAGACCGCTTATCTCTCGGGATATCTGGCAGATAAGTATGATGTAGATGCACAGCAGAGCACAGACAGAGCCAGAGAAAGAATGAAGGAAAGTGCTCAGGATGTATTGAGAGATACGGTAAAGGGATATGCTTCTGTAATCCCGGAGAATACCAATGTCCGTATTTCCGGAGGAGATGCAAAATATGCACTGTATCCTGTCTGGATCCTGAATACTACCTGGAGAGGTAAAAAATATATTTTTGCAATGAACGGTCAGACCGGGAGAATGACCGGTGATCTGCCAGTGGATAATGGTGCCTATACCAGATGGCTTTTGGGGCTGACAGCTGTATTTTCCATTGCTGCCTATCTGGTTGCATTACTGATACATTAGGGGGGACTGGGAATATGAAGAAAAAAATAATACCTTTATTTCTGGCGGCGGCAGTCTCCGTATCCGGGGTTCTGCCTATAGGAGCAGTCCAGCCGGTAACTGTTATGGCTGAGAGCGGTCACCCTGCCAGACTTGTGGATAATGCAGGGCTTCTGGATGAGGATGAGGCTCTGGAACTGGAATCAAAACTGGATGAGATCAGCCAGGAGTATGACTGTGATGTGGTCATACTTACAGAAGAAAGCATCAATGGCGCAGAGCCCATGGATTATGCAGATGATTATTTCGATTATGAAGGCTATGGAATGGGAGAAGACAACAGTGGAATTCTTTTTCTCATAACTATGTCTGAGCGTAAATGGTGGATCAGCACTCATGGGGAAGCCATTTATGATTTTACAGATGCAGGGCAGGAATATATGGCAGAGCAGTTTCAATCTGATCTGTCAGACGGATACTATTATGACAGCTTTACCACCTTTGCAGATCTGTGTCAGGAGTTTTTAGTTCAGGCTCAGACAGGAGAACCCTTTGATAAGGGTAATCTGCCGGAAAAACCCTTATCACCCTGGGCGCTGCCTATTTCCATAGGAATCGGTCTGGTGATTGCACTGATTATTACAGGAATTATGAGGGGACAGATGAAAACTGTGCGTATAAAACCGGATGCGGCAGATTATATGGTGGATGGAAGCCTGCAGATTACCCGGAGCAATGACGTATTCCTGTATCATCAGGTGACTAAGACTGCAAAGCCCAAGGATGATGATTCCGGCGGCAGCAGCGTACATACCAGTTCTTCGGGGGAGACTCATGGAGGCTCAGGAGGTTCATTCTGACATAGTAATGTTGTTGGAGCAAACTCTTATATAAGAGAAAATTATTAGGTAAAACAGAAAACCTGGCCTTTGGCCGGGTTTTTTATTGAAATCTATTTTGTTCTATGCTATATTTAGAAAGATTGCGGAGGCTGTTATGAGAAAGGACAGCCGGTAAATATCAAGATTCTGGTATTTGTTAAGAACAAAAAGGAGAAATTCGGATAAAATGAAAAGAGTGATTACGTATGGAACCTTTGATCTTCTGCATTATGGACATATTAATCTGCTCAGAAGAGCAAAAGAGATGGGAGATTATCTGATCGTTGGTCTTTCTACAGATGAATTTAACTGGAATGAGAAACATAAGAAATGTTATTTTTCCTATGAGAAAAGAAAACAGCTTCTGGAAGCTATCCGGTTTGTTGATCTGGTGATCCCGGAGGAAAATTGGGCACAGAAGCGTACAGATGTAAAGGAATATCATGTTGACACCTTTGTTATGGGTGATGACTGGACCGGCAAATTTGACTTCCTGGAAGAGGAGGGCTGTAAAGTGGTTTATCTGCCGAGAACACCTGAGATTTCCTCTACGCAGATAAAAAATGATCTGCAGATAAAAGAGTAAAAACAGGAGCGAAGAAAATGAATCGATTTATCAAAGATATGAAAAGATATTTTGCTTATGCCAAATTTGCGGCAAGGGCAGATCTGAAAGCGGAAGTTGCCAGCTCTTATCTGAACTGGCTATGGTGGGTACTGGATCCGTTGCTTTTTATGATGGTATATACTTTTATTGCTATTGTTGTATTTCGAAGCAGTGTACAATATTTTCCTTTGTTTGTTTTTGTTGGTCTTACACTGTGGAACTTTTTTAATAAGACAGTAATTCAAAGCGTAAAGCTTGTGAGAAACAACAGCTCTATTGTATCTAAGGTATATGTCCCCAAATATATTCTTATTTTACAGAGAATGATGGTCAATGGGTTTAAAATGCTGGTATCTTTTGGCCTGATCGCTATTATGCTGATTATTTACAGAGTACCACTGACATGGAATATCATTTATATGATACCTGTTATGATCGTACTGGCATTGTTTACTTTTGGACTTAGCTGTATTGTTCTTCATTTCGGAGTTTTTGTGGACGACCTTTATAATGTTATGAATGTTGTGCTTCGTCTGATGTTTTATATGAGTGGTATTTTTTATTCTATAGGAACCAAGCTTTCAGAGCCATACAGAAGTATTTTGCTGAAATGTAACCCGGTATCCATGCTGATTGAATCAGCCAGACGTTGTATGCTTTATTCATCTCTGCCATACAGAAAACTGATCGTTTTGTGGGGGATTGTCTCAGTGCTCCTCTGCTGGATCGGAGTAAAAACAATTTATAAATATGAAAACAGTTATGTAAAGGTGATGTAATATGGAACGGGAAAATGCGATTGACGTAAAAGATTTGCATATCAGTTATAAATGCCTGAAATCTTTTTCTATAAAGAGAAGTCTGCTTCAGCTGAAAAAGACGGATACAGAAGTATTTGAAGCAGTGAAAGGGGTAAGTTTTTCTGTAAAAAAAGGCGAGATCCTTGGAATTGTAGGTAAGAATGGAAGTGGAAAATCTACCATGCTGAAAGCAATTGCAGGAATCTTTTCTCCGGATGAGGGAAGCATTGATCTACATGGGAATAGTGTATCTTTACTGTCCATTGGAGTTGGTTTTCAGAAAAAGCTTACCGGTCGTGAGAATATTCTCCTGTCTGGTCTGCTTCTGGGATTCAGTGAAGAACAGGTAAGAGCAAAAATGGATGAGATCATCAATTTTGCAGGTCTGGGGAAATTTATTGATATGCCGGTAAAAACTTATTCCAGTGGTATGTATTCCAAACTGGCCTTTTCTATTACAGCCATTCTGGAAGCTGATATCATGCTGATCGATGAGGTGCTCAGCGTAGGTGATGCCAAGTTCAAAAAGAAAAGCTATAATAAGATGAAAGAACTGATTTCCAATGAGGACCGTACAGTAGTGATCGTTTCCCACAGTTCTCAGCAACTGCAGGAATTATGTACCAGTATTTTATGGCTCCATGAGGGAGAACTTCGTATGCAGGGGGAAACAAAGAAAGTACTGGATGCATATGAGGAATTTATGAGCTGAATGGAGAAAAAACCGTTGATGAAAGTCGGCGGTTTTTTTGAGCCGAAAAATTCCGTGAGAGATTGACTTTCTCACAGATTTCTTTATAATAAATATGATATGCTTGTATAAAAATATAAATAATATAGATAAAAAGAATCGGAGGAAAGCCAGGTGGAGACAAAAATTAATCTGGATCAGTGTCAGATAGAAGAATCTACAGAAGAATACAAAATACAGAAGCTGGATACACAGGGAAATCTTATTACAGAAAGGCTCCCCCTGTATAATCTTACAGCTGAAGAGGAATTAAATGCGGATATACAGGTTGAGAAAAACGGACGTCTGAAAATTATCCTGACAGACAGATCCTGGACAGAGTTTCAGCAGATGCGGATTATTTTGGCAGGTGTGAAAAATCAGGAGATTTATTTTGAAAATGCAATTACAGCAGAGAAAAAAAATGAGCTTTCACTGGAAATTGGTCATCTTGTATCTGAATTGGAACACGGCCGTAATAAGAGTACTCGAATCCTTTTGGAAACGGTAGAGGATGGACAATATCACCGCTATTATTTTTCTGACATAAAAAGGGCAAATGGAGACAGAGATCTTCAGAAAGGTAAAAAATCATGGATCTGTGTACAGCCCTGTACAGATAAGATATATCTTACCAGTGAAGATGGGGAAAAAGGTGGAAATTCCCTTTTGTGTGTATACATGGATAAGGGTGGAAGATGGTTCCTGGGATTTGGCACAGAGTGGCGAATTTATAAAATGGCTCAGATTTGCCATCTGCGATATCTGACTATGAGAAAGGGAAAGCTGAATTTACATCTGGTTACAGATTCTCACAAATTTGGTTATGAACCGGAACAGGTGGTTTTTCGGTTCAGAAGTAAGCTGCAGGAAGAAAGATGCGGTTACAATTTTGAAATCAAAACTGTTAAAATAAAAAAAGATTTGCAGTATGTGGATGCCTGTCTGGATCTGAAAAATGTGGATCTGAAAAGTCTCTATTGGGATGTTGTAGTAATGTTTGTAAATCCTGAGACAGGAGAAGGGTTTGAAGCGGCTGTTTTTATGACAAGGGCATACCGCCTGTTTACCTCTTTTCTTTACAGAGGCAGCTATAAGACTGGAAATGGATTTTTCCTTTACCCCTATAATACTTCTTCCAAAAAGCTGGCATTTCAGTTTCGTGAGGAAGGGGAATATGATCATTTGGGATTTCGGGTAAAAGAGCTGACTGCTTTTGCTGCTTATTATCTGCTGAAGCCATATTGGGACAGCAGACATATCCAGCTGGTATATGAGAAATTCTGTATGATGGCCCAGGATAACGGATATTATTTCTTTAAATACTGTATGGACCATGAGGAAGAGAAAAGACAGAAAAATCATATCTATTATGTGATCACCAAGGATGCTCCTGACAGAAAAAAACTGGATGCTTACCAAAGCCATCTGGTGGATTTTATGAGTATCCGTCATATGATCTACATGATCGCAGCAGAGCTTCTGGTAAGTACAGATACCAGAAATCATCTGTACGCTATGCGCCAGCGTGGAAGTATCCTGAAACGGTATTTAAGAAAGAAACCTCTGGTATTTCTCCAGCATGGTGTGACTGCACTGAAAAAGGTGGATTTTTTCTATGGAAAGGGAAAATCCGGTTCCTGTAATTTGTTTGTGGTAACCTCAGATTTTGAGAAAAAAATCGTTGAGGATTATTTCGGTTATGCTGAAGATGAAATTGTAAACAGTGGTTTTGCCCGCTGGGATGTGCTTGAGGATAAGTCTGAGGGACTGAGAGAGATTCTGATCATGCCTACCTGGAGAGCCTGGCTGGAGAATGTAACTCTGGAGGAATTTAAAGAGAGTGACTATTTCCATAATTATATGGCGCTTCTTAATTCTCCACGTTTTCATAGTTTTCTGGAGAAAAATGATCTTTTGGCAAACTTTTATCTTCATTCAAAATTCAGGGAATTTATACAGGATTTTTCAGTAGAATCAGACAGGATCCGACTGATCGTATTTGGAGAAGAACCTGCCAATGAGCTGATGATGAGATGCAAAATGCTGGTGACAGACTATTCCAGTGTATGCTGGGATGTGTTTTATCTGGACAAGCCGGTGGTATTTTTCCAGTTTGACAGAGATAAATATATGGAGGCACACGGAAGTTATCTGGATATGGACAGGGAATTGTTCGGAGACTGCGCCCAGGATGTGGACGGATTACTGACGTATATGGAGAGATGTGCAGATGACCATTTTGTTGTTCGGCCTGAGTATGAAAAAATGCAGAAAAGCTTTTATAAATATTTTGATGACCAGAACAGCCGTCGTATCTGTGATGCGATTGTAAAAAAATGGCCGCGATAAGAAAACATGGACGGAGTAAAAATGAACAGGACAATTTTCTGCAGAGATATTAAAATTACAGATAAAGGTTTTGGAGTGAATGCCAGTATGGATTCCGGGAGAATTTCCGGTGCTGTGCTGATGAGCAGAAATATTCAGCGTCCGGAAAAATATGTCCTGAAATGTGAAACAATAAAGAAGAAAAATACTTCTGAGATTAAAGTTCAGGCAGATCTTCAGGTTATGGATCTGTATGAGGGTGACTGGGATCTTTTTCTTCTTGATACAGAAGGAAAATATCTCCCGGTAATCCTTTCGCCGCAGATCAGAATGAGGCTTCTTTTAGGAAATTATCAGGCTGAAATTGGAAAGAATCATATTCTTTTTCCTATGGCCAGTACAGATCATATGCTGACATTTCGCTGCAGACGTTGTTCTGCCTATGATGGAAGGGCTGTGGCGGTCAGAGAGAATCTGGTATATGTTTTTTATACTCTTACCAGACCTTTATGGAGCAGGAAAAAAATCTGGGTGATTTTCGAAAAATATTCCACGGAAGCCCAGGATAACGGATATTATTTCTTTAAATATTGCATGGAAAATCTTCCCCAGGAAGAAAAAAAGCATATATATTATATTTTAGATAAAAAGGCTCCTATGTGGAGGCACATGGAAAAGTATGGAAAAAATGTGGTGCCCTTTATGAGCACAAGACACATGCTGTATATGCTTGCTGCCCGTATTTATGTGGCTTCGGACGCCAGAAGTCATGGATTTGCCTGGAAGCCAAAACCTAATATTATTTCCAGAGAGAGCAGCAAACGGCCTATTTTATTTTTGCAGCATGGAGTCACTGCCTTAAAAAGAGTGGACCGGCTTTTTGGAAAGCATGGTTCTACTCCTATGACCTACTTTAATGTTACGTCAGAATTTGAACAGAAGATAGTGACGGATCATTTTGGATATCCGGCAGAGAATGTACCGATTCTGGGATTTGCAAGATGGGATGTGCTGAAAAATAAAGAGCAGGCAGATAAAAAAAATATTTTATTTATGCCAACCTGGAGGCCCTGGCTGGAGGAACAAAGTGATCAGGTGTTTGAAGAAAGTGAATATTGCAGGCGCTACAGAAGTATTTTGGAAAACAGACAGCTCCAGGAGATCCTTTCTGCCGGCCATGTGAAGATCATTTTCCATATTCACCCAAAACTGAAGGAGTTTCTGAAGGCTTTTCAGACAGAAAACAGTAATGTGGAACTGATAGAGCAGGGGACAAGACCCTTAAATGAACTGATCATGGAATGTTCTATGCTTTTGACGGACTATTCCAGTGTGAGCTGGGACGTATATTATCTGGGAAAACCGGTGGTGTTTTATCAGTTTGATTATGATCTGTATATGCAGGCAAACGGAAGCTATCTGGATATGAAAAAAGAATTATTCGGAGACAGATATATCACCGAAAAGGAAGTGATTGCAGGGATTGGGGAATATGTGCAGAATGATTTCAGGGAAAAAGAAAAGTATGGTTCACTGAGACAGGAATATTTTTCATATAATGATCAGAATAACTGTAAACGTATTCTGGAATTCCTAAAATCAAAGGGGTATTAAATTTGGAAGGAATGGAATCATGAATATTATATCAAATGTGGGGACAGAGAGAAAAAGATATTTAGATGCAGCTAAGGGCTGGGGAATAACCATGGTGGTATTTGGACACATTACTTCTCTGGGAAATCCTGTAGACCAGTGGTTTGGCGCATATAAGCTAGCTATTTTTTATATTGTATCAGGTTATCTGCTGGGGATGAGACAGTCTTTCAGAAAGATGAATACAGGGCAATATGTTTTGAAACATTTTAAAAGCCTTATGATTCCCTATTTTGGTTACAGTGCCATTGTGATTCTCTACAATATACTGGTAGGACTTATGAAGGGGAAGGATTATGAATGGATCTGGCATCGTTTTATCCTTCAGGGATACACAACTGTAAGTTTGCGTGGAATCAGTGCACTATGGTTTTTGCCTTCTCTTTTTATTGCCCAGATTCTTTTTATCCTGATCATCCGACTGCCTCTGGTTTTCAAGATGATCAGTGCTGTAGTTCCGGTAGTTTTATGCAGGTATGTTTCTCTTCAGCTGTTACCGGCATGGGAAGAAAACATGACGGAACGTATGTATAAGCTGGTATCCTTCCCTACTCTGGCAGTGAGTAAGGGGATTCTGGCATTCTGGTTTGTGGGAGCCGGATATGTGGCATATTTTATTTTCCGGAAATTGCAGCACAGATGGCTGAGATTTCTCATAGGAGTTGTGATGTCTGCAGTTACTGTTTATTTTTCACAGATCAATCCTCATGTGGATATTAATACCATGAAACTGGGAGAGAATTATTTCCTGTTTTATCTGGATGGAATCATGGGATCTCTGGGAGCAGTCTTTATTTTGGAATTTCTGGAGAAATGGTGGAAGATGTCTTATCTCAGCTTCTGCGGAAAGAACTCTATGATCATTATGGCTACTCATGGTACGTTGGGATTTAAACGTCTGGTGATCGAAGGCTGGACAGCACTTTATACCTTGTCTGAGACGCCTGGGCTTAGATATTATCTGGAGGTTACCGGAATTCTGGGAGAGCTGATGCTTTTGGAATGTGGTGTGATCACCATTATAAATCAGTATTTTCCATGGCTTGCAGGGCGGTTCCCTTCGAAAAATCAAAAGAGTAGCCTCCAGTCCGGAGGTCAGTAAAAAACGATATGATTAGAATAAAAACAAGAAGGACAGATAAATGAAAACAGTAAAGAAGAAAATTTGGATCATAGGGGTGCTGTTGTTATGTGCAGCCATGTTTTATACGGTTCCGGTGGCAGCGGCAAAGAAAACCGGATGGAAAGTAATAAAAGGAAAAACCTATTACTTTAATAATGATGGAACCATGCATAAGGGCTTTCTGAAGCTGAATGGAAAAAAGTATTATTTTGGAGACGACGGTGCAGCTAAAAATGGTTTATTTACTGTTAGATCTTCTAATGGCTCTGTGTCTTATTTTGGACAAAAGGATTATTCTCTGGTTAGAAATAAATGGCTGTATGTGAAAAAGAATCAATGGTATTATTTTGATAACAGTGGACGGGGCTTGAGCGGATGGTTTCAAATTGATGAAAAATGCTACTATTGCCATCCTCAGAAAGGAAAGCTGACTGGCTGGAAGGAGATAAAAGGAGACGAATATTGCTTTACAGCGGAAGGCTATACAAAAACCAGTCAATGGCTGAAAAAAGGAAGCCAGTACTGTTATGTTGATTACAGAGGAAAAGTGGTCAAGACAAAAAACAGTACCACAGGAACCTGCCAGGCGTATAAAAAGATATATATGATAGGGGATTCCAGATTTGCCCGTACATCACGGATGGGTATTAAAATGAATAATACTGAATATATTGCAGCGTCAGGACAGGGGTATGACTGGCTGATGAGGGAAGCCTGGCCTCGGCTGATGGAACAGATCATGAATTCTACAGAGGAGGGCAAAACAGCAATTGTGATAAATCTGGGAGTGAATGATCTTCTGAATTACAAAAAATATATCCGTTTTGTGAACAAGGATATGCTGACTTTTGCCCATAAATATCAATGCGATGTTTATTATGTATCTGTAAATCCGGTAAATGAGGAAAAATACATCCATCATACTCAGAAGCTGAAAACGAAAAATAATCGCCTGATCAATCAGTTTAACAGAGAATTGGTCAGCCAGCTCTCACTGGAGGTAAAATATATTGATACCAATACTTATCTGATGAGAAAATTCAACTCCAAGGAATTAACAATTGAAGATGGAGTTCATTACGGTTTCAGGATTTCCAATGCGATTTTTGATCAGATCATGATGAATGTGAAGCCGTGAAGACTGTAAATAATAAGTATAAAGGTCCTGCCAGCCCACAAAAGGGCAGACAGGATTTTTTGAAAATATGACAGACAAGAGAGGAACCATGAATGGGAAAGCTAGGTGGCTTGATAAAAACACAATTAGTAAAAAATAAGAAAAAGAGAAAGCCAGATCCCAGGGTGTGGATTTTTTCTTCTACAGATAATTCACATTATAATTATAATTCCCGTTATTTGTTTGAATATGTCAGGGCTGAACTTCCGGAGATCACTCCTTATTTTGTGATCAATGATGATCAACTCAGGAGAAAGCTGTCAGAACAATATGGGGAGAAATATTTTATAGAGACAAACTCCGGACAGGGGATCCAAAAAGTGCTGGAAGCAGGAGTCTGGTTTACTTCTGCCGGATTGCCGGTATATGGTACCCATCTGAACAGGGACAGAGTGATCGTGAATCTGTGGCATGGGATTCCCCTGAAAAAAATAGCATTGATGGATCCCAACCTTGGTAAAATGGCCAGAGTTTATTTCCGGAAAATATTTACAGAGAATTATACCTGGATACTGACCTGTTCCAAAGCGCTGATTCCGATTATGGCAGAGAGCTTTGCCATTGAACAGGAAAAAATCAAAGTCTGGGGTCAGCCCCGCAATGATATGCTCTTTAAAGAAAACGCAGCAAAAGAAATCCTGAAAAAAATATATCCTGACCTTCCGGAATACAGAGGAATTATTTTGTATGCTCCAACTTTTAGGGATTATGCTTCTACAGAATTGTTTCCCTTTGAGGATTATGATAAGGATAAGCTGGAAGCATTTCTGGAAAAGGAAAAACTGCTTATCTGTTTGCGGACTCATATCAGTGAGAAGGGAACTGCAGAAAAATATCTTTCCGGACGTGTTGTATATCTGGGAAATGAACAGATGGAAGATATTATGGAAATCCTGAATATTTTTGATCTTCTGATCACAGATTATTCCAGTATCTATATTGATTATCTGATCCTCAACAGACCGATGATTTTCCTTCCCTATGACAAAGAGAAATATCTGCAGGGAAGAGGAATGAATTTTGAATATGATAAGGTTACTCCCGGTGCAAAACCGGAATCTCTCAGGGAATTTATGGATAGGATCCATGAGACATTCAGTGGAAAGGATCCCTATTTTGCTGAGAGACAAAGATGCAATGACTTTTTTAATGAGGTCAGGCAGCCTTGCATGCAAAAGATATGTGAGGAGGTAAAAGCATATGTCCATATTGACTAAAATAAAAACAAAGCTGAAAAGCGGAACCTGGTATCCTTTTTATAATAGCTTTTATGAAAAAGAGAAAATCGATCCTAAAATGGTCTTGCTGGAATCACGCAGCGGACGTGGACTGGAGAGTAATATCTTTGTCATTCTGCAGGAGCTGAATAAAAAGGAATATGAGGATTATCCTGTGATCCTGGCTGTAAGGAAAGGATATGAATCAGGTGTATGGGAGAAACTAAAGCATTATGGATTGAAGATTGACAAAATGATTCCTTTTGGCAGTATTTCTTATTATCGGTATTTGTCAAGGGCAGGATTTCTCATTAATGATTCTACTTTCCCGGGAAGATTTATAAAAAAAGAAGGACAGGTTTATCTGAATGTGTGGCATGGCACACCTCTGAAGTGCATGGGAAGAGACAATGTGGATGAGAGATACAGCATGGGAAATGTTATGAGAAATCTTCTGATGTCAGATTATCTTCTGTATCCAAACCGTTTTATGGAAGAGAAGATGACAGGTGCATATATGCTGCAGAACCTTTACCAGGGAGAAATCATCCATGACAGTTACCCGAGAAATGAGATATTTTTCCATAGTGAACAGGGCGAAAAATTAAAGAAAGAGCTGGGACTGCAGGGAAAGCAGATTACTGTCTATATGCCTACATTCAGAGGGAAAGCAGATGCGGTAGACAGTGGCAGTGCTGTGGAGAGGGTAAAGGAGTACCTTCAGACCTGTGATCAGCTTCTCAGGGATGATCAGGTTCTTCTGGTGAAGCTTCATCCTTTTGTGGGAAATGCTCTGGAATTTCACAGCTACAGGCATATTCGCAGATTTCCTCAAGTGTATGATACCTATGATATCCTGAATATGTGTGATGTGTTGATTACGGATTATTCCAGTGTAATGTATGATTTTGCCAACTCAGGTAAAAGAATCATTTTGTTTGCTTATGATATAGAAGACTATACAGGAAGCAGAGGAATGTATGAGGATATCCGTCAATATCCTTTTCCTCTGGTAAGAACAGCAGAAGAGCTTGTCAGCCTTCTGGACAGTCCGGGAGATTATCTGACCAGGGAATTTCGGGAAAAATACTGTACGTATGAAACCGGAGAGGGTGTGGGAAGGATCTGCCGCCATGTAATCCTGGGTGAGAAAGAATGCAGGGTATCCCATATGGCTTCCAACGGGCTGGAAAATGTTCTGATTTATGCAGGTGATTTTCAGCAGAATGGAATTACCATGTCCTTTCTGAATCTGATGAAGGAGCTGGATACAAATAAATACAATTATTTTATCTCCTACAGAATGAATTCCCTGAAAGATGCACCCTGGAGGCTTGATTGTCTGCCCAAAAATGCAAATGTATATCCTATAGCCAGCGAGATGAACATGGATGTGTTCACAGGTATCTGTCAGATGCTTTACCTGAAATTTGGAATTCGGAGTAAAAGACTTGGGCATGCTTATGACAGAGAGTGGAAAAAACATTTTGGTGATTCTGATTTTAAAGCAGTGGTTCATTATAATGGATACGAAAATTATATGATTTCTCTCATTGGCCATGCACCTTTCCGTAAAATCATATGGGTGCATAATGATATGGAAGAGGAATTAAAGGAGAAAAAAAATCCGTCAAGATATGTTTTGCAGGATGCATACAGTTCCTATGATCAGGTGGCAGCAGTCAGCAGGGATATTGTCCGGTCAGTATGCCGGATCGGTGGCAGAAAAGATAATATTACGGTAATCCCCAATTGTCAGGATTATGGTGGAATCTTACTGAGAGCCCAGGAACCTGTTGCTTTTGAGAAAGAGACCAGATGTACTGTTTCCAGGGACAGACTGACAGAGATACTGGATAAAAAAGACATAAAATTTATCAGTATCGGCAGGTATTCAGCTGAGAAACGCCATGACCGGCTGATGGAGGCTTTTGACAGATTCTGGAAGGAGCATAAGGATTCGTGGCTGATCATTATGGGAGGTGCAGGAAATCTGTATGAAGAAGCCTGCAGATCAGCAGAGAAATTGTCCTGTGCAGATCATATTATCCTGATCAAAACCATCCGCAATCCTATGCCTGTACTGAAAAAAGGAAATCTTTTTATTCTGTCATCGGATCATGAAGGACTTCCGGTAGTTTTGTTTGAAGCAGGAATATTGGGAGTTCCGGCCATTGCAACGGATGTTTCAGGTTCTCATTGCTTTATGGAGGATTACGGTGGTGTTCTTGTGGAGCCTTCGGTGGAAGGGGTCTACAGTGGAATGCTCCGTTTTATGGAAAAAGAGATTTGTCCGTTAACCATTAATTGTAAAGAAAATAATAAGAAATCATTGGAACTATTTTACGGACTTTTAAAAAATAGTTCAAATTAATATAGGAATATGATATAATATTTAAACGAATCAAGTAAGTCCCCTGATTCAATTGCGAAAGGCAATAAGCAGTGGGAGGGGACTTGCTTGTATCAGGAGGAGTGCAAGCTCCTTCTGATAAATTGCGAAGCAGTTATTCGGTTATGAGCAAGTAGCGAAGCGGATTGCGAATATCCGCTTGACGATAAAATGGTATGAACAATGAGAGAGGAAACTCAATGACTGAAAAGCAAAAACATCTTCTGCAATTGTTTCGGGAGATTGATGAAATTTGTAAAAAACATAATCTGCGTTATGTGATGGCGGGAGGAAGCCTGATCGGTGTAGTGCGAAATGAAGGCTTTATTCCCTGGGATGATGATGTGGATATTTATATGCCCAAAGCGGATTGGGATAAGCTGGTAGAGCTGGCACCAAAGGAACTTCCGCCCCACAGAGCAGTGCAGTGTGTAGATACAGACAGAAATTATACCAATACCTTTCCGAGATATGCATCTACGGATACCTGTGCTATTCACAGACATCAGATCATTGGTAAGGATAAGGCGGGAGAGATCATTGACGTGCTTACACTGGATCCCATACCTGCCGATGACAGAGAATATGAGAAATACAGAAATCATCTGATGGTCTATTCAGATCTGATCAATATTGCAGTGGTATATGGAAACCGGTATGAGGTACCGGTTACTCTGTATTTGAAATATTTACTGTCTTATCTGATCCTGGGCAAAGACAGAACTCTGAAAAAACTGGAAAAAATCTTGTTTTCCTATAAAGAGGAGGAATGTGACAGATATGCCATGAGATGGGGCGGCTGTCCGTTCCTGTTTGATAAAGATATGATGTTTCCGGTAAAATATGGGAAATTTGAGGGAATCGATGTAATGATACCCAATAAAGTCAGTGATTATCTGATCTGGCATTATGGAGATGAATGGTCTTATATTCCACCTCATGGAGAAAGGGAATCTCATGATTCTGTAGAATGCAGAAATATGAACTACGAGGAATTCCGCAAGGAATATATGCCTGGGATCAATACCTTTAAGCTTCGTAAGGATGCGGTATTTCGCAAAATATATTATATGGCTACTGCCAAACGTTCCCACAGATTGGTGAGAAAAAGACAGGAACTGATGGGAGAGCATATAAAAGAAGAACTGGAAAAACAGATCTGTGAAAGTAAAGTCTCATTGAATGAACTTCTGGAACACCGGGATTTCCATAAACTGGATCACATTTTTAAAGAATACTATCAGGTGCAGCTCAGCCCGGATTTTATAGGAAGAGAAGATTTTGTACACATTTACAGTTTCTACCATCCCTGTCTGATCAGGGTGGAAGATGAGACATTTCTGGCGGCAATGTATACACTTTTCTATACAGAGAGAGTTTCCAAAGCTTACCGTATGCTGAGAGTACGTGAGGCTGAAAAGGAACTTTTGCCGGAACAGAAGCAGCTTCTTGATGATATTATACTGTTTCGGGAGGCTGCCTGCCATTACGAATTCCGGGAAATGGATAGGTCGGAGGAGCTGATCGACAGGCTGTTGGAAAAGTATCCGGAGCATCCCTCTTTCCTGAAGTTTAAAGTGCGTTTTCTGACAGAACAGGCGAAGCAGGATAAAAAGACAGCAAAGGCCAGGGAGTTTCTGGAATATTGTCTGGGGCTGTTTCCTAAGGATGGATATTTTCATAAATATGAGGGTGACCTGCTCTGGATCGAGGGACAGTGCAGAGATGCGCTGGAAATCTATGCAGAGGTAAGGGATAACACAAACAACGGAATTGTCTGGCTGGAACTGGATAAATTTCTCCAGGAGTATAAGCTTCCTGCAATGCAGACCTGTCAGAGCCTGGTGGAAAACGGTGAAGCAAAGGAAGGCGTAGCACTGGCCGGGCTTTGGGAAAAACTTTTGCCTGGTGATATGGAAATAATGGGATATGGCAGCCTGGCCAGAGTAATGGCTGCTTTGAATGAGACAGCAGTTTGCCGGGAACTGGAGGATTTAAAGGGACTGATCAAAGAATATAAACAGGATTCTTCTTATTCAACAGAATCCAGAGAAGCAAGGATTTTGTACACAGCTATGGTGAATGGCAGAGAAAGACTGGGATTTTCTGCGAAAGCAGCAGAAAGTTATGCAGAGTTTCTTTTTACAGATAAGACAGAAGATCTGGAAAAACTGGAAACAAAAGTGAGAAAGCTTTGTTCTGACAGTAAAGAGGATGGAGAGTATTGCCTTATACTGGGAGAAATTCTTCTGAAAGAAGGTCTTACTAACCAGGCATTTTCTTTTTTCCTGAAAGGAAGAAAAACAGCTTCTGAGTATGTAGCACAGGAGCTGGACAGAATAATACTGCAGGATTTGAAAGAGGGAAGTAAAAGAGCTTCTGCTTATGCTGCCAGAGGAGATGCAAGAGAGTTTCTGGATTCCTGGCTTGGAAAATATGGAACTCTGGAAGAAATTCAGGACTTGATAAATACAATAAACAGACAAAGGAATGGGAGTTTAAATTGAACAGGGAACAACAAGTAATCCTTACACTGCTCAGAGAAATCGATGAGATCTGTGGTCAGAATGGAATCGAATGTTATCTGACACCACGCCTTGCTCTCCATGCAGTCAGAGGCGGTCACATGCCGGACAATCCATTTGCCGGTGGTGTATTAATGAAGGTATCGGACATAGAGAAATTCCGTCTGGCAGTCCAGAAGAGAAGCTGTTCCGGGAGAGCTCTGGAATCTATGTATGATAATAAACGCTTTCCAGGCTTCTTTCTCAGATATGAGGATACAAATACATTGTGCTTTCGTATGAACGAGGGTAGAAATTATCAGTATCCTGGTCTGGGAGTGGATATCTATCCTCTTCGTGGTAAAATAAAATCCAGGCTGAAACATTTATGGAACCGAAACCTGGAGACCGGATGGAAACAGTTTTCAGATGGCCGCTCAGAAGAGTATAACTGGAAAGAAAGATTGTGTAAAATTCCTGTGGGGCTTATGTTTCTGGGGGGACGCAGCCGTCTGGGAAAACATTTGTACAAAAAATTCTGTATCAATCAGAATGAATCCGAAGACGGAGAGTATGTGGTAAGGCTGAAAAATGCTACCTTATATTATCCGGCTCAGCTTTTTCAGAAAACAAAAAGAGTGTTTCTGGAGGAAACGGAATTTACCATACCTGAAGATGTGGATCAATATCTGCGTATCTGGTTTGGAAAAAAATATGAAAATAAAATCAATGATGTTTATGTTCCTCCCCTTACTGTCATGATCAGTACGCAGACAGGATGTGAAGATTTTATCAGTCATCACAAAGCTCAGATCAGAGAGCTGGTAAAGGAAAGGAATGTCCAGTACCGTAAAGACAAAAAAGGCAGAAAAAGCCGTGAAAGCCTTGACTGGTCCTGGGAATATGTAAAATTAAAAGGAGAGGGAATCAATCTGGGGCAGGATTATAAAGAACATAAGAAATATCTTATGAATTTATATGAAAACCGGGATTACCTGCGGTTGTGGGATGCCCTGAAACCCTATCATAATATGATGAATAAATACAGAAAGAAGGGAGAAGTGTATATTCCTGATCAGGAGATTTTCAATCTATATATGAAAACGTTGGCTGTTCGGGGAGAGGACAAACGGGTGAAACAGATAAAAAGTGCTATATAAAAAGTGGGAGGTAGAATTATGATTACGAATTGGAGTCCGGCCCGTGTACCGGAGAAGGAAGAAATCAGGGAACGTCTTGCTGCTGCAAGAGCACAGTTATATGAGTTTCAGATGAAGATCAAAGAACACAAAATACCGGTACTGGTGCTTTTTGAAGGCTGGGGGGCCTCAGGCAAGGGCAGTACCATTGGAAAAGTGATAAAAAATATTGATCCAAGATTTTTCAAGGTTGCTACCATGTCAGCACCCACAGAGGAAGAGAAGAGATATCCGTTTCTGTACAAGTATTTCAAACAGATCCCGGAAGCTGGAAAATTTACTTTCCTGGATTCAGGATGGATGGAACAGACCTGTCGGGAATGTCTGGAAGGAAAGTTGGAGGGCGAAGATTATGCAGCACGGATACAGAGCATTCAGCATTTTGAGAGACAGCTGACAGACAATGGATATCTGGTACTAAAATTCTTTATGCAGATCAACAGAGAGGAGCAGACCCACCGTATGGAACTGCTTCTGTCAGAAAAGGATACCAGATGGAGAGTATCCGAATTTGACAAATGGGAAAATGAACATTATAAGAAATGTGTAAAGGTATTTGATCGGTATATGACAGATACCAATGCGTCTTCTGCTCCATGGTATATCATTGATGCCTCTGACAGAAAATGGGCAGAGCTTCAGGTGCTGGAAACAATGGTAAGTAATATTCAGGTTGCCATGCAGAATCAGGCTCATTCCGTGCCGATCCTTCAGAATGTGTTTCCTCTGAAGAAAATGCCAAAGCTTGCGGAAATTGATCTGAAAGATAAGTTTCTGGAAGAGGAAGAGTATAAAAAAGAATTAAAGACTCTTCAGAAGAAATTGGGAGAGCTTCATAATCGTCTTTACCGTAAACGTATTCCGGTTATTATAACTTATGAGGGATGGGATGCAGCAGGTAAGGGCGGCAATATCAAACGTATTACAGAGGCACTGGATCCCAGAGGATATGAGGTGCATCCTATTGCCAGTCCGGAACCTCATGAGAAAGCCCGCCATTATCTGTGGCGCTTTTGGACCAGGCTGCCGAAGGATGGCCATATTGCTATTTTTGACAGAACCTGGTATGGCCGTGTAATGGTGGAGAGACTGGAAGGTTTCTGCAGTGAAAATGACTGGAAACGGGCTTATAATGAAATGAATGAGTTCGAAAAGGAATTGAAGGACTGGGGAGCTGTGATTATTAAATTCTGGGTACAGATAGATAAGGATACCCAGCTGGAACGCTTCAAAGAACGGCAGAATAACCCTGAGAAGCAGTGGAAGATCACAGATGAAGACTGGCGCAACAGAGATAAGTGGGATGAATATGAGATTGCAGTAAATGAAATGCTTCAGAAGACAAGTACGATCTTTGCACCTTGGCATGTACTGGAATCTGTAGATAAGAAATACGCCCGGATCAAGGCTCTTAAAATCGTAATTAAAGAAATTGAAAAAGCACTGAAATAGATTTGCAGATATGTAAGGCAGTTCGACAGGAAAGGGGAAGGATCTCCGGATGTCGGACTGCTTTTTTGCTGTGTCAGGGACGAAGATAATTCCGCATGGATTTCAGTGCTCCTTTTTCAAGACGGCTGACCTGGGCCTGGGAGATACCTACTTCCTTTGCCACCTCCATCTGAGTTTTTCCCTCGTAAAAGCGAAGCTGGATGATATGTCGTTCTCGTTCTCCCAGATGGTTCATAGCTTCACGTAGGGACAGATCCTCAATCCAGCGGTCTTCCCTGTTCTTTTTGTCGCTGATCTGATCCATCACATAGAGAGTATCTCCTCCCTCTGAATAAACCGGTTCAAAAAGACTGACCGGACTTTGGATGGCATCCATGGCGTAGACGATCATTTCTTTTTCAATTCCGATTTCTTCGGATATTTCGTTGATCGTAGGCTCTCTCAGATTCTGTTTCATGTATGCTTCTCTGGTATGAATGGCTTTGTAAGCAATATCTCTCAGCGAACGGCTGACCCGGATACTGTTATAGTCTCTCAGATAACGCCGCACTTCTCCTATGATCATGGGAACTGCATAGGTGGAAAATCTGACCTGAAGTGAAGTATCAAAATTATCGATTGCTTTGATCAGACCAATGCATCCGATCTGAAAGAGGTCATCCGGGTTTTCGTTGCTGTTTTGAAAACGTCTGATCACACTTAAGACAAGGCGAAGATTGCCTTTGATGTATAATTCTCTTGCCTGCGCATCTCCTTCCTTGATTCGTCGGAACAGGTCTGTTTTTTCTTCTGCTTTCAAAACAGGAAGCTTCGATGTGTTGACTCCGCAGATTTCTACTTTATTAAGTGCCATCGTTTGAATCCTCCTTATCGTTTCTTACTGTCTGTTGGAATTTACAGATAATAGAATGATTCTCAGAGAGGAGGATATTTATACTGTTTTAAACAAAATATAATAAATAAAAGGCCTTGACAAAGTCCGGCCTTTAGTTTTCACACAGACACTTTTCTTCGTCTATTTTTACCAGGATGATATCTTCTCCGATCTGGCAGATGCATTCCCAGGGGATGATGAATTCATCTCTGCCAAAGAGACAGCAGAATCTGCCGGGCCCGGGCAGGACAAGGGCAGAAAGGCAGCTGGTCCTGCAGTCAAATTCGATATCTATGGGACAACCCAGACTGCGGCAGGTACAGGTATTGATTACTTCTTTTTGCCTTAATTCACAGATACGCATAAAAAACCACCTGAATGATAAGAAAATGAATATTTTATAAATTTTATGTAATCCGAAAAGAATTTATGCATGTCCTTTTATTGACATATGAAATAAAGATAAAGTATAATAAATAATCATTAAGATACTGAGCTGTTATTAAATATCAAAACATCCAGGGGGAATAGTCCGTTATGAAGTGTCCTTTTTGTAATCAGGATAATACCAGAGTTGTGGATTCAAGACCGGTAGAGGATACCAATTCTATCCGCCGCCGCCGTTTGTGTGATGTATGTGGCAGAAGATTTACTACATATGAAAAAGTAGAGTCCATTCCGCTGACTGTTATAAAGAAAGATCAGAATCGAGAGCAATATGACAGGGGAAAGATTCAGGCAGGAATTCTCCGGGCCTGTTACAAGAGACCCATTCCTATTGAAAAAATAGAAGAGATGATGGATGCCATAGAGGGTGAAATCTTTAATACAGAGGAAAAGGAAATTTCCAGTACCAGAATTGGAGAGATTGTTATGGAGCATCTGAAGGAACTGGATGCAGTAGCTTATGTGCGTTTTGCTTCTGTGTACAGGGAATTCAAGGATGTGAGTACTTTTATGGATGAACTTAAGAAATTTATGAATTAATAAAAAGGGTGCAGATGCACCCTTTTTATATTTCCAATATATGATTAAGGATCAGACAATACCCTGAGCGATCATGGCATCTACAACCTTCTCGAAACCTGCAATATTAGCACCAACTACATAGTTTCCTGCCATATCGTAACGTTTAGAAGCGCTGTCAACCTTCTGGAAGATATCGATCATAATCTGATGAAGCTTTGCGTCAACCTCTTCAGCTGTCCAGGAAAGTCTTGCGGAGTTCTGGCTCATTTCCAGAGCAGAAGTAGCAACGCCACCTGCGTTAGCTGCCTTACCAGGCATGAAGATGATGCCATTGTTCATGACATAATTTGTAGCTTCCAGAGTTGTAGGCATGTTAGCACCCTCTGCAATATATTTACAGCCATTTGCAACCAGCACCTTTGCACCGTCAACATCCAGCTCGTTCTGAGTTGCACATGGAAGGTAGATATCACATTTGATATTCCAGATACCCTTGCCTTCTGTATAAGAAGCACCCTCAACACGGTCAGCATATTCTTTGATACGTCCGCGTTTTACTTCTTTGATATCTTTTACAACATCCAGATTGATTCCGTTAGGATCATAGATATATCCGTTGGAGTCGCACATTGCAACAACCTTGCCGCCAAGCTGAGTAGCTTTCTGTACAGCATAGATAGCAACATTACCGGAACCTGTTACAGTGATAGTCTTACCGGAAATGGTATCGTTGTTTGCTTTTACCATTTCATTCAGCATATATACAAGACCATAGCCTGTAGCTTCTGTACGAACCAGAGAACCGCCATAGGAAAGTCCTTTACCTGTAAGTACGCCTTCATACAGACCTGTGTTACGTTTGTACTGTCCATAGAGGAATCCGATCTCACGTCCGCCAACACCGATATCACCGGCAGGAACGTCCATGTCAGCACCGATATATTTGGAAAGCTCAGTCATAAAGCTCTGGCAGAATGCCATAACTTCTCTGTCAGATTTACCCTTAGGATCAAAGTTGGAACCACCTTTACCGCCTCCGATAGGAAGTCCTGTAAGGGAGTTTTTGAAAATCTGCTCAAAACCTAAGAATTTAAGAATACCCTGGTTAACAGATGGATGGAATCTTAAACCACCCTTGTACGGTCCGATTGCACTGTTGAACTGTACACGGTATCCTTTGTTAACCTGTACAACGCCCTTGTCATCAATCCACGGAACACGGAAGGAGATAATTCTTTCCGGCTCAACCAGACGTTCCAGAATAGAAAGACTGCGATATTTTTCTTCATTTTTTTCGATTACAACTTTAAGAGAATCAAGAACTTCTTTTACTGCCTGGTGAAATTCAGGCTCGTTTGGGTTCTGTGCAACGACTCTCTCGTATACTTCATCAGTATAAGACATTGTTATTCCTCCTCATCTATTGTAATGATTTTGCTTTGAACGACGTTATTATACACTAATGTGCTAAAAATGGAAAGAGGGAAAGAAAAAAAACTGAAATTTTTTAAAAAATTTGTGTGTAGACCGAAATGGAAAACAATGCTATAATTTATTTATGACGTGCAAAATACGGTGATTGGAATGAGGAGGGCCCATTATCGAAAAAGCAGAGAAGAAAGGGGAATATAGTATATGGCAGGATTTAAAACAAAAGTGACACCGGAAATTGAAAAACTTACAGATATCTGTAGGGATAATACCAGTCTGGATCTGTCGTTATATGCAAAATATGATGTAAAGAGAGGCCTGAGAGATATAAATGGTAAAGGCGTTCTCGCAGGTCTGACTCAGGTTTCAAATGTTCAGGCCACAAAGATGGTAGATGGCAAAGAGGTTCCCTGTGAGGGAAAGCTTTCCTACAGAGGCTATGATATCAAAGATCTGACCAAAGGATTTATACAGGATGACAGATATGGCTTCGAGGAAGTGGCATACCTGCTTTTGTTCGGAAAACTTCCGGATAAACAGCAGCTTATGGATTTCACAGAACTTCTGGCTAACCAGAGATCACTTCCTACCAATTTTGTCAGGGACGTAATCATGAAGGCTCCCAGCAAAGATATTATGAATGGACTTTCCAGAAGCGTTCTGACTCTGTATTCGTATGACCATAATCCGGATGATACCTCTTTGCCAAATGTACTGCGGCAGTGTCTGAATCTGATCAGTGTTTTTCCGTTGTTATCTGTATATGGATATCAGGCATACAATCATTATGTAAAGGGAAAAAGTCTTTATATCCATAATCCCAAGAAGGATCTGACAACAGCTGAAAACATTTTGCGTATGTTGAGACCGGATAAGAAGTATACCCATCTGGAAGCAAAGATTCTGGA
Source organism: Blautia sp. HCP3S3_C12 (assembly GCF_052064155.1). Taxonomy (NCBI): domain Bacteria; kingdom Bacillati; phylum Bacillota; class Clostridia; order Lachnospirales; family Lachnospiraceae; genus Blautia; species Blautia sp. HCP3S3_C12. The sequence goes on along the minus strand of NZ_JBQHWC010000004.1, from coordinate 107,558 downwards.
TATTGCGTTGATTCTTCACATGGAGCATGGCGGTGGAAATAACTCTACCTTTACTACTCATGTAGTATCTTCTTCCGGTACAGATACCTATTCTGCCATTGCAGCAGCTCTTGGTTCACTGAAGGGTCCAAAGCATGGTGGCGCCAATATTAAAGTAGTAAGTATGTTTAATGACATGAAGAAAGAAGTGAAGGACTGGACAGATGAAGATGAGGTTCGTGTGTATCTCAGAAAATTACTCCATAAGGAGGCTTTTGACAGAAAGGGTCTGATCTATGGAATGGGGCATGCGATTTATTCAGTATCTGATCCAAGAGCCGAAGTGTTTAAAGCATATGTGGAGACTCTGGCCAGAGAAAAGGGAAGGATGAAAGACTATGCCCTTTATTCTATGGTAGAGCGTCTGGCACCTGAAGTAATTGCCGAGGAAAGAAGAATTTATAAAGGTGTTAGTGCAAATGTGGACTTTTACAGTGGTTTCGTGTACAGTATGCTGGATCTGCCACTGGAATTATATACACCTATGTTTGCAGTTGCACGTATTGTGGGCTGGAGTGCCCATCGAATGGAAGAGCTCATCAATGCGGACAAGATCATTCGCCCGGCATACAAAAATGTGCTGGCACCAAGTGTTTATGTGCCTCTTGCTGAGCGCTGAACTGATAGGATAGAAATACGCTTTTGAAAGGATTAGTGAGGAAAATGACAAATAATAATGAGACAGCGTTAATTCTGGAAGGCGGTGGTACACGGGGGGTGTTCACGTCCGGAGTGCTGGACTGTCTGATGAAACATCAGATAGAGTTTCCTTATGTAACAGGAGTTTCAGCAGGGGCCTGTAATGCAGTGGATTATGTATCCGGGCAGATTGGCCGGACGAAGGCCTGTGTGATCACAGAGGATAAGAATAATAGCTACATAGGCCTGAAGCAGACTTTGAAGAATAAAACTCTGTTTGATATGGACATGCTGTTTGAACGATACCCCAATGAGATTTTTCCTTTTGATTATGATGCTTATTTTAATTCCGGAAAAAAATGTGAACTGGTAGTGACGGATTGCATTACCGGCCAGGCAAAATATCTGGAGGAAAGAAATGACAGAAAACGTCTGATGGATATCTGCCGTGCGTCTTCCAGTATTCCTCTGGTATGCCCTATGGTGATGATTGACGGGATACCCTGTGTGGACGGCGGTGTAGCAGATTCCATTCCCGTGGTTCATGCCATGAAGGAGGGGTACCGCAAGAATGTGGTGATTCTTACCAGGAATTATGGCTATCGAAAAAAGAAGCCTGGAGAGAGTAAGGCTGTTTATCTGGCTGCTTTTCACAAATATCCCAATCTGCTGAACAGTCTTTTGAACCGATACCGGAATTATAACAGGACACTGGAACTGATTGAGAAATGGGAAAAGGAAGGGCATATCTATGTGGTCCGTCCGGAAATCAAAACTGTTTCCAGAACTGAAAAGAATCCGAAAGTTCTTACAGAATTTTATCAGCATGGATATGACCTGATGGAGCAGAAGCTGGATGGTCTGTTGGAATATCTTGGAAATTAGGGGAATGGATACTGATGTTTAAATGCTTTTTTCCGGATGAATATCTGGATTCAACTTATGAAATTGATTTTGATAGTCTGTATGCACAGGGATACAGAGGTCTGCTTTTTGATATTGACAATACACTGGTACCTCACGGCGCACCTGCAGATGAAAGAGTCTGTGCATTATTTGCACATTTGAAAGAACTGGGATTTCAGTGCTGCTTTCTTTCTAATAATCAATATGAAAGAGTATCTTCATTTAATGCTTCTGTGGGAGCACGTTTTATAGAAAATGCCCACAAGCCATCTACGAAGAATTATATCCGTGCTATGGAATTGCTGGGAACAGACAGAAGTAATACTATTTTCATTGGGGATCAGCTGTTTACAGATATATACGGGGCAAAAAGAGCCGGAATACGTAATATTCTGGTAAAACCTATCAATCCCAGGGAAGAGATACAGATTGTACTGAAGAGATATCTTGAGAGAATTGTGTTATATTTTTACAAAAAGGAGGAGGGGAATTCATGAACCATATTGTGATTATAGGATTTATGGGTTCAGGAAAAACAAGAGTAGGTAAGAGGCTGGCCAAGGATTTTGATTTACCGTTTATTGATATTGACCGTGTGGTTACGAGAAAAATGAATCTGTCCGTTAAAGATATTTTTGATAAATTCGGGGAACCATTTTATCGTGCATTAGAAACAACTGTGATCAAGGAGCTGATCAAGGATCAGGAACAGAAAGTGATTTCTCTGGGATCAGGACTTCCCATGCAGGAGCAGAATGAGAAATATATTAAGCAGCTGGGAACAGTGGTCTATCTGAAGGGATCTTATGAGACTCTGAAGGAAAGACTGGAAAATTCAAAATCCAATCCTCTGATCGACGGGGATAACAAGGCAGACAAGATTAAAAAGCTTCTGAAACAGAGAGATCCTGTTTATGCAAAGTTTGCTGACATTGAAATGATCACCGGAGACAAGCCTTTTGAGGAGCTGATTTCCCAGTTGGAAGAAAAATTGCAAACAGTAATAAAAAATAGTTGAAAAAAATAAGAAACTATTATAAAATCATATAAGAGTGTGTCGCAAAATTGCAGAAAATGAATACGCAGACACGCACTGTTGAGGCGGTTGCTGCAGAGACAGAGAGCAGTAACGTTGAATTGTACAATTAAGGAGGAAATAGAAATATGATTTCAGCAGGTGATTTCAAAAACGGTATCACACTTGAAATTGACGGAAATGTATGTCAGATTGTTGAATTTCAGCATGTAAAACCAGGAAAGGGTGCTGCTTTCGTAAGAACCAAATACAAAAACATCATTACTGGAGCAGTTCTGGAGAAGTCTTTCCGTCCTACTGAGAAATTCCCGGCAGCACGTATTGAACGTGTTGATATGCAGTATCTCTATGATGATGGTGATTTATACTACTTCATGAATGTAGAAACCTATGATCAGGTAGGTCTGACAAAGGATCAGGTAGGCGATTCCCTGAAATTCGTAAAAGAAAACGAAATGGTTAAAGTATGTTCCCATAACGGAAACGTATTTGCTATTGAGCCACCACTTTTCGTAGAACTTGAAGTAACTGAGACAGAGCCTGGATTTGCAGGAAATACAGCTCAGGGTGCTACAAAACCTGCTACTGTTGAGACAGGTGCACAGGTTCAGGTTCCACTGTTTGTTAACCAGGGTGACAAACTGAAAATCGACACAAGAACCGGAGAATATCTCTCGAGAGTATAATCTAACAAAATGCGGATGATTGCTGTCCGTTTGATATGAAAAAACTGTCATTGTCGGAAGGCGATGGCAGTTTTTTGCTCAGAGGGAAAAACTGATTTTGGAGAAAAGAGGGAATAAAAATGGAATATGTTACATTGGGAAAGACTGGTTTAAAGGTTTCTAAAATTGGTCTGGGCGGAATCCCCATTCAGAAAATTGATGCAGAGGGGACAAGAATACTGGTGCATAAACTTTCAGACAGGGGAGTAAATTACATTGACACAGCCAGGGGCTATACTGTCAGCGAGGAATATCTGGGCTATGCATTGGAGGGGATCAGGGATAAATTTGTGATTGCAACCAAGAGTATGGCCAGGACAAGAGAGGCTATGGCAGCTGATATTGAAAAAAGCCTGTGCAATTTGAAAACAGATTATATTGATATTTATCAGGTACATAATCCAAGCATGGAGCAGTTGGATCAGGTTCTGGCAAAGGACGGTGCACTGGAGGCCTTGCAGGAGGCAAAGAAGGCTGGAAAGATCGGACATCTGGGACTGACCGCTCACTCCGTAGAGGTGTTCGAGCGGGCACTGGATCTGGATTGGGTGGAAACAATTATGTTTCCGTATAACATTGTGGAAGGTCAGGGCGAAGAACTGATTGCAGAATGCAAAAAACGAAATATAGGGTTTATTGATATGAAACCTCTGGCAGGTGGAGCCATTGAAAACGGAACATTGGCACTTCGCTACATCTGTTCCAATCCAAATGTAACGATTGTAATTCCCGGAATGGCAGAAGAGCATGAGATGGAGGAGAACATAAAGGCCTGTCTGGACTCTTCACCTTTAAGTCAGACAGAGCTTGATGAAATCAGAAAGGTCAGAGAACAGCTGGGTACAAATTTCTGCCGCAGATGTAATTACTGTGCACCCTGCTCTGCAGGTATCAGTATTCCCAATGTGTTTCTGTTTGCCGGTTATCTGAATCGATATGATCTGGGAGAATGGGCCAGAAGCCGTTACAGTACACTGCAGGCAAAGGCTTCTGACTGTATAGAATGTGGAGTTTGTGAGACCAGATGCCCTTATCATCTGCCTATAAGGAAGATGATGAAGGAATGTGCAGAGCAGTTCGGCGAATAGTTACTGTTCATTGGTAATATCCCGCGAGGTGTTTTTTGTGAGCGAAGGTCACAGAAAACCCGAGATATACCGCGCGAATTTATGCGACTAGCATAAATTCTGTGCATCGCGAAGCGTGTTGCTGAGAACGGAGTGAACAGTAACGGCGAATAAAAATGTAATAATTACCCTTGACAGGACGAATAGTTTTTTTTATAATAGCAAAAAGGCAGACCGTGTTGGCGGTCTGCAGACTTTCGTCTGAAAACCAGCAGGCTGTATGTTCAGCTATAAAGTTTAGGGCTTGTACTGGTTTCGACGGGGGCTTTGAAGTTTAGGAAGCCATCCGCAGACTCCTGGACTGCGTATCAACTGGGAAACTAAATATAAACGCAGACGAAAAGTTAGCGTTAGCAGCCTAATTGCTGCTCGTCAGCCCTGATGCACTCACACATTGGGAATCTGGCGTCGACCTTGTGAGAAACCTTATCAGGTAAGCTTTGCCCTGGTAGATGTATGATGAAGCTACTGAGATCATAAGCCTGTCGGTGGGCGTATGATCGAGGGAATGTTAAATCATCGACTGTGATGGGAGATGCCTCAATGAATAGGCTTTCGGACGCGGGTTCAATTCCCGCCAGGTCCATAGGAAGAGCACCGTATTTCCGGTGCTTTGGATGTAGATAAAAATGGTGCATGGTTCTTTGACCAGGCACCATTTTTTATGGCTTGATTTTATTCAATGAAATAATATTTTTATTTACTTTCTGTGTTCACATTTATTCCACAAATGTTTGCTATAGTACAGTAATAAGAAAAGCAGAGATTATTTTTTACAATAAAGATAACGGAGGAACAGTTATGGATGCATTAAAAATCCTGGTTGTGGATGATGAAAGCCGTATGAGAAAGCTTGTCAGTGATTTTCTGACTAAAAAGAATTTTCAGGTGCTGGAGGCCGGGGACGGTGAAGAGGCAATTGATATTTTTTATGCAGAAAAGGATGTGGCACTGATTATACTGGATGTAATGATGCCTAAGATGGATGGGTGGGAAGTGTGCCGTGAGATTCGTAAGAATTCCAAGGTGCCCATTATTATGCTTACTGCAAGAGGAGATGAGCGAGATGAGCTTCTGGGCTTTGAACTGGGAGTAGATGAATATATTTCCAAGCCTTTCAGCCCCAAAATCCTGGTGGCGAGAGTAGAAGCAATCCTTCGCCGCACAGGGCAGGGAAATACAGAGGATACTCTTTCAGCGGGAGGAATTGTGATTGACAAGGCTGCTCATATTGCTACAGTGGACGGAAAAACCATGGACTTAAGTTTTAAAGAATTTGAATTATTGACATATTTTCTGGAAAACCAGGGAATTGCACTTTCCAGGGAAAAAATCCTTAATTCTGTGTGGAATTATGATTATTTTGGAGATGCCCGTACCATTGATACCCATGTTAAAAAGCTGAGAAGTAAAATGGGAGACAAAGGAGAATATATCAAGACTGTATGGGGTATGGGATATAAATTTGAGGTTGATGCATGATGTCCGGAGACAGAAAAGAGAAAAAGCAGAACATTAAAAAGAAGAAAAATCTCAGAAAATTCCATTCCCTGAAACATCAGATCTCAGTTCTGTTTATTGGTCTTCTCCTGGTGTCGATTTTTTCTATCACGTTGATAAACGGACTTTTTCTGGAACGATATTATGTATCAAAAAAAGTGGAAGTGCTGGAGGAAGCCAGGACAGTTCTTTCTCAGATGAATCTGGATAACCTTCTGAAATATGATACAGATAAGAATGGAGAAATAGAGAATCCGTCGAAAGCAGAGGAAGAGGTGCCGGATGAGATCGAACACAGCAGTTCCAGAAATAATCTGACCTGGATCATTGTAAATGAGGAGAACAGTGGTTATTATTACTGGGGGGAAGCCAATATGGCTAAAATGCTCCGCAGTAAACTTTTTGGGTACATTAATGATCTGGATAAGGATATGGAACATAGTCATATTCTGAAGCAGACAGAAGATGGTACCATTTGGCAGGTACATGACCGTTTTGCAGGTATGGAGTATGTAGAATGCTGGGGACAGTATGAAAATGGATACTATTATCTGATTCGTTCTCCGCTGGAGAGTATTAAGGAGAGCGCAGCCATATCTAACAATTTTTATCTGTTTGTAGGAGTAGTGATCATTTTGATCAGCGGTTTGTTAATATTGCTGATCACTAACCGGATCACCAGACCTATCAGTGAACTGACAAGGCTTTCTGAAAAAATGTCCAATCTGGATTTTGAAGCCAGATATGAGAGCCATGCAGGAAATGAGATTGATGTTCTGGGCGATAATTTCAACAAAATGTCCAGAAAACTGGAAAATACAATTTCTGAATTGAAATCAGCAAACAATAAGCTGCAGAAGGATATTGAGGATAAGATCAAGATTGATGAGATGCGTAAGGAGTTTCTGGATAATGTTTCCCATGAGCTGAAAACGCCCATTGCATTGATTCAGGGATATGCAGAGGGTCTAAATGAAAATATATCTGATGACCCGGAAAGTAGGGCTTTTTACTGTGAAGTAATTATGGATGAGGCATCCAAAATGAATAAGCTGGTAAAAAATCTGCTGACCTTAAACCAGCTGGAATCCGGCAAGGATGCTCCAATGATGGAACGCTTTGATATTGTATCACTGATTCATGGAGTCCTGCAGTCCATGCATATTATGATCGAGCAGAAAGAAGCCACTGTGATATTTGAGGCACAGGATCCTGTGTATGTATGGGCAGATGAGTTTAAGACAGAAGAGGTGGTAACCAATTATACAAGTAATGCCCTGAATCATCTGGACGGAGAGCGAAAAGTGGAAATTAAGATCCTGCAGGAGGCTGATTACGTGAAGGTAACAGTATTTAATACCGGAACCCCCATTCCTGAGGAGGATCTTCCAAATCTGTGGAATAAGTTTTATAAGGTAGACAAGGCCCGTACCAGAGAATATGGAGGCAGCGGAATCGGACTTTCCATTGTAAAGGCAATTGTGGAAGGAATGAACCAGAAGTATGGTGTTTGCAACTTTGATAACGGAGTAGAGTTCTGGTTTACTCTGGACAGCAGACAGTAAAGTTGTTACTGTTCACACACTACTATCCCGCGAGGTGTTTTGGCATGAATATGCCAAAATCCCGAGACATACAAGCCAAAATTCCATTGCCGAAGGCAATCTGGAATGAATTTTGGCTAAGTTACTGTGAACGGAGTGAACAGTAACGTTAAGTCAGAAAAACAGGCAGAAGCGAAGAAAGCACTTTGCAACTGTCTGTTTTTAGGTTATACTATACAGATGGATGAAAAGATAATGACAGGATGATTATTATGAAATACAAGAATTGAGCAGAAACATCAGGAGGAAGACATGATTGGAATAATTGACTATGATGCAGGAAATATCAAAAGTGTAGAAAAAGCGCTTCATTATCTTGGAGAAAAAACTGTGGTATCCCGTGATCCGCAGATTCTGCTAAATGCAGATAAAGTAATTTTGCCTGGCGTGGGAAGCTTTGGACAGGCGATGGAGAATCTTCATACATACGGACTTGTACCTGTGATCCATGAGATTGTAGAGAAGAAGACGCCATTTCTTGGAATCTGTCTGGGACTTCAGCTCCTTTTTGAAAGCAGTGAGGAGACACCGGGGGTGGAAGGCCTTGGAATCCTGAAAGGGAAAATTGTTAAGATTCCGCCTGCGCCTGGACTTAAGATTCCACATATGGGATGGAATTCCCTGCATTTTCAGAATAATGGCAGACTGTTTCAGGGAATCCCGGAACAGACCTATGTATATTTTGTGCATTCTTATTATCTGCAGGCAGAGGAGCCTGAGATTGTAAAGGCTACTACAGAATACAGCACCTGTATTCATGCTTCCGTAGAAAAGGACAATGTATTTGCCTGCCAGTTCCATCCGGAAAAGAGCAGCAAATGGGGACTGAAGATACTTGAAAATTTTGCTGCTGTGGGAAAAGACGGCAATACTGAGAAGGAGGGAAAATAAGATGTTTACAAAGAGAATTATTCCCTGCCTGGATGTAAATAAGGGACGTGTGGTAAAGGGCGTAAATTTTGTGCAGCTTCGGGATGCGGGTGATCCGGTGGAGATTGCCAAAGCCTATGATGCAGCAGGAGCAGATGAACTGGTGTTTCTCGATATTACAGCATCCTGCGAACAGAGAGATACGGTAGTTGACATGGTAAGACGGGTTGCTGCCAATGTATTTATCCCGTTTACAGTAGGCGGCGGTATCCGTACTGTAGATGATTTCAAGAAACTGCTGAGAGAAGGAGCAGATAAGATTTCCGTAAATTCTGCAGCAATTGACAGACCGGAACTGATCAGTGAGGCGGCTGACAAGTTTGGAAGCCAGTGCGTAGTTGTGGCTATTGATGCCAAGCGCAGAGAAGACGGCGGATGGAATATTTACAAACATGGCGGAAGACTGGATACAGGGATTGATGCCATAGAGTGGGCAAAGAAAGTGGAAGCTTTGGGTGCAGGGGAAATTCTTCTCACCAGTATGGATTGTGACGGTACAAAAGCAGGATATGACCTGGCTCTTACCAGAGCAATCGCTGATGCTGTCTCCATTCCTGTGATCGCATCAGGGGGTGCTGGGACACTGGAGCATTTTTATGATGCACTGACCGAAGGGGGAGCAGATGCTGCACTGGCTGCGTCTTTGTTCCATTATAAAGAACTGGAGATTTCTCAGGTAAAGGATTATCTGGCTGACAGAGGAATTTCTGTCAGACGATGACTGCGAAAAATACAAGAGGTGAAGGATAAGGTATGTCAGCAATTTCAGGTGACTGGCTGGAAGCCCTGAAGGGAGAGTTTCACCAGCCGTATTATGCAAAATTATATAAAACGGTGATGACAGAATATCAGACCAGGAAGATTTTTCCTCCTGCAGATGATCTGTTTAATGCATTTCATTTTACACCGTTAAACGAAGTGAAGGTAGTAATCCTGGGACAGGATCCCTATCATAACGACGGGCAGGCTCATGGGCTTTGTTTTTCCGTGAAGAGAGGAGTGGAGACTCCGCCGTCTCTGGTGAATATTTATCAGGAGCTTCATGATGACTGTGGATGCCATATCCCCAATAACGGTTATCTGGAGAAGTGGGCAAAGCAGGGAGTGCTTCTTCTGAACACAGTTCTGACTGTACGTGCTCATCAGGCAAATTCGCACAGAGGAATCGGCTGGGAGCAGTTTACGGATGCTGCGATCCAGGTTCTGAATGAGCAGGACCGTCCTATGGTATTTCTGCTCTGGGGACGTCCGGCGCAGATGAAGAAATCCATGCTGAATAATCCGAAGCATCTGATACTGGAGGCACCTCATCCTAGTCCACTGTCTGCTTACAGGGGATTTTTCGGGTGTAAACACTTCAGTAAAACAAACGAATTTCTTGTTGCCAACGGTCTGGAACCAATCGACTGGCAGATAGAAAATATATAAGAAAAGAGGTAATGTGTAGTCAGGTAAAAGACACACAGTGATAACATGAATCAGAAAAACAATTTAGTAAAAAATGCATCCTTTCTGATGATTGCAGCTATGATCTCCAAGGTGATCGGTCTTCTGTACAAGAGTCCGCTTTCCAATATTATCGGAAGTTTGGGAATGGGCTATACAAGTCTTGCGCAGAATGCCTATATGATCCTTCTGATGATCGCATCCTTTAGTATTCCACAGGCGGTATCCAAGCTTATCTCCGAGCGTATTGCTCTGGAGGATTACAGAAATGCACATAAGTTCTTTAAGGGTGCTATGATCTATGCCATGGTGATTGGTGGAGTGGTGGGTTTATTCTGTCTCTTTGGAGCAGGACTGATCATCCCTCAGAATCAGAAGGATGCAATTCCGGCACTTCAGATCCTGGCGCCGACGATTTTTTTATCCGGTATCCTTGGGGTATTCAGAGGATATTTTCAGGCATACAGAAATATGATGCCAACATCGATCTCCCAGATCATTGAGCAGGTATTTAATGCGGCAGTCAGTCTTCTGGCAGCCTGGGGATTTATCAATGCATTCTCAGATGGAACAGAGAACAGCATTGCAAAATGGGGGGCAGCAGGTTCCACAGTAGGAACCGGAGCCGGAGTGGTGACTGCATTGGCATTCATGCTTCTGGTGTATGGTGTAAACCGCAGAAAAATCCTGCACCGGGTAGCGAGAGACCACAGACATCAGGAAGAGTCCTACAAAGAGATTTTCCGTGTGATCATCCTGGTTGTTTCGCCGATTATTCTCAGCGCCTTTGTTTATAATGTAAATGCGTATATCAATGGGTATCTTTTCTCGGATATTCTGGGAAGAAGAGGTGGAGATGCGGCACAGATCGGTATTTTATATGCAGAGTATGCTACTTACTTTATGACAATTATTAATATTCCTCTGACGCTGTCCAGTACGGCACCTACTTCCATGATTCCGGAAGTTTCCGCCCTGTATGCCACCGGAGATATTGAAGCGACCAGAGAGTGCATTGACCAGACCGTACAGCTTTCTATGGTAGTTTCCGCCCCATGTGCAATGGGACTGGCAGTGCTTGCGCAGCCGATTGTATTTTTGCTTTACGGAAATTCCACAGGACTGGCAGCCAACCTGCTGATCCTTGGTTCGTTTTCAATTCTGCTCAATGGAATGTCAAATATTTCCAATGGAGTTCTGCAGGCGATCGGACAGCAGAGGATTCCGGTGATTACGGCAGCAATCGCACTGGTTGTGGATATTGTGGTAGTGGTAGTGTTGCTGTTTACTACAAACCTTGGAGTTTATGCACTGCTGATCGCAATGGTGATCTATTCTGTGGTTGTATGTGTGTTAAATGACAGAGCCATGAAGAAATATCTGCAGTATAAGAATCCATGGAAAGAAGGATATCTGTATCCTGTTCTTGCATCTGTTCCCATGGGAATTGTTGCAGGCTGTATCTGCTATGGATTAAACATTTTTGTAAAATCCAATTTCATTTGTCTGATCGTTTCCATTCCTGTTGCTGCGGTTGTTTATCTGTTTGCTTACCTGATCATCAGCAAGCCGTCAGAATCACAGCTTAGAAGAATTCCGGGTGGAAGCTATCTGATAAGGATTGCAGAGAAACTTCCGTTCTGGCAGAATAATTAAACACTGAAATTATAAAAACAAAAGAGTTATATTTCATGGTTTAAATGTATTTCTGAAATAGAAACACATTTAAAATTTCTGAAATATAACTCTTTTATTTTATGCGTCTTTCTTTTCTGTTTTTTTCAGGTTTTTCTGAGCTGTGGAGAGCATCAGTTTGATTCGGTTCAGCTGGTTAACTTCACTTGCACCCGGATCATAGTCGATGGCTACAATGTTTGCTGTGGGATATTCTCTGCGGATCTCTTTGATAACACCCTTACCCACAATATGGTTCGGCAGACATCCGAAAGGCTGGATACAAACAATGTTTGGAACATCTCCATGGATCAGTTCCATCATCTCACCTGTCAGGAACCATCCCTCACCTGTCTGGTTTCCGGTGGAAACAATGGGAGATGCCATTTTTGCCAGATCTCTGATATCAGCAGGCGGTGCAAAATGGCGGCTCTGTGCAAGAGCTTCGCTTGCAGGCTTTCTCACCCATTCGATTGCTTTGATTCCCCAGTTTGCCATGGTTGCCTTGGACTTCTTGAATCCAAGATTTTCTACCTTGAAGTTCTGATTATAGAAGCAGTAGCACATGAAATCGATCAGATCCGGTACAACTGCCTCAGCGCCTTCAGATTCCAGAAGCTCTGCCAGATGATTGTTTGCAGCAGGCAGGAACTTGACAAGGATTTCGCCTACGATGCCCACACGAGGCTTCTTCACATCACTGATGGGAATGGTATCAAATTCATGAACCATTTCGCGGCACATTTTTTTAAACTGGCTGTGGCTGATACTGCTTCCGCTTAAGAAAGAGATCACACGCTGTTCCCAGATTTTATGTTTCCTGTTTACGATTCCCTCTTCCAGTTCATAAGGACGCATACGATATACGCATTTCATCAGGATATCTCCGAATACGGCACCGTAAGCAACTTTCTTCACTAATGGAAGGGTAAGTTTGAATCCGGGATTACTTTCCAGACCGCTTAAGTTAACAGAGATAACCGGAATCTGTTCCATACCGGCTTTCTTTAATGCGCGTCGTATAAATGCGATATAGTTGGAAGCACGACATCCGCCACCTGTCTGTGACATGACAACGGCCGTTTTGTTCAGGTCATATTTACCGGAAAGCAGAGCATCCATGATCTGTCCCACAACGATCAGAGACGGATAGCAGGCGTCATTGTTTACATACTTCAGACCAACATCCACTGCATGTTTATTGTCGTTCGGAAGTACCTCAAGGTTGTATCCGCAGGAATTGAATGCTGCCTGCAGGAGACTGAAATGGAAAGGTGACATCTGCGGACAGAGGATGGTATAGTCCTTTCTCATTTCCTTTGTAAAGGATACTTTATCAATAGAAGCAGGTTTGACAGTACGTTTCTGTCCCTGTGCTTTCTTCGCGCGGATCGCTGCGATCAGGGAACGGATACGGATTCTTGCAGCACCAAGGTTATTTACCTCGTCAATCTTTAAGCAGGTATAGATTTTGTCACTTCCGTCAAGGATTTCATAAACCTCGTCTGTAGTAACTGCATCCAGACCACATCCGAAAGAGTTCAGCTGGATCAGATCCAGATCATCGCGTGTCTTTACATAGTTTGCGGCAGCATACAGTCTGGAGTGGTACATCCACTGGTCGTTGACGCGGATCGGGCGTTCCACAGGTGCCAGATGAGAGATGGAATCCTCAGTAAGTACGGCAATACCATAGCTGTTGATCAGATCCGGGATACCATGATGGATTTCCGGGTCAATATGGTATGGGCGTCCTGCAAGGACAATACCATGGCGTCCTGTATCTTCCAGATATTTCAGGGTTTCTTCCCCTTTTTTCTGTACATCGCGGCGTGCAGCAGCCATTTCTTCCCAGCCCTTATGCACAGCAGCTTTGACTTCTCCTGCCGGGATATCCTTAAATTCCTCTACCAGACGATTTGCCAGAATTTCCTCAGAAGTAAATGCAAGGAAGGGATTGCGGAAGGTAATGGACGGATCATTTAATTCGTCTACGTTATTTTTGATATTTTCGGCATAAGAAGTAACAATCGGGCAGTTATAGTGATTGACTGCATCCGGGAACTCGTTACGTTCATATGGGATACATGGGTAGAAAATAAATTTCACGCCATTGCGGATCAGCCAGGTTACATGGCCATGTGCGAGCTTGGCAGGGTAGCATTCGGACTCACTTGGAATGGATTCAATACCCAGTTCATAAATCTTTCTGGTGGAAGTAGGAGAGAGCACAACCTCATACTTCAGTTCTGTAAAGAAAGTATACCAGAAAGGATAATTCTCAAACATATTCAGAACACGGGGGATACCTACTTTACCTCGCGTTGCCTTATCAGCAGTAAGCGGTGTGTAGGAGAAAATACGTTTATATTTGTATTCATAAAGATTCGGAATATGATCTTTGTTTTTTTCCTTACCGATACCACGCTCGCAGCGGTTACCGCTTACATACTGACGGCCTCCGGAGAATTTGTTGATAGTCAGACGGCAGTTATTGGTACATCCACGACAGTTTGCCATAGAAGTTGTATATTTCAGCTCGTTGATCTTATCAATGGAGAGCATAGTCGTTTCTGCGCCTTCCTGATGGCGTTCACGGGCAATCAGTGCGGCACCGAAGGCACCCATGATTCCGGCAATATCCGGACGGATGGCTTCGCAGCCTGCAATCTTTTCGAAGCTTCGAAGAACCGCATCATTGTAGAAGGTACCACCCTGTACAACGATGTGTCTGCCAAGTTCGGAAGCGTCAGAAACCTTGATAACCTTATAGAGTGCATTTTTGATAACAGAGTAAGCAAGACCTGCGGAAATATCGGAAACCTCAGCTCCCTCTTTCTGTGCCTGCTTTACCTTGGAATTCATGAAAACAGTACATCTGGTACCAAGATCAATAGGATGTTGTGCGAAAACAGCAGCTTTTGCGAAATCCTGTACTGTATAATTCAGGGATTTGGCAAAGGTTTCAATAAAGGAACCGCATCCGGAGGAGCATGCTTCATTTAACTGTACGCTGTCAACGGTCTTGTTGCGGATCTTGATACATTTCATATCCTGTCCGCCGATATCCAGGATACAGTCTACCTCTGGGTCAAAGAATGCAGCTGCATAGTAATGGGATACGGTCTCAACCTCGCCCTCATCCAGGAGCAGGGCCGCTTTGATCAGAGCCTCGCCGTAACCTGTAGAACAGGAATAAGCGATCTTTGCGTCTTTGGGAAGCAGTTCATAGATTTCTTTAATAGAACGGATGGTAGTTTTTAACGGGTTTCCGTTGTTACTGCTGTAAAAGGAATAGAGAAGTGTTCCATCTTCGCCTACCAGTGCAGTTTTGGTTGTGGTGGAACCTGCATCAATACCCAGATAGCAGTTTCCTTTATATGTAGCCAGATCTCCTGTTTTTACTTTGTAGGAACTCTGACGTTTTGCAAATGCATCGTATTCATCCTGAGAAGCGAAAAGTGGTTCCATACGTTCTACTTCAAAATCCAGCTTAATGGAATTGCGGAGTCTGTCTTTCATTTCTGTCAGGGAAATGGAGTTGTCTTCTTTTGCATTTAATGCAGAACCGATGGCTGCAAAAAGATGGGAGTTCTCCGGAATGATGGTGTGTTCCTCATCCAGCTTCAAAGTACGGATAAAGGATTCTCTCAGTTCGGACAGGAAGTGAAGCGGACCACCCAGGAATGCAACATGTCCACGGATGGGTTTTCCACAGGCAAGACCGGAGATGGTCTGGTTTACAACTGCCTGGAAAATAGAAGCTGACAGATCCGGTTTGGTTGCACCGTCATTGATCAGCGGCTGGATATCCGTTTTGGCGAAAACACCGCAGCGTGCAGCAATCGGGTAGAGCGCTTTGTAATCTTTGGCATATTCATTCAGACCTGTGGCATCTGTCTGGAGAAGAGAAGCCATCTGGTCGATGAAAGAACCGGTACCGCCTGCACAGATACCGTTCATACGCTGTTCTACGTTTCCGTTTTCGAAATAAATGATCTTGGCATCCTCACCGCCAAGCTCGATGGCAACATCTGTCTTTGGTGCCAGCTTCTGCAGAGAAGTAGAAACTGCAATAACCTCCTGGGTAAAAGGAACGCCCAGATGGTTGGCAAGGGTCAGACCGCCGGAACCTGTGATCACAGGATGGAGAGTCATCTCGCCATACTGGTCAAAGGCCTCCTGAAGAAGGTCTGCAAGGGTTTCCTGAATGTTGGCGAAATGACGCTTGTAATCCGCGAAAATGAGATTTTCATTCTCATCTAAGATCGCGATCTTTACAGTAGTGGAACCAATGTCAATTCCAAGTGTTTTGTAATTCATAAAGTAAATTCAAGCCTCCTCTTTCTGTATAAAAAGAAAAAATAGTAAAGCAATTCTTTCCTATTTAAATATCTATTTCCAGATATGGAATATTCCGTAATATTATACGCTAATGGTCTGGAAAAGACAAGATGAAAGTTTACCAAGGTTTGAGTGATTTGCAGTTGAAAATTCAGCTATTTCAAGATATAATGAAAAAAGTGATTTTTATCAAGAGGAGAACAAAAATGGCAGAATATAAACTTCTGAAAACAGAGGGGCGTGCCAAACGCGCAGAGTTTCATACAGTGCATGGTACGATCCAGACTCCTGTTTTTATGAATGTGGGAACGATCGGTGCGATTAAAGGCGCTGTATCCACCATGGATTTACAGCAGATCGGAACACAGGTAGAATTATCAAATACTTATCATCTTCATGTGCGCCCGGGTGATAAAATAGTAAAGCAGTTAGGTGGTCTTCATAAATTTATGGTATGGGACAAACCGATCCTTACAGACTCAGGCGGATTCCAGGTGTTTTCCCTTGCAAAGCTGAGAAAGATCAAAGAAGAGGGAGTTTATTTTAATTCCCATATTGACGGACATAAGATTTTTATGGGTCCGGAAGAGAGTATGCAGATCCAGTCCAATCTTGCTTCCACTATTGCCATGGCATTTGATGAATGTCCCAGCAGTGTGGCTGACAGGGATTATGTGCAGAAGTCTGTAGACAGAACCACACGATGGCTTGCCCGCTGTAAAGCGGAAATGGCAAGACTGAACAGTCTGCCGGATACCATTAATAAAGAACAGCTTCTGTTTGGAATCAACCAGGGTGCTGTTTATGAAGATATCCGTATTGAGCATGCCAAAGCGATCTCTGAAATGGATCTGGATGGCTATGCGGTCGGCGGTTTGGCAGTTGGAGAAACCCATGAAGAGATGTACAGAATCCTGGATGCGGTAGTCCCCTATCTTCCTCAGAATAAACCTACTTACCTGATGGGTGTGGGAACACCGGCAAATATTCTGGAAGGTGTTGAGAGAGGAATTGATTTCTTTGACTGCGTATATCCAAGCCGTAACGGCCGCCATGGACATGTATATACCAATCATGGAAAGATGAATCTGTTCAATGCAAAATATGAACTGGACACACGTCCTATAGAAGAGGGCTGTCAGTGTCCTGCATGCCAGCATTACAGCAGAGCCTATATCCGTCATCTTCTGAAAGCAAAGGAAATGCTGGGAATGCGTCTCTGTGTACTTCACAATCTGTATTTCTACAATCATATGATGGAAGAGATCCGAGATGCGCTTGATGCAGGAAACTTCGCAGAATATAAGAAAATGCGGCTGGAAGGCTTTGAAGAGGGCAAAATAAACTCGAAAAGATAATTTGTATATAAAATTATTATTAAATATACCAAAAACTCTTGAAGTAAAGCGTTTTTTTGTGTATGATGTGTAGTGACGCTTTAATCAGATTGTTTTGTATGAAAACAAGATTTCATACAGAAAGTAACGGAGATTATAAGTGGATCGCAAAGCAGCTCTTCAGTATGAGCAGCCGTCAGGACGGTCTGTGAATACATGATGGACTGCAAATATGCAGAATAACAGGAAAAGTTACAGGAGGAATCAAAATGGACGCATCAAGCGGAATGGGTATGGTTGGCGCTATTGTCTGGATGGTAGTACTGTTCGGAATTATGTACTTCTTAATGCTTCGCCCTCAGAAAAAAGAGCAGAAGAGAATTCAGGCAATGTTAAATGACATGGAAGTTGGTGACAGCATTGTTACTACCAGTGGCTTTTATGGCGTGATCATTGACATGACAGAAGAAGACGTGATCGTAGAATTCGGTAATAACAAAAACTGCCGTATTCCTATGAGAAAACAGGCAATCGCTGAAGTTGAGAAAGCCGGAAGCGCTGCTGAATAATGAAAGTGAAATGATAAAAAGCAGAACACATAGTCAGTGATGACTGTGGTTCTGCTTTTTTGATTGGCACTTTTGCATTTTTTCACTTTAATAGGTTGAAATCTGTCGGAAAGTGCGTTATTATAATAACAATTACGCAATTAGAGTATTTTGGAGGAAATTATTATGGATTATAAGATTGCATTGATCCCCGGCGACGGAATCGGACCGGAAATCGTAAGAGAAGCAAAGAAAGTACTGGACAAGGTATGCGAGAAATATGGACACAGCTTTTCCTATTCAGAAGTTCTGTTAGGCGGCGCATCCATCGATGTACACGGCGTACCCCTTACTGATGAGGCAATTGCTACTGCCAAATCATCAGATGCCGTACTGATGGGCTCTATTGGCGGAGATGCAAAAACTTCTCCATGGTATAAGCTTGAGCCGTCCAAACGCCCGGAAGCAGGACTTCTTGCAATCCGTAAGGCATTAAATCTTTTTGCAAACTTAAGACCGGCTTACCTTTACAATGAGCTGAGAAAAGCCTGCCCTCTCCGCGATGAGATCATCGGAGACGGATTTGACATGATCATTGTACGTGAGCTTACAGGCGGTCTGTATTTCGGAGAACGTCAGACTATTGAAGAGAATGGTGTGAAGAAAGCAATTGATACACTTTCCTATAATGAAAACGAAATCCGCCGTATTGCCATCAAAGCATTTGAGATCGCACGTAAGAGAAGAAATAAAGTAACAAGCGTAGATAAGGCAAATGTTCTGGATTCTTCCAGACTCTGGAGAAAAGTGGTAGAGGAAGTTGCCAAAGATTATCCGGATGTTACCTTAGAGCATATGCTGGTTGACAACTGCGCAATGCAGCTTGTACGTGATCCGAAACAGTTCGATGTTATCCTGACAGAGAATATGTTCGGAGATATCCTTTCAGACGAGGCAAGTATGGTAACAGGCTCCATCGGAATGCTTTCATCTGCAAGCTTAAATGAGACAAAATTCGGTCTCTATGAGCCAAGCCATGGTTCTGCACCTGATATTGCAGGACAGGATAAGGCAAACCCTATTGCAACCATTCTTTCCGCAGCAATGATGCTTCGCTTTTCCCTTGATATGGATAAAGAAGCAGATGCAGTAGAAGCAGCAGTGCAGAAAATCCTGATAGAGGGATACCGCACAGGTGATATTATGTCAGAGGGATGCAAACTTGTAGGAACAAAAGAGATGGGCGACCTGATCGCAGCAGCTCTGTAAGTAAATGATAAACAATTAAGAAAAGAGGAAATAGATAATGAGAAGTGATGCAGTAAAAACAGGCACACAGCAGGCACCTCACCGTTCCCTGTTTAATGCTCTTGGAATGACAAAAGAAGAAATGGACAGACCTCTGGTAGGTATCGTAAGTTCTTACAATGAAATCGTACCGGGCCATATGAACCTTGACAAGATCACACAGGCAGTTAAGCTTGGTGTGGCAATGGCAGGGGGTACACCTGTTATGTTCCCGGCAATCGCAGTCTGCGACGGTATTGCAATGGGACACGTTGGAATGAAATATTCTCTGGTTACCAGAGATCTGATCGCAGATTCCACAGAAGCAATGGCAATGGCACATCAGTTTGATGCACTGGTAATGATTCCTAACTGTGACAAGAATGTACCCGGACTTCTGATGGCAACAGCCAGACTGAATGTTCCTACTGTATTCGTAAGCGGCGGTCCAATGCTTGCCGGACATCTGAACGGACACAAGACAAGTCTTTCCAGTATGTTTGAGGCAGTAGGTGCTTACGCAGCAGGCAAGCTTGATGAGGACGGACTGACAGAATGTGAAATGAAAACATGTCCTACATGCGGATCCTGTTCCGGTATGTACACAGCAAACTCCATGAACTGTCTCACAGAGGTTCTTGGTATGGGTCTGAAAGGAAACGGAACCATCCCTGCTGTATATTCTGAACGTATCCGTCTTGCAAAACATGCAGGTATGCAGGTTATGGAAATGTACAGAAAGAACATCCGCCCAAGAGATATCATGACAAAAGAAGCAATCCTCAATGCCCTGACAGTAGACATGGCACTTGGATGCTCCACAAACAGTATGCTTCACCTTCCGGCTATTGCTCATGAGATCGGAATGGACTTTGATATCAGCTTTGCAAACGAGATCAGCGCAAAGACTCCAAACCTCTGCCACCTTGCACCTGCAGGCCCTACATACATGGAAGACCTGAACGAAGCAGGCGGTGTATATGCAGTTATGAACGAACTGAATAAGAAGGGACTTCTTCATACTGAGTGCATGACAGTCACAGGCAAGACAGTAGGCGAGAACATCAAAGACTGTGTAAATTTAAATCCTGAAGTTATCAGACCCATCGACAATCCATACAGCCGGACAGGCGGACTTGCAGTTCTCAAGGGTAACCTTGCACCGGACGGCGGTGTTGTAAAACGTTCTGCAGTTGTAGAAGAGATGATGGTCCATGAAGGACCTGCAAGAGTCTTTGACTGCGAGGAAGACGCAATCGCAGCTATCAAAGGCGGCAAGATCGTAGAGGGTGACGTAGTAGTTATCCGTTACGAAGGACCGAAAGGCGGCCCTGGCATGAGAGAGATGCTGAACCCTACATCTGCAATTGCAGGTATGGGACTGGGATCTTCTGTAGCCCTGATCACAGACGGACGTTTCAGCGGTGCATCCAGAGGAGCATCCATCGGACATGTATCACCGGAAGCAGCAGTCGGCGGACCGATCGCACTTGTTGAAGAGGGGGATATCATCAGCATCAACATTCCGGAACTGAAACTGGAGATCAAGGTTTCTGATGAAGAAATGCAGGCAAGAAAAGCAAAATGGCAGCCTCGTGAGCCAAAGGTAACAACAGGATATCTTGCAAGATATGCTGCCATGGTAACCTCCGGAAACAGAGGAGCAATCCTTGAGGTACCAAAAGCAAAATAAAGATGAACAAGTACCCGGCGGGAATTGCGGCATAACCTGTGATTCCTGCCTGAAAAGTTAGGAGGATACGTAAAGATGCAGCTTACAGGTGCTGAAATCATCGTTGAATGTTTAAAAGAACAGGGCGTTGACACTGTATTCGGATATCCGGGCGGTGCCATCCTGAATGTATATGACGCCCTCTATGAATATAAAGATCAGATCACACATGTGCTGACCTCCCATGAACAGGGAGCTTCCCATGCAGCAGACGGCTACGCAAGAGCAACCGGAAAAGTCGGCGTGTGTCTCGCAACTTCCGGTCCGGGAGCTACCAACCTGGTAACAGGAATCGCAACTGCATACATGGACTCCGTACCAATGGTAGCCATCACATGTAACGTAGGAACACCCCTTCTTGGAAAGGATTCCTTCCAGGAGGTGGATATTACCGGAATCGTAATGCCTATCACAAAGCATAGCTTTATTGTAAAGGATATTACGACTCTGGCAGATACTGTCCGCAGAGCATTCTATATTGCACAGAGTGGCCGTCCGGGTCCTGTGCTGGTGGATGTGACAAAGGATGTGACAGGTGCAAAATATGAATATACCTTCCGGCGTCCGGCGGCTGTTTTGCCGAAGGTAGATACAATTAAGTCAGAAGATATTGACACTGCTGTCCAGTTGATCAGTGAGTCAAAGAAACCATTTATCTTTACCGGCGGTGGCACCATCATTTCCAATGCTTCCCCGGAATTGACAGAGCTGGCGCACAGAATTGATGCACCGGTGTGTGACAGCCTTATGGGAAAAGGTGGATTTTCAGGAGAAGATCCTCTGTATACAGGTATGCTGGGAATGCATGGAACTAAAGCTTCCAACTTGGGAGTTTCCAAATGTGACCTGTTGATCGTGCTTGGAGCCAGATTCAGTGACCGTGTCACCGGAAATACAAAGACCTTTGCAAAACAGGCAAAGATTCTTCAGATTGATGTAGATGCTGCAGAGATCAACAAAAATATTGTTGTGGATGCCAGCGTTATCGGGGATGAGAAGGAAGTACTGAAACAGATCCTGGAGAAGCTTCCACAGATGAAGCATTCTGAATGGACCGGAAAAATCAGTGAACTGAAGGAAAAATATCCCTTAAGATATGATCACTCCCAGCTTACAGGCCCATACATTATTGAAAAGCTGTACGAACTGACAAAAGGAGATGCCATCATCACAACAGAGGTTGGACAGAACCAGATGTGGGCAGCTCAGTATTTTAAATACAAAGAGCCAAGAACCTTCCTTTCTTCCGGTGGCCTGGGAACTATGGGATATGGACTTGGTGCAGCCATCGGTGCCAAGATGGGAAGACCGGACAAGACTGTGGTAAACATTGCAGGTGACGGATGCTTCCGTATGAATATGAATGAGATCGCAACAGCAGTCCGCTGTGGCAGACCTTTAATTGAAATTGTATTGAACAATCATGTACTGGGAATGGTACGTCAGTGGCAGACCTTGTTCTATGACCACAGATATTCCCATACAATTTTAAATGATGCAGTAGATTTTGTGAAGCTGGCAGAAGCCATGGGAGCAAAAGCAATCCGTATCACAAAGATGGAAGAGGTAGAGCCTGCATTAAAAGAGGCTCTGGCATGTCCGGGACCTATCGTACTTGACTGTATGATCGATCAGGATCTCAGCGTATTCCCCATGGTACCGGCAGGCGCAAGCATTGATGATGTTTTTGATGAGGAGGATATGAAAAACAATGAGCAGAGTGTATAATTTTTCCGCAGGACCGGCTGTACTGCCGGAAGAGGTACTGAAAGAAGTAGCAGAGGAGATGATGGACTATCAGGGCTCCGGTATGTCTGTAATGGAAATGAGCCACAGAAGTGCTGATTTCCAGAAGATCATCGACGAGGCAGAGCAGGATCTTCGTGATCTGATGAAGATTCCGGATAACTATAAGGTATTATTCCTTCAGGGCGGAGCTTCCCAGCAGTTTGCAGCAATCCCTATGAACCTTATGAAGAACAAGGTTGCTGATTACATTGTAACAGGACAGTGGGCAAAGAAAGCATACCAGGAAGCACAGAAATATGGAAAAGCAAACAAGATCGCTTCTTCCGAGGATAAGACTTTCTCCTATATTCCTGACTGCAGCGACCTTCCGATCAGCCCGGATGCAGACTATGTATACATTTGTGAAAACAACACAATTTACGGAACAAAATTCAAGAAGCTTCCTAACACAAAAGGAAAAACTCTGGTAGCAGATGTTTCCTCCTGCTTCTTATCTGAGCCTGTTGATGTATCCAAATATGGCATCATCTATGGCGGTGTACAGAAGAATATCGGACCAGCAGGTATGGTAATCTCCATTATCCGCGAAGATCTGATCACAGATGATGTTCTGGAAGGAACACCTACTATGCTGAAATTCAAAACACAGGCAGACGCAGGTTCTCTTTACAATACTCCAAACTGCTATTGCATCTATGTATGCGGTAAGGTCTTCAAATGGCTAAAGAAAATGGGCGGACTGGAAGAAATGCAGAGACGTAACATTGAGAAAGCGAAAATCCTCTATGATTTCCTTGATCAGAGCAAGCTGTTCAAAGGAACTGTTGTACCGGAAGACCGTTCTCTCATGAATGTACCATTCGTAACAGGTGACAAGGACATGGATGCCAAATTTGTAAAAGAAGCAAAAGAGGCAGGACTTGTAAACTTAAAGGGACACCGTACAGTGGGCGGTATGCGTGCAAGTATCTACAATGCTATGCCAAAAGAAGGTGTGGAAGCACTGGTTGCTTTCATGAAGAAGTTTGAGGAGGAAAATGCATAATGTTTCAGTATCATTGCCTGAATCCCATTGCAGAAAAAGGTCTGGGATTATTTGATGAAGAATATAAGAAAAGCGAAGATCTGCAGGAGTGTGATGCAGTCCTTGTAAGAAGTGCAAAGATGCATGACATGGAGCTTCCTGAGAGCGTGAAGGTAATCGCACGTGCAGGTGCAGGTGTCAACAATATTCCTGTAAAGGACTGTGCAGAAAAAGGCGTGGTAGTATTTAACACACCGGGCGCCAATGCAAACGGTGTGAAGGAGCTTGTACTTGCAGGTATGCTCCTTGCTTCCCGTGATATCGTAGGCGGTATCGAATGGGTTGCCAAAGAGAAAGATCAGGAAGATATCGATAAACTTGCTGAGAAGCAGAAGAAGCAGTTTGCAGGATGCGAGATCATGGGCAAGAAGCTGGGTATCATCGGTCTTGGTGCTATCGGAGCAATGGTGGCAAATGCTGCTTCTGCACTTGGAATGGAAGTATACGGATATGATCCATACATCTCCATTGATGCTGCATGGAATCTTTCCCGCACCATCAAGCATATCAAGAGCCTGGATGAGATTTATTCCCAGTGTGATTACATTACCATCCATGTACCTCTTCTTGACAGCACAAAAGAGATGATCAACAAAGAAGCATTAGACAAGATGAAAGACGGCGTAGTACTTCTGAACTTTGCCCGGGATCTTCTGGTTGATGAGGATGCTCTGATCGAAGCATTAGACAGCGGAAAAGTGAAGAAATATGTGACAGACTTTGCAAACCATACAGTAGCAGGACATAAGGGAATCCTGGTAACTCCACATCTTGGAGCATCCACAGAGGAATCCGAAGAAAACTGTGCAGTAATGGCAGTGAAAGAAGTAAGAGATTTCCTTGAGAACGGAAATATCAAAAACTCTGTAAACTTCCCCAACTGTGATATGGGAACCTGCGCGGCAGTAGGACGTATTGCCATCTGCCACAAAAATATCCCGAACATGATCAGCCAGTTCACCAAGATCCTCGGTGCAGAAGGTCTGAACATCGCAGATATGACAAACAAGAGCAAAGGCGAATACGCTTATACTCTCATTGATCTGGAAAGCACAGCTTCCAGAGAAGCACTGGATGAGCTGAAAGCAATTGAAGGCGTTTCCAGAGTTCGTGTGGTAAAATAGTAAGATACAAGTTAACAGTTTAACCGAATCAAGTAAGTCCCCTGCTTCAATTGCGAAAAGCAATAAGCAGTGGGTGGGGACTTTCTTGTATCAGGAGGAGTGCGAGCTCCTTCTGATAAACTGCGAAGCAGTTATTCGGTTATGAGCAAGTAGCGAAGCGGATTGCGAATATCCGCTTGACTATTTTTATAATGACTGACTGTTGATTTGTAATAGAGATTTATATATTTAAAATATCTCCTGTCTGATTGAGATTTTCAATCGCCAGGAGATATTTTTTGATTTTTATGATAAAAAAAGGAAGCCCTCTGGCACCGCCAGACTGGGCTTCCTTAAAAAATTATGATGTTAAATCAGCATCCTCTTGATTTCATAAAGTCAAGAACCTCTTCTTTGGTGGACATGACGCGAAGAGCACCCTTACGTGTGGTGATCAGAGAAGCTGCCGCATTTGCGAATGTGAGCAGTTCTTTTAAGTTCTCTTCTGTCAGATTGTCCAGACCATGTTCCAGAACATAGTTTAAGGAACTTGCGCAGAAGGTATCGCCTGCACCTGTTGTCTCGATAGTCTTTTCCTGAAGGAAAGGAGCAGCCTCTACTTTCATGTCTTTGTAGTAAGCGCGGCTTCCGTCTTTTCCGAGTGTGATGAGGATAAGCGGAATATTGTATTTCTCTTTCAGAAGTGCGGCGCCTTTGTCATAGTCTGTAGTTCCGAACAGGAATTCAACTTCATTATCTGAGATTTTCAGAATATCACATTTGCCAAGGCCGTATTCGATTTCTGCCTTTGCGTCATCCAGAGATTTCCATAATGGCGGACGAAGGTTCGGGTCGAAGCTGACGATACATCCGGCTTCTTTTGCAACGTCGATGGCATAGCGGGTTGCCTCGCGTACTCCTTCGTGAGTGGAAGAAAGAGTTCCGAAGTGGAAGATTCTGGAATCTCTGATCAGGTCTTCCTGGATTTCATCCTTGGTGAGCATCATATCTGCACCCGGGTTACGGTAGAAGGAGAAATCTCTGTCTCCGTCAGGATAAGTATGTACAAAGGCAAGTGTTGTGTGTACCTCGTTGTCAATCACAAGGTTGCGGGTGTCGATCCCTACTTCCTCTACAGCATTCTTAAGCTGGGTTCCGAACATGTCGTTTCCGACTTTGCCGATGAATGCAGTTTTTTTGCCAAGCTTTTCAAGCATTGCAAGCACGTTGCATGGAGCACCGCCCGGATTGGCTTCCAGCATCGGATTCCCCTGTGCGCTGCTTCCGTTTTCAGTAAAGTCAATCAATAATTCGCCTAATGCGGTTACGTCAAAGGCTTTGTTTCCCATTATTTGAATCCTCCTTATAGTAGAAAAAAGAATCCCGGTATCCGGAACAGGATCCTTTTTATGGTTTGATACCATAAATTTATCTCAGAAACGGGAATTTGTCAAACAATTTCCTTTATTTTTTTGTGCAAAAATGCTAAACTAAGAATAGAATTACTGTTCACATATTCTTATATTCTGCCTGAGCCTGGTTATGAAAATAAAGTGAATGGTAACAGATAATCTGATTTCGACAACAGGGGAGGTAACCTAGCTATGAACGAAAAACTATACGGTTATATGAACTGGCCAAGAATTGAAGCTATTGTGTATGGAGAGGAAACAGCGCCCAGAGATGTAATGGGACCAAGGATCACGCCAGATGGTGTCCTGATCCAGGGATTTTTTCCGGGCGCAGATGGGGTAAGTGTAATAAGTGAAAATAAAACTTATGTCTGTGAAAAGGAAGATGAGGCAGGATATTTTGCAGTATTGCTTCCTGTGCATAAGGTGCCGAAATATAAATTTTCTATAAAAACAGGTGAAATCGAGACAGAAAGCTATGATCCTTATGCTTTTCCATGCCAGATCACAGAGGAAGAAGAAAAGCAGTTCTGTGCAGGCGTTTATTATGAGGCATATAAAAAACTTGGAGCACATCCCATGGAGATTAATGGAGTAAAGGGAACTTTGTTTGCTGTCTGGGCTCCCAATGCTATTAGCGTGAATATTGCCGGGGATTTCAATGAATGGATTGGCCGTGCAACCATCATGCACCGTATGCCAATGTCCGGTATCTTTGAACTGTTTGTACCCGGAGCAGAAGTCGGAACACATTATAAATATGAAATTAAAGTTAAAGGCGGCGAAGTTCTGCTAAAGGCCGATCCTTATGGGAACAGCGCAGACCATGATCCTGAGGGAGCATCTGTGGTAGCAGATGTAAGTGCTTTTCAGTGGAACGATGGAGACTGGATGAAAGAACGTTCCAGATTTGATGACAGGAAACAGCCGGTTTCTATATATGAAACATCTCTGGAGGAATGGAAGACGGGAGAGGAACTGGTGGAGTTTCTGGCAGAGGAGGATTATACTCATGTAGAACTGCATCCGGTGATGGAATATCTGGATGATAATACAGGAGGATATTCTACTTATGGTTATTATGCACCGACTTCCAGATTTGGGACACCCAAGGATTTTCAGAAGCTGGTGGATGAATTGCATCAGGCAGGAATCGGTGTGATCCTGGACTGGACACCTGCACAGTTTCCACGGTATGCTTCCGGGCTGGAGAGATTTGATGGAACACCTCTTTATGAAAAACAGAATCCTGCAGAAGCGGTTCATCCATTCTGGGGAACACTGCTCTACAATTATGCCAGTCCTATGGTGAAGGATTTTCTGATTGCCAATGCATGTTTCTGGACAGAGGTTTATCATGTGGACGGTCTGCGCATGGATGATGTAGATGCTATGCTGTACCTGGATTATGGCAGAAATCCTGGAGTGTGGACACCAAATATATATGGCACAAATGAGAACCTGGATGCATTGGAATTTCTGAAACATCTGAATTCTGTGATCAAACAGAGAAATCCTGGTATCCTTCTTATTGCCCAGGAGGACGGACTCTGGCCGGAGCTGACGGACAGTGTGGTAAATGACCATCTTGGATTTGATTATAAATGGAGTGGCGGATGGACAAAAGATCTCCTGGAATACCTGAGTAAGGATCCCATTGAGAGAAAGAATTACCATGATCAGCTGACAGTTTCTTTGCTTTATGCATACTGTGAACATTATATTCTGACCCTTGGCACCAGGGATGTTGGCACTTTGAAGGATTTTGCAGAGAAACTGCCGGGAACAGAAGCACAGAAGAGTGCGCAGATCAGAGAAGCATACGCCTATATGATGCTTCACCCGGGATGCAAGATGATGGCGCCGGATAAAGACATGCCAAAAGAACTGGAAGTTTTTGTCAAAGACCTTAATAATATGTATCTGGCTCATCCGGCACTTTATCAGATGGATGACGAGTATGATGGATTTGAATGGGTTCAGCTGATGAAGTATGAGGAGAATGTGATCGCATTCATGAGAAAGACAGAGAAACCGGAAGAAACTATTCTGGCTGTCTGCAATTTCGCGGCAATCCCCTACGAGAATTATCAGGTTGGAGTACCTTTTGCCGGTAAATATAAAGAAATCTTTAACAGTGATGATAAGAAATATGGCGGGGAAGGTGTAGTTAATGGAAGAGTGAAAGTAGCGAAGAAGGCAGAGTGCGATGAGAGAGAATATTCTATTACAGTGAAACTTCCTGCACTTGGGGTGGCAATCTTTACCTGTACACCGGAAGAAGAGCCGAAAGAGGAGAAAGCAGCAGAAGGTCAGATCAAGAAGTCGATTACCAAGGCGAGAACTGTACGTAAGGCTGCAGCGAAAACAAAAGCTGATGTAAAGACGGTAGTAAAACCGGCGACAAAAAAAGTGACAAAAAGAGCACCAAAAGAAGCGCCAAAGGTGACAAAGACCACACCCCAAAAACCAGCTAAAAAGGACTTGACAGAAAATAAATAATATTATAAACTAAATGCTGTGGCTGTCGGAACCGTTATTTTCTGACAGATGACAGCATAAGCTGAAATAGCTCAGTCGGTAGAGCACTTCACTCGTAATGAAGGGGTCGTGAGTTCAAGTCTCATTTTCAGCTTGACGTTCAAATAGCTCTGAATCCTTATGAATTGAGGATTTGGAGCTTTTTTTGTTAGGGCAAACAAATAATCACCTGCTAAGCCGGCGGTTGTGATTATGTCAAAAAAAGCGTTGATACTGATATTGAAAAGAAAAAATAACTTTGTTATACTTCACTTTATTGAGGTGAATAAATATGGAAGTATTGTTGGCAGGAAATACAGGATATGTAACAGAAACTTTTATAGAAGAATCATTTCCTGAATGTGATGTAGTTGTACTGGGAAATGAGATGCTGAAATCAAATCGAAACAAGAATATATTATCTCGTCCGTTCATAAAAGATGAGAAAGAACTGAAAGAGATTTTCGAAACATATGAGTTTGAAAGAATTGTTTATTTTTCCAATTATCTGACTATGCATGGCAGGATGGCAGGAGAACTGGAACAACTGAGACAGATACTTCAGTTATGCAAAAAGAATAAGGAAATAAGGATGTTGTATCTGACCGGCCAGGAGAGTATTTATAATATTACAAGTGGAAAAACACTTCTGGTATCCGCAGCAGAAAATGTAGTTATGGAATATGGAAATATGTATCAGATAAACACCAAGATTCTGAGAATTCCTCATTTATATTCAGCGTTATACACACAGGACTTTTTTTATAAGCTGTTTACAGAGGCAGAACAAAGCGGGAAAATTGTTTTTGAGGAATCACCGGAACAAAATATTTATTTTCTATGTATGGATGATCTGGCAGAACTGCTTTATAAAGTATATGATAATTGGGGAAAAGAATGCTGTCTGAATGTTCCGGATTGTTTCGGGCAGAATTTCAGTGATCTGGAAAAAGAAATCAGAAAAACAATTCCGGGTAAACTGGATATAAGATATCAGAACAGCGGTCAGATTTATAAGGTACAGCCGGATGATCAGATCATAAGACAGGAATATGGGTGGTTTCCAAAGATATCTGTTTTTGAAGATATTCCCGGGATGTATCAGGAGTATAAAAAATTATCAGATCAAGATTCCGGACATTTTGCAAATATCAGGAATTGGATATCGAAAAATACTTTGCTGGTTCACATTCTGGAATTAATCTCAGGATTTATTTTATTTGAATTTCTAAACAAATATACAGGAACTTATGCTCAGTTTAAAATGATTGACCTGAGACTTGTATTTATTGTATTCATGGGAAGTCTTTATGGAATTAATTATGGAATAGCAGCAGCAGCGTTGGAAACTTGTTCTTTGATTGCAGCATACAGGCAGGAGAATGTAAACATATATACTTTGTTTTATGAGGCTTCCAACTGGATTCCGTTTATTTTTTATTTTGCAGCAGGTGCTGTCTGTGGCTATATAAGGCTGAAAAATGAAGAGAATATAGAATTTGTAACAAAAGAAAACAGACTGATCAAGGAAAAATTTTTCTTTATGCAGGAAATGTATCAGGAGACCCTTCAGGATAAAAGACAATATAAGAAGCAGATTCTCGGAAGCAGGGACAGCTTTGGAAAAATTTTTGACATAACAAGAAAGCTGGATGTGATACAGCCTCAGAAATTGTTTATGGAAACCATAAGGGTAATGGAAGATGTTCTGGAAAATCATACAATTGTACTTTATTCACTGGATTCATGGAAACGTTTTGGGAGGATGGAAGTGTCATCACCTGAAATTCGCAGAAAAATACCGAATTCTATAAGGATTGAAGAGTATCAGAATGCGATAGAAACGCTGGAAAAGGGTGAGGTCTGGAGAAACAGGGAATTGCTTGCCGGATATCCGGCATATATTGCAGGGATAAGGAGAAATGGAGAACTTGTAATGCTGGTATTTATTCAGGATGCTGCCAGTAATCAGATGACATTGTATTATCTGAATCTTATTAAAATTTTATGCGGTCTGGTAGAAGTCTCTCTGCTGCGTGCACTGGAATATCAGGAAGCAGTCAGAGACAGGGAATATCTGGAAGGAACTCATATATTAAAAACAGAGTATTTTATGGAAAGACTGAAATTATTTCATTCTATAAAAGAACAGAAAATAGGATCATATGCTCTGCTGCAGATTGAGAACCCGGCAATAACACTGGAGGAAACAGACAGGATATTAAGAAATAAAATCAGAGAGAATGACATACTGGGAATATCGGAGGATGGGCAACTTTATCTGATCCTGTCACAGGTGGATGATGGCATGTTACCGATCGTAATTGAAAGGATCGAAAAGAACGGACTTCACTGCAGAGTGATTGACACCCGTAACGAAAGCAGGGTAGCTGAAGAATGATACAGAATATAACAGGAGTTGTTTTTATTATATTTCATATTATCTGTTGTGTTTTAATATGGACAGGAATAAACTCCCATTTACTGAAGGTGAAGAGGTATCTCATATTACCTGTGATCTTTGTACCGGTATGGGGTATGATCTGTGTGTTGCTTCTCCATTTCCAAATATTTTTTCACCAGGATAAAAAGCGCGAAATCGGAATAGAAAAAATGAAGATCAATGAAGAAGTTTACAGAAGCATTATAGTACCGAAAGAAGAAAGTGACAGAAATATTGTGCCACTGGAGGAAGTGCTTCTTATTGATGAGGCCGATATGAGGCGTGATCTGATTATGAATATATTGAATGATGATCCGGAGAATTACATAGATATGCTTAAACAGGCAAGGATGAATGAGGATGTAGAGGTTGTGCATTATGCGATCACAGGAATGGTAGAGCTGTCTAAGGAATATGAAAGCAGACTGCAGAAGATAGAATACAGATATGCAAAAGAACCGGAAAATCAACAGCTTATTGCAGAGTACTGCGATTTTCTTCAGGAGTATTTATCTCAGGGACTTCTGGAAGGACAGATGGAACTGGTGCAAAGAAATCAATATATAAAACTTCTGAAGAAAAAACTGAAATTTAAAGAGGATCTTCATACATATGTATGTCTGACTGAGAATCAAATGCAGATGAAGGAGTATGAACAGGTTCTTAAAAGTCTGGAAAGAATGGATAAGAAGTGGCACAGAAATGAAGAATACTGGATACTCAGGATCAGATATTACGTAGAACTGAAACAGGGAAAAGAATTAAAGGAAACATTAGAGCAGATTCAGCAGGAGCATATTTACCTGTCGGCGAAAGGAAAGGAGGCATTGGCTTTTTGGCAGGAATGATAAAATATTTACAGTCTTTTCGATTTAAGGGTCTGACTGTTATTCTGGGAGTCTTTCTGGCAATCAGTGTGGTGCTTTGGACAGAGCGTTCAGGAATTCAGTATCAGGCAGATATCAAGAAGAATGCATATCTGGACAGGGATACTGTTGTAACTGAAACACAGGCAGTCAAAAATATTGAGAGCAGTTGTCTGGTGCTGATGGACAGCAGTCAGGCAGACAGTGTGATGGCATGGGAACAGTTTGAAAGAATTTTCATGGATATGAAAATAGGAGTAGATCTGGCAGATATCAGACAGAGTGAGATTCCTGATTTCTCAGGCTATGAAACAATAGTGGTGCTGATGTCGGATCTGAACCCATTGAAGGATGTAGTTATAAAGATTGGAAACTGGGTAGAAAAAGGAGGACGTGTTCTTTTTGCATTAACACTTCAGAAGGATACATATGTTTCGATCATTGAGCAGAAATTGGGAATTACAGACTCTGATTATGGAAATGTTCTGGTAGATAAAATCTATATTGATGATGATTTCATGATTGGAGGGGGAAGATCTTACCAGATTCCGGACGCATATGATTCAGCATGGGAAGTAAGTGTTGGAGAAACAGCGAAGGTTTATGCATGGACAGATGATGAAAAGAAGGTTCCGCTTATCTGGGAAAACAGTTATGGAAAAGGTAAATTTGTAGTTGACAATTTTGGATTATGTGAAAAAGCCACAAGAGGATTTTTTGCGGCATCCTATAGCCTGCTGACAGATGTGATGGTTTACCCGGTGCTTAATGGATCTGTATTCTATCTGGATGATTTTCCATCTCCTGTACCGAGTGGAGATGGAAAATATATCAAACGTGATTATGGTCTCAGCATCAAAGAGTTTTATACAAATATCTGGTGGCCGGATATGCTGGATATGGCAGAGGAACACGGCGTGAAATATACAGGTGTTATTATTGATAATTATGAAGATGATGTGTCCGGAGATGTTGTGGAACAGGAAGATGTGCAGAGATTTCAGTATTTTGGGAATATGCTGCTTCATCAGGGAGGAGAACTGGGATATCATGGATATAATCATCAGCCATTGAGCCTGTCAAATGTGGATTATGCAAATATCCTTCCATACAAAACATGGGAAAGCTATGATGCAATGAAAAAAGCCATGACAGAGCTGATACGGTTTGGAAAAGATATGTTTCCGGGGACAGAGTTGTCTGTTTATGTACCGCCGTCTAATGTGCTGTCAGATGAAGGGCGGGAAATGATCGTAAAAGAATTTCCGGAGATACGTACAATTGCAAGTAATTATTTTGTCGGAGATATGGCATATACACAGGAGTTTGAAGTTGCAGAAGATGGAATTGTGGAACAGCCCCGTATTATTTCAGGTGCTGTGATTGATGATTATATGGAACTTGCGGCTGTATCTGAACTGAATATGCATTTTGTCAATACACATTTTATGCATCCGGATGATCTGCTGGACGAAGACAGAGGTGCCAGACTGGGATGGGAGAAACTGAAAAAACGGCTGGATGAATATATGGACTGGCTGTATACTTCAGCTCCATGTCTGAGAAATCTTACTGCTTCCGAACTATCAGGCGCAATACAGCGGTATGGGGCACTGGTGATCGATAAGGATGTATCAGATCAGGAACTTAATCTTAAATTAGATAATTTTTATGATGAAGCTTATATTATGATAAGAATGAATGAAGGGACTCCGGGTAATATAGAAGGTGGAGAACTGACGCATATTACCGGAAATCTCTATCTGCTTCGGGCAAAAGAGAAATCAGTGAAAATAGAAATAAGGTGAGAGAATTGAGAATCTGTCTGGTTTTAGAAGGCTGTTATCCGTATGTACATGGTGGAGTTTCTACATGGATGCATCAGTATATCACTGTTATGAAAGAGCATCAGTTTGTACTGTGGGTGATAGGAGCACATGCATGTGACCGTGGAAAATTTGTCTATGAACTGCCGGATAATGTGGTGGAAGTCCATGAGGTATTTCTGGATGATGCATTAAAACTGAAGGAACATGGAAATCAAAAAGGACAGCTGCACAGAATTAATCGTTTTTCGGAAGAAGAAACAAAGAGTCTAAGAGAATTGATGGAATGCAGTCATCCTGACTGGGAAGTATTGTTTCATTTATATCACGACCGGAAAATGAATCCGATGTCATTTCTGAAAAGTGAGCAGTTTTTAAATATATTAACAGAGAGCTGTCTGGAAAAATATCCGTATATTGCATTTGCGGACGCGTTTCATACAATGCGTTCCATGCTGCTTCCGGTTTTATATCTTTTGGGTTCTGAGGTTCCTCAGGCAGATACCTATCATGCCATTTCAACAGGATACGGGGGACTTCTTGCCTGCCTTGGAGGATATGTTTACAGAAGACCGGTATTACTTACAGAGCATGGGATATACACAAGAGAAAGGGAGGAAGAGATCATCAGGGCAAAATGGGTAATCCCATCATTTAAAAAACAGTGGATTTCTTTCTTTTATATGTTATCAGAAGCAATTTATAAAAGGGCTTTTCGGGTAACCAGTTTATTTACGAATGCGATGCTTACGCAAATACAGATTGGCTGTGATGCAGAGAAATGCAGAGTAATCGAAAATGGTATTAATTATGACAGGTTGTCACAGATCCCTCTGAAAGAGGAAGATGGATGGGTGGACATAGGTGCGGTAGTCCGTCTCGCACCCATTAAAGATATAAAGACTATGATATATGCATTTTATGAACTTTCATGCAGGATGGAGAATGTGAGACTTCATATTCTGGGAGGGGTAGATGACGAGGAATATGCAGATGAGTGTTATGCACTGGTGAAACAGCTGGATATCAAAAATCTTGTTTTTACAGGAAGGGTAGATATTGTACAGTATATGAGAAAACTGGATTTTACGATCCTTACCAGTATATCAGAAGGACAGCCATTATCCGTGCTGGAGTCATTTGCAGCCAGACGCCCATGTGTAACCACTGATGTAGGGTGCTGCCGGGAACTTCTGAATGGGAAAGAAGGAGATGATTTTGGATGTGCCGGTTATTGCGTTCCGCCTATGTACAGGGATGGACTTGCTGCCGCTATGGAAAAAATGTGTGAATCCAGGAGAAGGCGGATCAGGATGGGAAAAAGTGGACAGGCAAGAACTAAGGCATATTACAGGCATGAGCGCATGATCAGTGAATACAGAAAACTTTACAGGGAGGTGGAGGAAGTATATGGCAGGGATTGGATTTGAACTCAAAAAACTGTTCAGCAGAAGAGGGCTGTTTGCTTCTTTCCGCGCCTATGGATATGCAGGGATTATCTGTACCGGTCCCATGTTGCTGGGGATCGTCCTTCTGCTGGGTGTTATGTTTTTGTGTGACAGGACAGGTGCTTCGAAACAGAGCAGAGAATTACTGGTCTGCATGATCACATATACACTTCTTGCATCATTGACGGTAACCAGTTTCTTGTCAATGGTAGTAACAAGATTTATTGCAGATATGCTTTATGAAGAAAAAAATGAGGCAGTTCTGTC
This sequence comes from Blautia sp. HCP3S3_C12, assembly GCF_052064155.1. Taxonomy (NCBI): domain Bacteria; kingdom Bacillati; phylum Bacillota; class Clostridia; order Lachnospirales; family Lachnospiraceae; genus Blautia; species Blautia sp. HCP3S3_C12. Next base: position 71,966 of record NZ_JBQHWC010000004.1, on the reverse strand, counting down.
ATCTTTCTGGGGTTCGACAGGCTTAATGCTCATTGCAGGAGGAATTTTATATGGGATTTTTCTGATATTTTCCGGAGTTGGGCTTATAGATAAGTTTTTATGTTTTGAGTTGTTTGGAGAACTGATCGTTACATGGAATGCGATGAGTTATCTTACTGCAATTAAAGATTACAGAGGAATTATGTTGTCCTTTCTTGCTGCGATCGCTGTTACTTTTCTTTCGGGAGCTTTATTGCTGTTTCTGGGAATTTCTCATGTGGAAGCATTGATGGCTGCGGTATGCATTGGATATGGGATCATGCTTTTATGGGATGTTGTTTTACTGTATGAGTATTTTCCACAAAGCGATATCAGTGCATTCTTATTTTTAAGGTGGGCAGATGAGTTTCTGCCACTGGCATTTACAGGATTCTGCATTAATATCGGGTTGTTTGCCCACCTTGTGATTATGTGGGCCGGACCGCTGGGGAAACAGGTAAAAGGGCTTTTTTATGGGGCACCGTCACATGACGTACCGGCATTGATCGCATTTCTGACAATTCTGATTACCACTGTAAATTTTGTGGTTTCTGTAGAAGTTAATTTTTATCCGAAATACAGGAATTATTACAGTTTATTCAATGATGGGGGAACCATTAAGGATATTATGCAGGCCGGTACAGAAATGCTGGATGTACTGAACAGAGAATTGAAATATACCGCTTTGAAGCAGTTACTGACTACTGCATTGGCGATTTCAGTGGGTGAGAGTCTTTTGAAGTACCTTCCTTTGGGATTTAATGATCTGATGTATGGATATTTCCGGACACTTTGTGTTGGTTACGGCATTTATGCAGTTGCAAATACGATGCTTCTGCTTCTTTTATATTTTACAGATTACAGGGGAGCATTGGCTGCTTCTGTAATTTTTGCCGTGGGAACTTCTGTGTTTACTGTGATTTCACTGTTTTGTCCGCAGGTATATTATGGCTTTGGGTTTCTTGCAGGATGTGTACTGTTTTATTTTATTGCTATGATCCGTCTGGAATGTTATACCAGACGTCTGCCATATTATATTCTCAGCATACAGCCGGTGGTAGCAGAAGACAAATCGGGGGTATTTACCAGAATCGGATGTTTTATGGATGAGAAACTGGAAAGGAGAACGAGCGTTGACAGGAATTAAAAAAATAAATCTGATAAGTGCAGTATTAGTCAGTCTTTCTCTCTGTGGAGGCTGCACTCTGGAAAAAGCGGGAAACTCTTCACAGGATCAGACAGTACAGGAAGATAACAAAACAGAACAGGTAAAGGCGGAAAAAGCGGAGAAAGAAGAAATCAATGAGATTCATTTAAGAGATAAGGATTCTTTGTATGAAAATGATGATGATACCAGTGTTGTTACCATGTATCTTACTGTATCTAAGGGAAATTCATCGGAAAATACATATCATACATGGAAGGAAATCAACAGCTATTCTGTTTATGATTACGAAGATATGGGAGTGGAGAGATATCAGGTGGCAGGACTTTTGCAGGTGGGAGATGAGAATGGACCGACAGAAGGGGAAGTCGGATATGGAGAACGCGTGCCTAATGCAACTGTTCAGATCAGAGGCCAGTCATCCAGCAAGAATGCACAAAAAAATTATAAAATTGAGTTAAAAAAGAATAAAGGAACGTGGAGGGGACAGAGAACCATTAACCTGAATAAACATATGACAGAAGGAATGCGCTTTCGAAATAAGCTGGCATATGATCTGATCAGGGGAATCCCTCAGATGGTTGGTTTACGTACACAGTTTGTGCATTTGTATGTAAAAGATAATACAGAAGAATCAGGTGGAAAATTTGAGGATTATGGAATTTATACACAGGTTGAACAATTGAATAAGACGGCATTAAAGAGTCATGGACTGGATTCAAACGGACAATTGTATAAGATTAATTCTTTCGAATTTTATCGTTACGAAGATATTATAAAAAAAGAAGATGATGCAGGATATGATAAAACAGCCTTTGAAAAAATGCTGGAAATAAAAGGGGATTCAGATCATGAAAAACTGATCGATATGCTGACAGATCTGAATGATTACTCTATAGGGATTGAAGATGTACTGAAAGAACATTTTGATGAAGAAAATATTGTTTACTGGATGGCATTTCAGATTCTGATGGGAAACGTAGACACACAGAACAGAAATGTTTATTTATACAGTCCTCTGAATTCAGATATCTGGTACTTTATTGCCTGGGATAACGATGGCTGTCTGATGAGACCGGAATATGAATTAAGGAATTTTTCGGATCAGAACAGCTGGGAAAAGGGAATCAGCAATTACTGGGGAAATATTCTGTTTCAAAGGTGTCTGAAGTCACGGTCTTTCCGGGAAAAATTAAATGATGCCATTCTGGATCTGAGGGAATATCTGAACAAAGATATGCTCACATCAAAGATAGAGAGCTATAAGAACGTACTGAAGCCCTATTTATATTCGATGCCTGATGCAGAGTATGAACCGCTTACATCTGAACAATACGATCAGATTGCAGCATCACTTCCTGATGAGATAGAGAAGAACTATCAGTTATATCTGGAAAGCCTGGAAATACCAATGCCATTTTATATAGGTGTTCCGACAACAGACGGTGATAAGCTGAAATTTAACTGGGATGTATCTTATGATCTGGACGCAGAAGACATTACGTATTCTGTGGAGGTTGCAAGAGATTATCTATTCCGGGATGTGATCTATCAGAACACAACACTGACTGTTCCAGAAGCTGAGATGGACCTTCCGGAAGCAGGACAGTACTTTGTGAGAGTAAGAGCAACAAATACATCTGGAAAAACGCAGGATGCATTTGATTATTATGTAACAGATGAAGGAAAACATTATGGTATGAAGTGTTTCTACATAACAGAAGATAATACGGTAGAGGAAGACGATTATGAGGAAGGCTGACAGGAAGAAAGAACGTTTTCGTAATGAATGGAAATACCTTATCAGTACCAGTGAGAAAGAAATCCTTAATCTTCGGATGAAGCCTCTTATGAAGCTGGATCCTCATGCAGAAAATGGAGGATATCTGATACGGAGCCTGTATTTTGATGATTACTGGAACAGTGCATATGAAGAAAAGGAAAGCGGCGTTCTTATGAGGAAGAAATACAGGATACGAATTTATAATTATAGTGCTGAAAGTATCAAGCTGGAAAGAAAAAAGAAGTTCGGCAGTTATATTTATAAAGAAGATGCCCCTCTGACAAAAGATGAGGTGCAAAAAATTCTTTCCGGCGAGTATGAATTTCTTCTGAAAAGTCCGTATAGTCTTTGCAGGGAATTTTACATAGAATGTATGAGTAATATGATGCGTCCGAGAACAATCGTAGATTATGAGAGAGAACCATGGATCATGGATGAAGGAACGGTCAGGATCACATTTGATACAGATGTCAGAGCTGCTGTTGGAAGCTATGATATTTTCGACAGTACGCTTCCGGCTTTATCTGTACTGGAACCGGGAAAACTGATCATGGAAGTGAAATTTACAGAGATGCTGCCTCAGATTCTGAGAAATCTTCTGCCGCCGCAGGCAGCAGAATTTACAGCAGTTTCCAAATATGTACTGTGTTATGAAAAAACGCGGTACATGAATGGATTTGAGTATTGGTATGATACACAGGGGAGGATGATAAGATGAGTGTACAGGATATGATAAAAAAATCTGTACTGGAATCAGGAATGTTCAGTCAGTATGATATACCTAAGATATTGGCTGCTCTGGCAGTGGCTTTGATTTTGGGAAGTGTGATTTATCTGGTTTATCAGAAATTTTATGTTGGAGTTATTTTTTCCAGAAGTTTTGCAGTTACACTTGTGGGAATGACAGTGCTCACCTGTATGGTAACACTTGCGATCAGCAGTAATATTGTGATTTCTCTTGGTATGGTTGGTGCATTGTCTATTGTACGTTTTCGTACAGCAATTAAAGATCCGATGGATCTTCTGTATCTGTTCTGGGCAATCACATCGGGGATTACAGCCGGTGCAGGTATGTATGCATTAACTCTGTTGACAGCTGTGATTATCATTTTGATGATCACTCTGTTTTATCACAAACAACAAAATGGCAGAATTTATATTGCAGTGATTCATTATCAGGGAACTCAGGCGGGAGATGAAATTATCCGCTGTTTTGGAAAAAGAAAATATTTCGTAAAATCAAAAACTATGCGCAATGAAAAAACAGAAATGGCAGTGGAAATATATTGCAGACAGAATGATATGGAGTTTATGGAAAAAATCCGGGATATCGGTGGAGTGGAAGATGTTACATTGATTCAGTATAATGGAGAATATCATGGCTAAAAGTCAGAAACGATATCTGGTTCTGTTGGGTTTTGGACTTTTAGTTATTATAGCAGCAGGAGTATGGATGGTATTTGGAAGAAAAACTCAGATATATGAAAAAACAGAAGAAATTTTTGGAAATCCATTAATGGGATATGCACCTTGTGCCTGGGAAGAAACAATAGGAGAGGATATATCTTTACTGTATATGGATATTACCTGGGCTGAACTGGAACCGGAGGAAGGAAAATATGACTGGGAGAAAATCGAAAGAGAAAATCAGACTGACAGATGGAGAGAAGAAGGGAAACACCTGGTACTGAGGTTTGTGTGTGATATTCCCGGGGAGGAAAAGCATATGGACATTCCACAATGGCTATATGACAAAACTGATCATGCGGGAACCTGGTATGATATGGAGTATGGAAAGGGATATGCTCCTGATTATAATAATGAACAGATGATACAATATCACAAAAGGGCAGTTAATGCACTTGGAGAGCATTTTGGCAGAGATGGACTGGTCAGTTATATCGAACTTGGAAGTCTGGGGCACTGGGGAGAATGGCATGTAAATATTTCCGCAGGAATACAGAGTCTGCCAGAAGAATCTGTAAGAGAACGTTATATGATTCCATGGACAGAGGCCTTCCCTGATTCCATGATACTGATGAGAAGACCTTTTAGTGAGGGAGAACATTATGGAACAGGTCTCTACAACGATATGACCGGACAGCCAGAGAGCACAGAGGAATGGTTTCGCTGGATCAATGAAGGCGGTGAGTTTGACCAGACTCATGAGAAAAAAGGGTTATCCGCAATGAAAGATTTCTGGAAAAAGTTTCCTTCCGGAGGTGAGTTTACAAGTTCAATTACAATGAAAGAGTTGCTTGACACAAATCTGGATCAGACAATAAATCTGATAAAGAAAGCACATACTACTTTTCTTGGACCGAAAGTAGCGGATAAAACTTATGAAAACGGTTATAGGAAAGTTTTAGGAAGCATGGGATATCGTTTGTGGATTTCGCAAGCAAGCCTTATTCAGATGCCGGGGTATGTCAGCCTGAATCTTAAATGGAAGAATGATGGAGTTGCACCATTTTATGAAGACTGGCCTGTATGGGTTCTGGTAGAAGATGAGGATGGAAATAGTGTTGAAAAAGAAGCGGTTGACATTTCGTTAAAATCACTTCTGCCGGAAGAAACTTTACAGACAAAAACAAGAATGCAGGTAAAAAAGCTGATTTCACTGGCCGGAAAGAAATATAAGATCAGTATAGGTATTGAAGATCCGATGACTGGGAAATTAGTTGTTCAATTTTCAATGAAGGGAACTTATAACGAAGGGAAAAATTATCTTTTTCAGTAAACTGAAAGAGTTACGGACCAGACCATGCAGAATGAGAAAGAGGCTATCGCGCAGAAAAAAATTCAGTGTGATAGCCTTTTTGAATCATGCTCAGTCTTCATGAAACAGGATTTGTGTAAAGAATCTTACATCTGAATCATCTGCCCAGCAGACCATACCGACTGCATCAGCCATTTTCTGTGCATCTACACTGTAGGCGGACATACAGGAACAGTTTTTATACGGTCCTGCGCTCATGATCAGGATATCTTTTTTTCCTGCTTCCTGCATCTGTCTGGCAAGCTGTTCTGTAAGGATATTCTGTGCATGCTTTGCCTGCTTGAAAAGAACCGGATCCATGATCGGATCCTTCAGAACAGTCTGGAGAACCAGTGCTTTTTCATATTTCAATGCTTTTGCCTGCATTTCTTCTACAGTACCGCAGGCAGGCGGACATGCAGGAACTAGATTATAATTTCCACAGAGATTATCCTGGCAGAACTGTCTGTATTCCGGTACAAATACCAGGTCCTTTGTATCCATGATCGCTGCATCTGCAAAACCCATGGAAAGTGCTTCTTTTATGAAATCCATAAGAATGTCTCCCTTCTTAAGCTGGAATGTTTGGTTTTGGATATTTCAAAATGAATTATAACATTTTGAGATAAATAAAAACAGAGAGATCAAAACAAAAAAAGGAATATATTGTAAAGAAAAAATAAATCGGCAAAATCATAGATTCTTCATAGACATTTTTGGGTCAGAAGTTTATAATATTGCATCATATAGGCACTATTAGATAAGTGAAAGGGAAAGCTATCAAGTATGAAGTATATTAAAATAAATGAAAATGGGATTCATATTGTTTTTGGAATTACAGACAGGAATCAGATTAAGCTGCTTCATTTTTCAAAGGCGGATTTTTGTGAAGAGGATATCTGTAAATTTGGACCGGAATGTAAAGCAGAGGATCTGGCAAGGCGTGATCAGCTGATCGATGAGGCTTTTCAGCTTGTACAGGTGAATCTGGCAGGCTATGACAGGCCCTATGAAAAACATGGAAACAAACATATCTGCACTGCGCCGGGATATTTATTGACATATGCAGGCATGGATGACTGTGTCAATGAGATTGGACGTAAAATCACTGTTTACCAGGAGGACAGGACAGTGACTCACGTTCGCCTGGAAACAGAAATGCAGTTTTACAAAGGGACTTCTGTAGTCCGTATGAAGAACAGAATCATAAATGAAGGTGAGGACACACAGTGCCTGGAATATCTTTCCTCTTTTTGTTATACAGGAATTGAAAAAGAAGGCAAAAGCAATTCAGATGCCAAAATGAGAGTACGCATTCCTTATAATGGATGGCAGAAGGAAATGAGCATCAGGGAATTTACATTTGGGGATGTGGGACTGGCACAGACACAGCCGGGAGTGTATCAGCGTACCTCTCAGATTCTGGAGGTGACTAATACCGGACACTGGTCTACAAAGAAGTACCTGCCATTAGGCTATGTAGAGAATAAAGAAGCTCATACCAGCTTATTTTGGCAGATTGAACATAATGGTTCCTGGCATTATGAAATCAGTGATCAGAATACCCATTCCTATGTATGTGTCAGCGGACCTACGGAGATACAGTCCCACTGGTTCAAAAACCTTGCACCCGGTGAAGCCTTTGAGTCTGTGCCGGTTGCTGTGGGTGTGGCAGATGACAGCTTTGAACAGGCAATGGGAGAGCTGACCAGATATCGCCGTATGATCCGCAGACCGAATAAGGATGATGAGGATTTACCGGTAATCTTTAACGATTACATGAATTGTCTGTTTGGAGATCCTACCACTGCAAAGGAGCTTCCGCTTATTGATGCAGCTGCAGCATGTGGCTGTGAATACTATGTGATCGATGCCGGATGGTATGCACCGGGAGAATGGTGGGACAGTGTCGGTGAATGGAAGGAATGCAGGGACCGTTTTCCAAATGGCATCAAAGAAGTGACAGATTACATCCGTAAAAAAGGAATGGTTCCCGGTGTCTGGCTGGAACTGGAGGTTATGGGAATTAACTGTGAGAAGGCAAAAAAAGTACCGGATGACTGGTTTTTTGTGCGCCATGGAAAGAGAGTCTATGACCGCAGCAGATATCAGCTGGACTTTAGAAACCCGGCAGTCATAGAGTATGTGAATGAAGTCATAGACCGTGTAGTGAAGGAATATGGTGTAGGGTATATTAAAATGGACTACAATATAGAGCCTGGAATTGGTACAGAGATTGGTGCAGAAAGCGTGGGACAGGGCCTCCTGGAGCATGAAAAAGCATATCTTAACTGGCTGGATGGTGTATTTGCACGCTACCCGGATCTGGTAATTGAAAACTGCTCCAGTGGAGGACTTCGCATGGATTATGCACTGCTTTCCAGATACAGTATCCAGTCTACCTCTGACCAGGAGGATTACTGCAATTTTGCTACCATAGCAGCAAATTCTCCGGCTGGAGTGACTCCGGAGCAGGCTGCGATCTGGTCCTATCCGATGCGTCAGGGAGACAAAGAAGAGGTTATTTATAATATGGTCAATGCCATGCTGTTCCGTATCCATCAGAGCGGTCATCTGGCAGAGCTTTCCCAGGAACGTCTTGCACTGGTAAAAGAAGGAATTGACTGCTATAAGACCATTTGCCAGGATATCAGGCAGGCACTGCCTTTCTGGCCTCTGGATATTGCAGATAATGAAGATCTGTGGGTATGCGGTGGACTGCAGCTGGAAAATAAAGCCTATCTTGCAGTATGGAAACGTCAGATGGAAGGGAAAAATAATGACAGATATCAGAATGCCGGTATCAGCTGTACAGAGGACAGCTTATCCATTCCGTTGGGAAGTCTTCCCTTTGCAGGGAAAGGCTTAAAGGTATCCTGCTTATATCCGGAAAAGGAGCCTGTTTCCTTTGAGCTTGACAAAGATATACTGACTGTTCATTATGACAAACCTGTTATGGCAAGACTTTTTGAAATCAGTTTCTAGAGATCAAATGCCTGTTGGGATGGATGATCGTTCTTGAAATCTAAGATCAGAAGGAAAGTATATTAATATGAATTCTATTATATTACAAACAGAAAATCTGGAGAAATCTTTCAGCACAGAATATGGAATGCATCGGGTTCTGAAAGGAATCAGTGTTGATTTTTTTCAGGGGGATTTTACAGCCATTATGGGAGAAAGTGGATCTGGAAAATCGACGTTGTTATATGCTTTATCTGGAATGGATACACCAACAGATGGGAGGGTTCTTTCGGCCGGAAAGAATCTTGTAAATATGAATGTAAATCAACTTGCAGAATACAGAAAAAGACATTGCGGATTTGTTTTTCAGAATAATTGTCTGATTCCGAGTATGAATGTAATGGATAATATATTGATTAGTGGTCTGTTGGGCAGCAACAAGAAAAAAGAGGTAATTCATGCGGCAGAAAGATTATTAAATCAGGTAGGAATTGCTCCGGATGCACGTACAAAATATCCTTCTCAGATTTCAGGAGGTATGGCTCAGAGGGTAGGAATTGTGCGTGCACTGATCAACTCACCGGAATTGCTGTTCGCGGATGAACCTACGGGTGCATTGGACTCCCAGTCTTCTAAAGAAGTGCTGGATATTTTTACATCTTTTAACAGAGCAGGCCAGAGTATTATTATGGTTACACATGATATAAAGACAGCCATTCGTGCTAATCGTATTTTGTATCTAAAAGACGGGAATATTGTGGGGGAATTTCGTTTAGAGCCATATGGTATGGATGATTTTGGAAGAATTAATAAAGTAAATGAATTCCTGGAAGCAATGAGGTGGTAAAACACATGAATAAACGAATCAAGATTCTGAAAGCATTTTTTAAAAATATAAAAAGTCAAATTGCGTTTATTGTATTATGTGTTTTTTTAATTTCAGTTTTGATGAATTTATTCTTGATTTTATTGACTGATTATCGGGAAAATTTTGTAAGGCAGCATCGTGCATTACATGCAGAACATATTTCTTTTGTTGGGCAGAATGCAGATTTTGATTTGCTGGAGCGTGAAACAAGTAGGATTTTATCGAAAAAATCAGAGCTGACAGAAATAGAAATCAATAAAGTTTATTATGCATGGTGTAATTTTGATTATGATGGGCAAACGTTAGAGTCACATTTATGTTATATGCCAGAAGGTGAAGGGACAGAAAAGAAAATTGGAAAAATAGAAATTCTTTCCAGAGAAGATGGAAAAGATGGGGTTATTCTGCCTTATATTTTTGAAATAGGTGGAGGCTATAAAATTGGAGACTTGTTTACAGTGTCTGATGGCAGTCACGATCTTTCATTGCCTGTTGTGGGATTTTTTTCGAATGCTATGTCCGCAACGCAAAATTGTGGATATATGGTAATTTTATTTTCAAAAGGGATGGAAACTGAGGTAAGCAATTATTTTGAAAAAGAAAGCCTGCTGTGTAGTATTCGTCTTAAAAGTCCAGGTGACAATCGGAAAATGGAAATGACTGTTTCGGATGAGATAACTAATGGAATACCGGGAACAACAGTTGCAGTTACCAATAAGTACGATGCTGTTTTTGGTGGGCGGTATGTTATGGAAACAATAAGTATGGCGATCATAGGTGGAATGGTTGTACTGTTGATCGTTCTGACTGTATTTATTGTTTCATCTAATATAGCTTTGTATATTTCGGATCATAAATCAATGTTTGGAATTCTGGAAGCAATTGGATATACCAGCCATGACATGATTCTTTCTGTTGTTCCTGCAGCCATACTATTGGTATTTTTTGTGACTGTTTTGGGAATTGCCGCATCGTATTTGTTTTTTCCGCTTTTCAATCATATTTTGGAAACTCAGACAGGTATGCCTTATCGGGAACATTTTATTTTACTTCCAGCGTTAATTACTATTGGTACGTTGCTTTTCAGTGTTTCATTTTCGGTATTTCTGTCCATGCAGAAACTTCATAAAATTACACCCCTTGATGCAATTCGTTCGGCAAAAGCGTCTTCTCACTCGACACAAAATAAGATTACAGTCAGAAATCTGAGATTGCCCTTAAATCTCGCAATTCCGGTACAGTCAATGTGTGCGAACAGGAGTCAGAATATATTAATTTTTGTGGCTGTGTTTTTGTCGGTGTTTTTATGTACATTTGGTGCATCACTTTTGCAGAATATTCTGATAAATGATGTTACAATTGCCAGCTTTGTCCTGGGAGAATTTGCGGATTCCTCTATTGTTATTTCTGATCGGGACTGTGTAGAGATTTGCAGCAATCTTGATAGAAATCCGGAAGTGAAAAATTATGTCGGTTATCAGGTGATTCAGGCTGGCAGTGAGGAAGGAGAATATCTTTCGGCAGTTGTGATAGAGGATGCAGAACGGCTCACCAATACCGCCTACTGTTATCTTGGTAAAATGCCATCTTCTATAGGAGAAGCTGCAATTGGCGGGAAGTTTGCAAAAGAAAATGGAATAGAGATAGGGGATACTGTTTCCGTAAGCATAGCAGGAAAGCAGGCAAAACTTAAAGTTTGTGGTTTTCTTCAAAGTGCCATGTATCTTGGATATGATATTGCTCTTACCAAAGAGTGTTGTGAACAAATTATCCCGTTACAGACATATCGATATTATATTTATTTAGATAAGGATACAGATGTGGCGCATTTTAATAAAGAACTTGCCAGAGATAATCCAATTCTGTTTTTGTCTGATATGCGATCTAATCTTGAAGGGCTTAAGCAAATTTATTTTTCAGGAATAAAATGGCTCTGTGGAATGATGATTACCATTAGCCTGGTGATGGTTTTTCTTATTTTGTATATTTTAATCCAGAATCTGCTGGAACGTAAAAAAGATGATTATGGTATTATGAAAGCGCTTGGATATTCTTCGAAAACTTTGATGCTTCATACTGTATTGACTTATTTGCCGGGAATTATAATTGCCACTGTGATTGGCAGTGTTATTTCAGGTCTGACTTTTAATTTAATTATGAGTTGTCTGTTAATGGGGATTGGTATTCAGAAATGTAATTTTGAAATCCCCTGGCTTTTAATTGCCGGCATAGGATTAGCTGTTGTGATTTTTTGTTGTATTTTTACAATGATTGTTTCAGGAAAAATAAAAAGAATTGAAGTCAGGGATTTGCTTTCAAATTAGTGTGGGAATAAGTATTGGAGGTAAGCAGATGGATGTAGGTATTATATTATTTGTAATTCGCATTACGGCAATGGTATTGACCTCTATGGTTACATTATATGCTCTATGGCTGGGAGCTATTGCAATATTCGGGAATTTGATTCCGGAAAAAAGCTATCCGCATGCCAGACCACATACTTTTGCAGTTATTATTCCGGCAAGAAATGAGGAAAAGGTCATTGTACAGTTAATTGATAGCCTGAACAAACAGAAATATCCACAGGAATGCTATAAAATATTTGTAGTTGCTCATAACTGTACAGATAAAACGGCAGAAATGGCAGAAAATGCGGGGGCAGAAGTAATCATTCGAAATGCAGATGGGGAGTTTAAGATTCATGCGTTATCCTATGGCCTTGATATAGTGGAAGAACGTTATGGAGATGCGTTTGAATATGTTGCGGTATTTGATGCAGATGCACTTGTGGATGAAAATTTTCTGGCAGAGATAAATGATGTGCTGGATGGTACACAAGCTGATTGCGCTTCCGGATATTATGCATCAAAAAATTTTGATACGAATATAATTTCCCAGTTGTCAGGGATGTTGTACCATGTGCTTATGTGCTGTAATTCTATGGCCGATAACCGGCTGAATTTGCCGGTAAATGTTTATGGAAGTGGGTATGCATTCAAATTCCCATGGCGGCGTTTATTTCATCAGATTGATACAATTGTGGATGATTTTGAATTTTCATGTCTTATGGTTTTGAATCGGGCAAAACTGGTTGCTGCACCGAAAGCTGTGATTTATGCGGAAATGCCTGAAAAAATGCAAGATGCGTTGATCCAGCGACAACGATGGGCGTTTGGTGATACCCAGTGTTATCGAAAGTACAGACAGGATTTTCGTAAGGCAATTGTTACACAGGGAATGTCTGGACTGAAACAGTATATGGATCTGGTGATGAATCCGGTTGTTCTTCTGACAGCATTTGGATTGGTTTTATGGATACTGGATGCCATATTACATGGTATCCGGATGAGACAGGTGATCTATGGTGCCATTGCACTTATCATTACATATCTGGTATTTGAATTAATGGCACTATTTTTATTAAAAAAAGAATCGTTACAGATCAGGCCTGGTGTGAAAGCAATGCTGCTGTTTCCGTTTTGGGTGTTATTATCCGGCTGGGAGGCAATAGTGTCAGTACTTAAGCATGATATAGAATGGAAACCGACCAAAAGAAACAGCAGTAAAAAGATTGAGGACATGAAAGGAGCTGAGTAAAGTTGGCAGAGATTTCACTTGAAATAAAAGAAATAAAAAAGAGCTTTACAGAAGAGGAAGCCGTTCTGGACAATATCAGTCTCAAAATTAGCAAGGGTGAGTTTATTACACTGCTGGGATCATCTGGATGCGGCAAAACCACTACACTTCGGATCATTGCCGGTCTGGAACAGCCCGATGCAGGAAGTGTCTGGCTGGACGGCAGAGAAGTGACAGGCTTGGAGCCGAACCAGAGGAATGTGAATACGGTATTTCAGAATTATGCGCTCTTTCCGCATATGAATGTTGAGGAGAATATTGGCTATGGCCTGAAACTGAAAAAAGTTCCAAAGAGTGAGATCAGGAAAAAAGTTTCTCAAATGCTGGAACTGGTACAGCTTGAAGGATATGAAAAAAGAAAGCCTTCCGAACTCTCGGGTGGTCAGAAACAGAGAGTTGCCATTGCAAGAGCACTGGTGAATAATCCTGAAGTACTGCTTCTGGATGAGCCGCTGGGAGCGCTGGATCTGCAGCTTCGCCGCGCGATGCAGATAGAACTGAAGCATCTGCAGAAGAAGCTGGGAATTACATTTATCTATATCACTCATGATCAGGAAGAAGCTATCAATATGTCTGACAGAATCGCGGTGATGAAGGACGGACGTATAGAGCAGATCGGAACACCGGATGAGATCTATAATCATCCAAAGACCAGTTATGTAGCAACATTTGTAGGAAATGCCAATATCCTGCATGGGGCTGCAGAGAGTATTCAGGGAGAGAACGCCATTGTAAAAATCGGAAATGACAGGGTAATTGTAAAGCTTGAAACAAGTCAGCAGGATACAGGGGGAAAACAACACCTTGCAGCAGGAGAGAAAGTAACTCTGGCTGTGAGAAGTGAAAATATATTGTTACAGGAAGCTGCTGTAATCGGTGATACCGGTACAGATTACAGAGACGCTGTTGATATAAGTGTGGCAGACGGAAGTCTGGATGCACATAATAAGAATAGTGTATCAGGTTTACAGGCGACTGTTACAGAGAAGAATTTCGCAGGAGGTCAGCTTCGTGTAACTCTGAAGCTGAGTGATGGTACACAGTTGATCGCCAGCAGATACGGAATCGACGCATCCGTCGCAGAAGGCCAGACAGTAAGATGCAGTTTTCTGCCGACAGATGCAGTACTGGTAGACAGGGAGGATATTCATGAAGAAGCGTAGAAACCGTTCTGACAGTTCTGCATGGATGGAACTTCCACTGTATATTTTTACCATTGTGTTTGTGGTATGCCCCCTTATCTATATGGTGGCGCTTAGTTTTGCTACGCCCTCCAGAGGATTTGGGGTGACCTGGAAATTTACGCTGGACAATTACAGAAATATTCTGGAACCTGTATACCTGAATACATTTGTGGAATCACTGAAGCTGGCATTTACCAGTACGATCGTGATCGCTTTGATCGGCTATCCGTTCGGGTATTTCATGGCGAGGCTGCCGGAGCACAGAAAGAAAAAGGCACAGCTACTGTTGTCTACGCCGTTCTGGGTAAATTCCCTGATCCGTCTGTATGGCTGGATCATTATTCTGCAGAAAAAAGGACTTTTGAACTTTGTATTGATGAAACTTGGGATCATTGAGAAACCTCTGTCTATCCTGTACAGCTACCCGGCAATTGTAATCGGTATGATTTATGTACTTCTCCCGTTTATGATCATGTCTGTATACTCCAGCGCAGAGAAGCTGGACTGGTCTTATGTGGAGGCTGCCAGAGATCTTGGGGCATCCAGACTGCAGGCATTTTTTACCATAACACTGAAACTTACACTGCCCGGGCTGCTTTCGGGTGTGATTCTGACTTTCGTGCCATCCATGGGACTGTTTTTTATTGCAGATATCCTGGGCGGAAATAAAGTGGTACTTGTGGGAAGTCTGATCCAGGATCAGATGACAAGAGGAAGTAACTGGCCCTTTGCAGCAGCACTTGCTGTGGTGATGATGGTACTTACAACTATACTGATCATGATCTACAGGAAAGTGACAAATGCCAGAGAACTGGAGGGAATCGGATGAAAAAGAATTCAAGATTTGCCGGATTTTATATGGGGCTGATTTTCTTTCTGATGTATCTCCCTATCGCGGTAGTGATCGTTTTCTCCTTTAATGAATCCAAACTGCCGGTGAAATTTACGGGCTTTTCCCTGAAATGGTATCAGGAACTGATCCATGACAGGGCAATGCTGGAAGCGTTGGTGAACAGTCTGATCCTTGGGGTATTAAGCTGTCTGGTTAGTGCAGTGATCGGTACTCTGGGTGCAGTTGGGTTATCAAGGATTCACTGGAAGTCAAAAGGGGCGCTGGAATACATTTCCATATTGCCGTTAATGATACCGGAGATCATCCTTGGTATGGTGCTGATGGCGTTCTTTTATATGCTGAACCTGCCCTTTGGCATGCTGACACTGTTAATAGGTCATACGGTATTCTGTGTGCCTTATATTCTGATGGAAGTGAAGGCAAGACTGGCAGGCATGGATCCGGCACTGGAAGAGGCAGCCAGAGATCTGGGTGCAGGACCTTTTCGGGCTTTCCGGGATATTACGCTGCCCTTAATTATGCCGGCGGTAATTTCAGGTTCGCTGCTTGCGTTTGCCATGTCTATGGATGATGTGGTAATAAGTATCTTTGTAAACGGACCCCGTCTGTCTACGCTGCCGATCAAGGTGTACACACAGCTGAAAACAGGGGTGACGCCGGAGATCAATGCGTTATGTACCATTCTGCTGGCAGCTACACTGGTTATTTTTATTGTTTATTCACTGATAACAAAGAAGAAAAAATAAATGATATAGCTTTTAGGAACATTCTGAACAGCCGGTCAATGCTTTTGGAACAGCCGGATTATAAAAAACAGAGAAAAATACATTCAGAGGAAGGAAAAGATGATGAACAAACTGATTGAGTTAAAAAATCTGACCAAGAATTTTGATGATCAGCAGGTTTTGCGCGGCATCAATCTGGATATTTACGAAAAGGAATTCCTGACGCTTTTGGGACCCAGCGGATGTGGAAAGACAACCACCCTTCGAATCATTGCAGGCTTTGAAGAACCAAGTGACGGAGAAGTACTGTTTAACGGGATTGAGATTTCCAAGCTTCCCCCGTACAAGAGAGAGGTTAACACTGTGTTTCAGAAGTATGCTCTTTTTCCTCATTTAAATGTGGCGGAGAACATCGGTTTCGGGCTGAACCTAAAGAAGGTCGATAAAACTGTCATCGCCCAGAAGGTGGAGCGTATGCTGAAGATGGTTGGTCTGGAAGGCTTTGGGAAAAGAGATGTAACTCTGCTCTCCGGTGGACAGCAGCAGCGAGTGGCCATTGCCAGAGCTCTGGTAAATGAGCCGAAGGTTCTGCTTTTAGATGAGCCCCTGGGTGCACTGGATGCAAAGATCCGTAAACAGATGCAGGTAGAATTAAAGAAGATCCAGCAGGAAGTTGGCATCACTTTTATTTATGTTACCCATGACCAGGAAGAAGCCCTGTCCATGTCAGATACGGTTGTTGTTATGAATAACGGTGAGATTCAGCAGATTGGCTCTCCTACAGATATCTACAATGAGCCGGAAAACCGTTTTGTTGCAGGCTTTATCGGTGAATCTAATATTATCGAGGGAACCATGATCCGTGATTATCTGGTTGCTTTTGACGGATTTGAGTTTGAATGTGTGGATAAGGGATTTGAGGATAATGAAGAGATTGAAGTTGTATTAAGACCTGAGGATCTGGATATCGTAGATCCCGGTCAGGCAAAGATCAGGGGAATCGTGCGCAATATTACCTTCAAGGGCGTGCATTATGAGATCCTGATCGAGACAGAGCTTCGTACTTATATGGTTCATACCACAGATTATGCGGAAGTCGGAAGGGAAGTGGGACTGAAATTCGGGCCTGAAGACATCCATGTTATGTGTAAGATGGGAAGCTACTGATGAAACAGTACAGAAATCTTATCAAACCATATCTTGTGTGGGCATTTGTGGTCATTGTCATCCCGCTGATACTGATCGCATTATATGCATTTACAGAAGATGGAAACGAGGTGCTGACGTTCTCCTTTACCCTGGAGAATTTCCGCAAATTCCTGGAAGCTACGTATATGAGCGTTATTTTCAAGTCCTTTAAGCTTGGAATCCTGACGACGGTCATCTGTCTGGGACTTGGCTATCCGCTGGCATATATTATTTCCAAATGTCCGGAAAAATCCCAGAGTCTTCTGATCCTGCTGGTAACTATTCCGGAATGGATCAATATGCTTCTGCGTACTTATGCATGGATGAACCTGCTGTCGGACAATGGTATCATCAACCATTTGCTTGGATTACTGGGGATTTCCCCGGTGACAATGATGTATACGGACTTTTCCGTAGTGGTTGGTCTGGTCTGTAACTTTATGCCGTTTATGATCATCCCGATCCATACATCCCTGAGCAAAATGGATAAATCCTTTATCGAGGCTGCCTATGACCTGGGGGCAAATAAATTCCAGACCTTTACAAAGGTTATCTGGAAATTGTCCATCCCCGGTGTGCTTAATGGAATCATGATGGTATTCCTGCTGTCTATTTCCACATTCGTTATTCCGAAACTTCTCGGAGGCGGACAGTACATGCTGATCGGTAACCTGATCGAGTCTCAGTTTATCTCTGTTGGCGACTGGAACTTCGGAAGTGCGATTTCTCTGATTCTGGCTGTGCTCATTCTGATCTTTATGAGCCTGATGAAGAAGATGGATAAAGATGAATAAGGGAGGACGGCATGAAACGTAATAATAAATTTTTCTCAATGTTATATGTAGTACTCTGCCTTGCTTTCTTTTACCTGCCGATTCTGGTGACGATGATCTTTTCCTTTAACTCATCCAAGTCACTGACCAGATTTACAGGCTTTTCTCTGCGCTGGTATCAGGAACTTCTCGGTAACGGGGAAGTAATTAAGGCAGTTTATGTATCTGTTACCATTGCGATCATTGCGACCATTGTTTCTACAATACTTGGAACCATTACAGCGATCGGTTTATCCAAATCAAAGAAGGTAATCAAGGAACTGCTTTTGAATATTAATAATATCCCGATCCTGAATCCTGAGATCGTAACTGCCATCAGTCTGATGCTCTTGTTCTCTTCTCTGGGATTTCGAAAAGGATATCTGACTATGCTGCTGGCACATATTGCATTCTGTACCCCGTATGTAATTACCAGCGTTTATCCGAAGGTAAGGGCTCTGGATCCGAATATGGCAAATGCTGCCATGGACCTTGGGGCAACTCCTTTTCAGGCTCTGACAAAGGTTATCGTGCCCATGATCAAAGAGGGTATTTTTGCAGGTGCGTTGCTTGCATTTACCATGTCATTTGATGATTTTGTTATTTCCTATTTCGTATCAGGAAATGGTGTAAAGAATATCTCTATTGTTGTATATAATATGACAAAGCGTATCAATCCGACGATCAATGCTTTGTCAACTATTGTGATCGTAGTCATTATCGTGGTACTGCTTTTGGCCAATCTGCTTCCGAAGTTTAAGAATAAAGCCAGGAAGCTGAACAGGAAAGCAGTAAAAATTGTCTCTGCAGTTCTGATTGTTGCTGTTACGGCAGGGCTGATAAAATGGGGATTCGTGGCACAGTCCACTCATGTGCTGAAAGTTTACAATGCAGGAGAGTACATGGATCTTTCCCTGCTGGAGGATTTCGAAAAAGAATATGATTGTACCATCGTATACGAGACTTTTGAGTCAAATGAGATGATGTATACCAAGCTTTCCAGCGGTGAGACCTATGATGTGCTTATTCCTTCAGATTATATGATTCAGAGACTGATCAAAGAAGAGTATCTTCAGGCTCTTGACTGGAAAAAACTGCCCAACCGGAAAAATCTGCTGAAGGATGTGACCAATAAGAGCTATGATCCGGGCAACCGGTATTCCTGCCCTTATTTCTGGGGAACTGTGGGAATCCTTTATGATAAAACAGTGGTGGATCCACAGGATCTGAAGGATGGCTGGAACCTTCTCTGTAATCCGAAATACAAGGGAAATATTTACATGTATGATTCAGAGAGAGATTCCTTTATGATTGCTCTGAAGGCTCTGGGATATTCCATGAATACTACAAATATGGATGAAATCCAGGAAGCCTATCAGTGGCTGATCAATCAGAGAGATGCTATGGATCCTATTTATGCAGGGGATGATGTAATCGACAATATGATTTCAGGAAATAAAGCCCTGGCTGTAGTTTATTCGGGAGATGCTTCTTATATCATCAGTGAAAATCCAAATCTGGATTATTTCACACCGGATCAGGGAACAAATATCTGGTATGATGCAATGGTAATTACCAAAGACTGCAGTGAGGTAGATCTGGCTCATGAATTTATTAATTTTATGATCAACGATGAATCTGCTCTTTCCAATACTGAGGAAGTAGGGTATACTTCTACTGTAAAGAGTGCTTATGAAGAGATGAAGGATGGAACTTATGCAGGGGTTAGTTCTTATATTCCTGACATCAGTAATCCGAAAAATGAGATTTTTGCATACCAGAAGCCAAAGATTAAGCAAAAATTTGCAGAACTGTGGACCAAGGTAAAAGCAAAGTGATCATAAATCTGAAAGGAGATTGACATGAAGAAAAGAATACTGGCGGTTCTTTTGTGCGCATTAGTGACAGGAAGTACATTGACAGGATTTAAAAGTGCGGGAGATGACAAGGAGCTTGTTCTTTTTACCTGGGAGGGAATGTTTCCCCAGGAAGTGCTGGATGATTTTGAGAAAGAGACAGGCGTGAAGGTAATCTATTCCAATTTTGATACAGATGAAACCATGCTTGAGAAGCTTGCTATGGCAAAAGGGGGCGATTATGATATTGTGATCGCCGATGACTATATACTGGAAACAGCTATTAAAGAGGGACTTGCAGAAAAGCTTGATAAAAAATCACTGGAAAATATCGGAAATATTAATTCCTTATATCAGGGACAGTTTTATGATCCGGATGATGAATATACAGTTCCCTATGGTGCGGGAATTCCGTTGATTGTCTATGATCCAGATCAGGTGGATATAGAGATTAAAGGTTATAGTGATCTGTGGGATCCTTCTTTGGAGGACAGTATTGCGCTGATAGCCAATTATCGTGTGATCAATGGTATCACTCAGCTTTCCATGGGAGAGAGCATGAATGAGGAGGATGTTGACACCATCAAAAAGACTGGGGAAAAGCTTCTCGAGCTGGCTCCCAATGTGCGCCTGATCCAGGATGACAACACGCAGAATGCTTTGCTCAACGGTGAGGCAAGTGTGGCATTTCTCTATACTTCCCAGGTAACGGCTGCTCTGGCTGAGAATCCGGATCTGAAGGTGGTTTATCCTGAGGAAGGGCTTGGATTTGGAATTATGGGAATGTTTATCCCCAGTCAGGCACCGGATAAGGAGGCAGCTTATTCCTTTATGGATTATATTATGGAGCCTGAGGTTGCAGCCAAGTGTATGGATTACATAGGCTTTTATAATACCAATAAGGCTGCAGATGAACTGGTGAATCCGGATCTGGTAGTACCGGACAGTGTGGAGAAGGGTGAGATTATCCAGAATGTAAGTCAGGAAGCAGATGAACAGTATCAGAAAAACTGGACAGAATTTAAGGCTGCCTGCGACTAAGGAGAGAAAAAATGGATATTTACAAGGGCACTGTGGCTTTTTCCGGAATTGCCATAGGTAAGATACTTTATTATCATAAAAGTGAATATCAGATACGGCAGTATGAAATTACAGATATAAAAGCTGAGATGGAGTTTTTCCGTCAGTCCCGTACAAAAGTCATTGACCAGCTGAAGGAATTGTATGAGAAAAACTGCTCTGTGCAGGGATCCCGGGCTGAGGTTTTTCTGAAACAAAAGAACCTGCTGGAGGGAAAAAGCTTCCAGCGGGCGATTGAAAGTATTATTCAGAATGAAAAGGTAAATGCTGCCTATGCAGTGATGACTACCAGAGATGAGATCATATCTACCTTCCGTAATCTGGAAGAGCCGGCAATCAAAGAGAGGCTGGATAATATCAGGGAGATATCAGAACGGCTTATCGGGATTCTGGGAGGGATTTCTCCCAGGATCGATCTGGGGGAGGAACCGGTGATCGTTGTAACAGAAAGTATTACTCCTACAGAGCTGATGGAGATGGACAAGGAGAAAATACTGGCCATTGTAACTCATCATGGCTCTGATATTTCCCATGCTGCCATTCTTGCAAAAACCATGAATATTCCGGCTCTGGTGGAAATTGATACAGATACGGAGTGGGACGGACAGCTGGCCATCGTGGACGGTTATACAGGCTCCCTGTATATTCATCCTGACGAAGAGATCAAGAAGGAATATGAAATCCGCAGACAGGCAGATCTGGAGGAAAGAGAGGAGCTTCTGAAGTTCAGGGAAAAACCGGATCTTACCAGGGATGGTATGAGAGTTGAAATATATGCCAATATCGGAAATATGGATGACCTGAACAGTGTATTGTATTACGGAGCAGCGGGAATTGGACTTCTGCGAAGTGAATTTCAGTATCTGGGCAGGGAGAATTATCCCAGAGAGAACGAGCTGTTTCATGCATATAAAAAGATTGCAGAGACTATGGGTGACCGGCTGGCAGTGATCCGTACTGCAGATCTGGGAGCAGATAAGCAGGCCGCATATCTGAATATTCCGGATGAGACCAATCCCATCATGGGCAACAGAGGAATACGGCTTAGTCTGGACCGCAAAAAAATGTTCAAGGCTCAGCTGCGGGCTATTTTCAGGGCAAGTGAATATGGAAATCTGGCTATTATGTTTCCCATGATCAGCTCTGAGGAAGAGATGGATGAGATCGAGGCTATGATCGAAGAGGTTACCAATGGGCTGGATGAGAGAGGAATTCCCTATAAAAATATCCGAACAGGAATTATGATCGAGACTCCGGCAGCAGTAATGATCAGCAGAGAACTGGCCAGAAGAGTTGATTTTCTCAGTCTGGGAACCAATGACCTCAGCCAGTATACCCTGGCTATGGACAGACAGAATCCCCTGCTTCGCAAGAAATATAATGATCATCATCCGGCAGTTCTGCGGATGATAAAAATGGTGATCGATGCAGGACATGCGGAGAACAAACGAGTATGTATCTGCGGAGAGCTGGCGGCAGACACTGCCCTTACAGAGGAATTCCTGAAAATGGGAGTGGACTGTCTCTCTGTAGTGCCTGCATGTATTCTGCCGGTTCGCAGGGCCCTGCGTCAGGTGGACTTATCGGATATGAGGAGATAGCGGCGAAATGATTAAAAAAAGTAAGGTAGTGCTTCTTCCCTGTGCAGAATATGACGAAGAGAAAATATATGCGCTTTTGAAGGAAGGGCTTTCTCTTCTGGGTGGGATAGAGTCCTTGATTTCTATGGATAAAAAAATCCTGCTGAAGCCTAATCTGCTGAAAAAGGCGGAAGTGGAGAAGGCAGTGATCACACATCCGGTGGTAGTAGGGGCATTTGCCAGAATCCTCAGGGAAAAGGGATACGAAAATATTGTACTTGCGGATTCCTGTGGACATGGAAGCACAAAATCGGTGATCCGTGGGACCGGAATGGATACTTATCTGGAAAAATATCAGATTCCGGCCATTGATTATACAGAGGGAATCAAGGTGGATTATCCTCAGGGAATCCAGGCAAAGGAATTTATTCTGCCAAAGGAACTGCTGGATCAGGATTGTGTGATTTCCCTGAGCAAAATGAAAACTCACGCACTTGAGAGAATTACCGGGGCTGTGAAAAACAGCTATGGCTTTGTCTATGGCCTTCATAAAGCCAAAGGACATACCCAGTACCCAAGCGCCGACAGCTTTGCAAGAATGCTGATCGATCTGAACCGGTGTGTAGCACCGAAGCTGTATGTGATGGATGGGATTGTGGCCATGGAAGGAAATGGACCGGGATCCGGTGATCCTGTTTCCATGAATGTAATATTAATGTCTACAGATCCAGTGGCTCTGGACAGCGTTTTTGCCAGGCTGGTTCATCTGAAACCGGAATTGGTACCTACCAATTATCATGGCGAAAAGATGGGGCTGGGAACCTGGAAGGAAGAGGAGATCACACTGGTAACTCCGGAGGGAGAGATTTCCATGGCAGAGGCTGTAGAGAGATATGGAAATCGTGAATTTCATGTTGATCGCACAGAGGTGCGCAAGAATATCTGGACAAGAATGGCAGGAGCTTTAAATATTTTTCAGAAGAAGCCTTATATAGAACCGGATAAGTGTGTCCGCTGTGGAATCTGCGTCCAGAGCTGTCCGGTTCCGGGAAAGGCAGTAGATTTCCGGAATGGAAAAAATAAAGCGCCTGTGTACGATTACAAAAAATGTATCCGGTGTTTCTGCTGCCAGGAGATGTGCCCGAAGAAGGCAATAAAAGTGAAATAGATTTGATAAATAAAAAGCACATGACAGAAGATTTTTTTCTTCTCATGTGCTTTTTTGCAGTAAAAATTATTTGTCCAGGTGTAGATATGTTACTGTTTACCTGCCTGGCCGCAAATAATCATCTTCTGAGAATTTTACTTATTTCACGGATAAAGTCCGGAGTGGTGCCGCAGCATCCTCCGATCACAGATGCACCATTTTCAATCAGAACTTTCATATGTTCTGCGAAATTCTGTGCATTCATGTTGTAAACAGCGTTGCCCTGGTCGTCAATTACAGGCATACCTGCGTTGGGTTTGGCGATGACAGGAATAGATACGTTCTCTTTGATATTGCGGACAACGGATACCAGCTGGTCAGGACCTACAGAACAGTTGATACCAACTGCAGCAGCGCCTGCGCCCTCAAGGGCAATCGCAGCCTCCACAGCATTTCCTCCGCTGAAAATGCTTCCGTCAGCTTCTACGGTCATTGTACACATTACAGGAAGAGAACTTACAGATGCGGCAGCATCCAGTGCAGCCAGTGTTTCTTCAATATTGATCATAGTTTCCGCAGCGATCAGATCAACACCTGCATCTTCGAGAACCTGGATCTGTTCACAGTATGCTTCGTAGGCCATCTCATAGGTAAGGTCACCGGCAGGCTCCATCATCTTGCCTGTAGTGGTAATATCACCTGCAACATAAACCTGATGTCCCACTGCTTCTCTGGAAATATTTACAAGTGCATGATTCATTTCCGCAAGCTTATCCTGAAGTCCGTGAAGCCCAAGACTGTAACGGTTTCCGCCGAAAGTAGGCGCGTATACGATCTGACTTCCTGCTTCCACATAAGCCTTCTGTAGATTCTGCAGAATTTCTTTGTGATCCATGATCCATGCCTCTGTGCAGATTCCCCTCGGCATTCCGGCAGACATAAGGTTAGAACCGGTAGCTCCGTCCAGCAGTACAACATTCTGCGTCAGTTTCTGAAATTCTTCTTTTGTCATGGGAATTTCCTCCTGTGTTGTCGGTTTGATATCTACCAATTATTCTGCTGCGCTACAGCTTTACAATTGTAAATATCATTTTGCCATTATAGCACAGGTCTGGGCATAAATGAAGGAGAATTAATAAATTTTTATTTCGTAAGATGCATTGAAAATTTCATCTTTATTCAGGACGTTGATATATTTTTTCTCAGACAGGTCACCGGTAAATCCAGAGTCATCACAGCGTCCGATCCATGGCTCCAGACACACAAAGGAAGAACCGGGTACAGACCAGATGCCGAAGCTTGGAAATCCGTGACAGGTCAGCTCCAGATAAGGAGATCCGTCCGGGAAAGCAAAGCCGGCTTTTTCTACCTGCTCATCAAAGATAAGAGCATCCTTGTCAAACATATGCGCATCAATGAGACAGGTGCCGTGATCCAATTCCAGTGTGTAAAGCTTGTCTGCAGCAGCAGTTCCTGATGCATCGTCAGTTATCAGGAGATAAGAAAGGGAATCCTGACCGTCAAAGGTAAGATGATACTCTTCCTTGGAACCGATACCTTCTGCCGGTACATTGAAAGCAGGATGTCCGCCGATGGTAAAGTACATGGGCTCCTCGCTGTGGCTGGTTACTTCCCAGCAGACGCAGACCTGATTTTTGTCCAGTACATGTTTAACCTTTAATTCGAAATCAAACGGATAAATTTCCATGGTGGCATCGGAAGCCTTCAGTACATGGGTGATGGAATCTGCTGTCATATCCAGGCAGGTGAATTCGCTGTCTCTGGCAAATCCATGCTGCTTTGCAGGATATTCCCTGTCGTTAATGCGGTAGTGGTCTTTATAAAAACGTCCCACATTTGGGAAAAGAATCGGTGCGTGGCGATTCCAGTAAGCCGGGTCTGCCTGCCAGAGCACTTCTCTGCTATGTATCTTGTCATAGATACTGCAGAGCTCAGCACCATGGTCGTCTACAGAAATTTTCAGATAATCATTTTCTATGGAATGAATCATTTGTAAATCCTCCTTAATTTGATATCCACGAATTGCTCCGCGATTTGCTGACCTCACAATTCTACAAAAAAGTATAGCACAGGAAAACAGGAAGCACAAACAGAATCTGCCGGAATTATAAAATTTACAAAAATAATGCTGAAAAATGCAGAAGCTTACAGTGCTTATTGCTGATAAATAATGTGGAACGAATTGCGAAATATGTATAAAATGATAGAATATATTGACGAAAACGAATATATTTGTTACAATCTACCAAAATGCACTAGCCCATACCGTCAAAAATACCATCGGAAATGGGGCGAAAGAACAGGAGGTCATTATTATGGCGAAAAAAAGAAATATCATTGTCGGACAATCCGGAGGTCCTACAGCAGTTATCAATTCAAGTCTTGCAGGAGTATATAAAAATGCTATTGAGCGTGGATTTGATAAAGTATATGGCATGCTTCACGGAATCCAGGGACTTCTGGATGAACAGTATATTGATCTTTCCACACAGATACATTCAGAACTGGATATTGAGCTTCTGAAGCGTACACCATCTGCATTCTTAGGCTCCTGCCGCTACAAACTTCCTGAGATTCATGAAGATAAAGCAATCTATGAGAAAATCTTCGAAATTTTGAATAAACTGGATATTTACGCATTCATCTATATCGGCGGAAATGATTCCATGGATACCATCAAAAAGCTGTCCGACTATGCAATCCTTACAGGGCAGACCCAGAAATTCCTGGGTGTTCCGAAAACAATCGACAATGATCTGGCGCTGACAGACCATACACCCGGATTCGGAAGTGCTGCCAAATATATCGGCGCATCCACAAAAGAAGTGATCCGCGATGCACTGGGACTTACCTATAAGAAAAATATGATCACGATCATGGAAATTATGGGACGTAATGCCGGATGGCTTACAGGTGCCACGGCACTGGCAAAATCTGAGGACTGCGACGGACCGGATCTGATCTATCTGCCGGAAGTCCCTTTTGATGTTGACAAATTCCTTGCAAAAGTAAAAGATCTTCTGAATAAAAAAGCATCTATTGTAATCGCAGTTTCCGAGGGAATCAAGCTGGCAGACGGAAGATATGTATGTGAGCTTGGAAGCGTGGGAGACTATGTGGATGCATTCGGACATAAACAGCTTCAGGGAACAGCCACTTATCTGGCAAACTTTCTGGCAGCAGAGTGCGGATGCAAGACAAGAGCTGTTGAACTTTCCACATTACAGAGAAGTGCTTCCCATATGGCATCCAGAGTAGATATTGATGAAGCATTTATGGTAGGCGGTGCTGCAGTAAAGGCTGCTGACGAAGGAGATACAGGCAAGATGGTTGTTATCGATCGTGTTTCCGATGATCCGTACATGGCGGCTACAGGTATCTACGATGTACACAGAATCGCAAATGAGGAGAAACTTGTTCCGAGAGAATGGATGAATAAAGATGCTACAAATGTAACCAAAGATTTTGTGGATTACATCAAACCACTGATCCAGGGAGATTATCAGCCTATTATGGTAAATGGTATGCCGAGACATCTGGTACTGAACGTGAAAAAGGGAAGAAAAAAATAACAGACAGACCATAATAAAGGACAGTAAAAACCTTGACAATAAGAGGAATGATAAAATAAATCATATTATGCAGAATGTATAAAAAAATTAGCTAATTTTAGCAGAATAACCTTGACGAAACGATACAAACTCTATAAAATAATTATGTGCGTATAAGAAACATATATTTATTTACTTATGTGCGAAAGGTGTGGCTGTTCAGTTACTTCACAATCGAATACTGAATAGTTATAAAAGAACAATAATTAGGAGGAAAATGTAAAATGGCAAAATGGGTTTACATGTTTACAGAAGGTAACGCTAATATGAGAAACCTTCTGGGTGGTAAAGGTGCTAACCTTGCTGAAATGACAAACCTTGGTCTTCCTGTACCGCAGGGCTTCACAATCACAACTGAAGCTTGTACTCAGTACTATGAAGACGGAAGACAGATCAATGATGAGATCATGGCTCAGATCATGGAAGCAATCACCAAAATGGAAGGAGTTACCGGAAAGAAATTCGGTGACAAAGAAAATCCTCTGCTTGTTTCCGTTCGTTCTGGTGCGAGAGCTTCTATGCCAGGTATGATGGATACTATCCTGAACCTTGGTTTAAACGAAGACGTTGTTAACGTACTTGCTGAAAAATCCGGCAATGCTCGTTGGGCATGGGACTGCTACAGAAGATTCATCCAGATGTACTCTGACGTAGTTATGGAAGTCGGAAAGAAATATTTCGAAGAACTTATCGATAAGATGAAAGCTGACAGAGGTGTTAAGCTGGACGTTGAACTTACAGCAGAAGACCTTCACGAGTTAGCAGAACAGTTCAAAGCTGAATATAAAGCAAAAATCGGTGCTGATTTCCCAACTGATCCTAAGGAACAGTTAATGGGTGCTATCAAAGCCGTATTCCGTTCATGGGACAACCCACGTGCAAATGTATATCGTCGTGACAACGATATCCCATATTCCTGGGGTACTGCAGTTAACGTACAGATGATGGCATTTGGTAACATGGGTGATGACTGTGGTACAGGTGTTGCCTTCACACGTGACCCTGCTACAGGAGCTAACGGTCTGTTTGGTGAATTCCTTACAAATGCTCAGGGTGAAGACGTTGTTGCCGGTGTTCGTACACCTATGCATATCTCCGAAATGGAACAGAAATTCCCGGAAGCATTCGTACAGTTCAAACAGGTTTGCGAAACACTTGAAAAACACTACAGAGATATGCAGGATATGGAGTTTACTGTAGAGCATGGTAAACTGTATATGCTTCAGACACGTAATGGTAAGAGAACAGCTCAGGCTGCTTTAAAGATCGCTTGTGACCTTGTTGATGAGGGAATGAGAACAGAAGAAGAAGCTGTAGCTATGATCGACCCACGTAACCTTGATACTCTTCTTCACCCACAGTTTGATGCTGCTGCTCTGAAAGCTGCTACACCAATGGGTAAAGGCCTTGGCGCTTCTCCTGGAGCTGCTTGCGGTAAGATCGTATTCACAGCTGATGACGCTGTTGAATGGGCTGAAAGAGGAGAGAAAGTCGTACTTGTACGTCTTGAGACATCTCCAGAAGACATCACAGGTATGAAATCTGCTCAGGGTATCCTGACAGTTCGTGGTGGTATGACATCTCACGCAGCAGTTGTTGCCCGTGGTATGGGTGAGTGCTGTGTATCCGGATGCGGTGATATCGCTATGGACGAAGAAAACAAGAAATTCACACTTGCTGGTAAAGAATTCCACGAAGGAGACTTCATCTCCATCGATGGTACAACCGGTAACATCTACGACGGAATCATCCCGACTGTAGACGCTACAATCGCTGGTGAGTTCGGACGCATCATGGCATGGGCTGACAAGTACAGAACAATGAAAGTTCGTACAAACGCAGATACTCCTGCAGATGCTAAGAAAGCTGTAGAGCTTGGTGCAGAAGGTATCGGTCTTTGCCGTACAGAGCATATGTTCTTCGGTGAGGGACGTATCGATGCATTCCGTGAAATGATCTGCTCCGAAACAGCAGAAGAGAGAGAGAAAGCACTTGAAAAAGTTCTTCCATATCAGCAGGATGACTTCAAAGGTCTCTTTGAAGCTCTGGAAGGTAACCCTGTTACTATCCGTTTCCTGGATCCGCCTCTTCATGAGTTCGTTCCTACAGATGAAGCTGACATCAAGAAACTTGCAGATGCTCAGGGCAAAACTGTAGAGCAGATCAAGACTATCATCGCTTCTCTTCATGAGTTCAACCCGATGATGGGACATCGTGGATGCCGTCTTGCTGTAACATATCCTGAAATCGCTAAGATGCAGACAACAGCAGTTATCCGCGCAGCAATCGAAGTTAAGAAAGCTCATCCGGACTGGACAATCAAACCGGAAATCATGATTCCACTTGTTGGCGATGTAAAAGAGCTTAAATATGTTAAGAAATTCGTAGTTGAGACAGCTGATGCTGAGATCAAAGCCGCTGGTTCTGACCTTCAGTATGAAGTTGGTACAATGATCGAGATCCCGAGAGCAGCTCTTACAGCTGATGAGATCGCTAAAGAAGCAGACTTCTTCTGCTTCGGTACAAACGACCTTACTCAGATGACATACGGCTTCTCCCGTGATGATGCAGGTAAATTCCTCAACGCATACTATGACGCTAAGATCTTCGAGAACGATCCATTTGCAAAACTGGATCAGGTTGGCGTTGGCAAGCTGATGAAGATGGCTATCGAACTCGGTAAACCGGTTAACCCGAACCTTCACGTAGGTATCTGCGGCGAGCATGGTGGAGATCCGTCTTCTGTAGAATTCTGCCACAAGATTGGTCTTAACTATGTATCCTGCTCACCATTCCGTGTGCCGATCGCTCGTCTTGCAGCAGCACAGGCAGCTATCGCTGAGAAGAATGCATAATTAGCATAAAAATATAGATTCATGCACAGGCATGAAAGTGTCCAAACGTAAAATCAGACCTTGGAGAATTGTAGAAATACAATTCTTCAAGGTCTTTTTTGTGACATTATTGATATGAGGAATTCAGGACAGTATTCTTTTGCTCAGGGCTTATGTATCTTTACCCATTCTGCGTGAAGCAGATACACGCAGGCGGGAATCAGGGAAAGCAGATGTGTGTAGGTGTAGCTGCCTGTTTTTGCATATACCGGCAGAATAAACATATGGAGTGCAAGATAAAAATATGCTCCGGCAGTGATCAGATTACACAGAGAGAAACGCCAGCCGAAGATTCCCAAGGCAGAGGCAGTAAGGACAACCATCAGTGTTATGGTATCCAGGGTAACCGGAAGGTGAATAAAATTGAATTCAGGCTTCGAAGCAAGGAGGGTCAGCATTGCATAAAGAAAAAGAACTGTATTTAATAATCTTATGATTTTAAACAGTAGCCCATAAAAAGGAGTAGTAGGGCAGTTGGGCCATAATTCTACTTCCAGCTTCTCTGCAAGCTGGGTAGCAGACCGTGTAAAGGTTGTATTTGTCATTACCATAGCCTTATCACAGTCATAAAAATTGGCACCTGCATAGGCCTCCTGTACTGCCTTGTTTCCAACCGGGTATGTATAATATTTGCATTGGATGCCATATTTTTTTCTATGCTTAAAAGCAATAATATCCACACCCTGATCTCCGGAGCTTCTGGTCACTTCTATTTTTGAAAAATGTTTCTGCCTTAATATTTTTGCACACTGATACTCGAATTCATATCCATCCATGTGTTAGTCTCCTGTATGTTGTATAGAATCTTAAGTGTATTATAATCAAAATATGTGGGAATATATTGTGACATGTCAACTTAAGTACTTAAGCAGAGTTAAGAATAGCATGTCGGAAAGAAAAGAACAAGTGTTTATTGTATTTTTATCTGTGTGGCAGATGGGAATTGGGACAGAAGTATGATATACTGACCATACAAGAAAAGCTTTTGGGAGGATGGAACCATTTTGATGAATAAAAAAGATACAAAGATCAACCGAAATGATATGCTGGAATTAACCCGCAGGATGACATTATCCAGAAACTGCTTTGTGCGTGCAGCAGGAGCATATATAGATGACGAGGGATACATAGATAATACCTTCAATGTAAGCTTCAAAAATATGAGCAAACATGATCAGCAGGTAAATCTGGATCTTGCGAAAACCATTCCTTTTTCCAAAACAAATGAACAGTTAAAATGTTATAAATTCCCTGAAGGGGATATGGCATATGACAGCGTTCATAAACTTCTGATGGCATTATCGCAATACGGATTAAAAGATGATCTTCTGGTTCAGACTCTCTGTGAACAGCTTGCAGAGGGAATCTGTGATACAAAAGATTCTTCGGATAAAATAAACCGTCTGCAGGGACAGGAGTTTGGAATTTATATTTATCATGGAATATATGATATCCCCAAGAAAGGCTCAGACCACAGCGAACAGTGGGAGTCAGAAGAAATATACAGTTTTCTGATCTGTGTGGTGGCTCCGGTAGATAAAGATTACAATGCCGGAACTCCAAAATGCGGCTTTATTTTCCCGGCCTTTGAAGACCGTTCCGCAGAACCTGGGAAAATAGATGTATTCTTCGAAATTCCGGAGTATCCGGACGAAGGATTTTTGAACAGGATAATAGGGCAATAATCTGAACAAGGTGCTTATTTATGAGGAATGCGATAGATAAATCTTAATTAGACCATACGCAATTTAATTTAGTCATTTTGTGTATGAATGACTAAATTAAATTGCGTGATGACTAAATTAATGATAAAATGGGAGCAAGACAATGATATTACATGCGGAGAGGATAATTGATGAGAAGTTTTGATTTTGAGAAAGAATACAGCAAATTGCTTACTCCTGATATTGTATCATATATTGCTCAGATACATGAATACAGAGGCCGGTATTCCGCAGATAATATACAAAAGGAATTACTGTCAGAACTGCTGGAGATTGCCAGAATACAAAGTACGGAAGCGTCTAACAGAATCGAGGGAATTATAACAACGGATGATCGGCTGAAGAAAATTGTCCGTGAGAAAACATTGCCAAAGACAAGGAGTGAAAAAGAAATTGCCGGATACAGGGATGTTCTGGCAACGATTCATGAAAACTATGAATATATTCCTGTTAGTTCAAATATGATTCTGCAGCTGCACAGAGATTTGTATAAATTTAGTGGCAATGGATACGGTGGGAATTTTAAGTCTGTGGATAATGTGATCGCAGAAGAACTTCCGGATGGAACGAAAAGAGTGAGATTTCAGCCGGTTCCGGCATGGGAAACAGCAGAAACAGTCAATGATTTATGCAATGCATTTAAGGATGCTGTCAATAAGCAGTTTATGGATATACTGCTGTTGCTTCCGATGTTTATATTGGATTTTCTTTGCATTCATCCATTTAATGGTGGAAACGGAAGAATGAGCCGTCTCCTGACTTTATTGATTTTGTATAAGTCGGAATATTATGTTGGTCAGTATATTAGTATTGAAAGACTGATATCAGACACAAAAGAGAATTATTATGAAGCTTTGCAGGAAAGCTCATGGGAGTGGCATGAAGGCAGAAATGATTATGCTCCCTTTGTGAAATATATGTTAGGGATTATAGTTGCTGCCTACCGGGAATTTGCGGACAGGGTGGAGATTCTTACGGACAAAACAATTTCAAAATCTGATCGTATTGGAGAAATTATCAGAAACTCCTATGGCAGGATTACAAAAGCGGAAATTGCAGCTCAATGTCCGGAAATCAGTCAGACAACCATACAGCGAACGCTGAACGAATTACTAAAGAACAATCAGATAATAAAAATAGGCGGGGGAAGATATACTTCTTATGTCTGGAACAGGGAGAACGAATGATATGGTTACCGGAGAATTAAAAAGTAAAATAGATAATTTATGGGAAATATTCTGGACAGGAGGACTGACTAATCCGTTGGATGTAGTTGAGCAGATGACCTATCTGATGTTTATCCGCGATCTGGATGATGCAGACAATGTCCATGCAAAAGAGGCGGCAATGCTTGGTCTGCCACATAAGAGTATATTTGCCGGAGAAATACAGATCGGAGACCGGAAAATTGATGGAAGCCAGTTAAAATGGAGTACTTTTCATGATTTTCCTGCTGCAAAAATGTATAGCACTATGCAAGAGTGGGTATTTCCATTTATAAAAAATCTCCATGGAGATAAGGAAAGTGCCTATTCCAAATATATGGGAGATGCCATTTTTAAAGTACCGACTCCTTTGATGCTGGATAAGATTGTGACGACTATGGATGCCATTTATGAGCAGATGGAACAAATTAAGTCGGCAGACACCCGAGGCGATGTATATGAATATCTGCTTTCAAAACTTGCTACGGCAGGCGTAAATGGTCAGTTCCGTACACCGAGGCACATTATCCGAATGATGGTGGAAATGATGGACCCTAAGGCAGATGAAATCATCTGTGATCCGGCGTGCGGTACGTCTGGTTTTCTGGTTGCTGCAAGTGAATATTTGCGAGATAAAAAAAAGCAGGAGGTTCTTTTTAACAGACAAAACAAGGAACATTATATGAATCACATGTTCCATGGTTATGATATGGACAGAACCATGCTTCGAATCGGTGCAATGAACATGATGACCCATGGTGTGGAAAATCCATATATTGAGTACAGAGACAGCCTGTCTGATCAAAATACAGATAAGGAAAAATACAGCCTGATTCTGGCTAATCCGCCATTTAAGGGAAGTCTGGATTACGATATTGTAAGTACAGATTTATTGAAAGTATGTAAAACAAAGAAAACAGAATTACTGTTTCTTGCACTGTTTATCCGTATGCTGAAAATTGGTGGGAGATGTGCATGTATTGTACCGGACGGAGTGCTGTTTGGGTCCTCAACTGCCCATAAAGCCATAAGAAAAGCCCTGGTAGAAGAAAACCGTCTGGAAGCAGTGATTTCCATGCCCTCCGGCGTGTTTAAACCATATGCAGGAGTATCTACAGCTATTTTGATTTTTACTAAAACCGGACATGGTGGAACTGATAAAGTCTGGTTTTATGATATGAAAGCGGATGGTTTTAGCCTTGATGATAAGAGAACAGAAACGAAGGAAAATGACATTCCGGATATCATAGAGCGTTTCAGAAACCTGGATAAAGAGACTGACCGTAAACGCACAGATCAGAGTTTCTTTGTGCTAAAAGAAGAAATTGCAGAAAATGGCTATGACCTGAGCATTAACAAATACAAAGAAATCGAATATGTACCAGTAGAATACCCATCAACACAGGAAATCATGACAGAACTGCATGAAATTGAGATGAAAATTGGAGAAGAAATGCAGGCGTTGGAAGAACTGTTAGGGTTAAATTGAGGTTTGTTGGGATGATGTGGATGGAAAAAGTAAAATTATCAGATATATGTAGCCCCAAGCAATGGAAAACTATTCCAACGAGCGATTTGCTGAATGAGGGATATCCGGTTTATGGGGCAAATGGAATAATTGGTTATTATAATGAGTATAATCACGAGAA
Organism: Blautia sp. HCP3S3_C12; assembly: GCF_052064155.1. Classification (NCBI taxonomy): domain Bacteria; kingdom Bacillati; phylum Bacillota; class Clostridia; order Lachnospirales; family Lachnospiraceae; genus Blautia; species Blautia sp. HCP3S3_C12. The sequence goes on along the minus strand of NZ_JBQHWC010000004.1, from coordinate 37,245 downwards.
TCCGGTTGTAACTGTTACGTGTAGAGGGGCAACGTGTGGTTCAATAAATATTACGGTTCCAAAAGCATATGTTACAGGAAATGCAATGTGTTTGGATGATTTAAAAAATGATATTGAAATAGAATACTTATATTATTGTCTTAAACATTATGATTTTAAAAATGTTATTAGTGGCTCTGCGCAGCCACAAATCACAAGACAGGGAATGGACAAAATCTATATCATGCTTTGTTCTCGTGAAGAACAAAGGGATATAGTTAATAAATTGAAAAAAACAGAGAAAGTAATAAAATTAAGGAAACAGGAATTACAGTTATTGGATGATCTTGTTAAAGCCCGATTTGTCGAGATGTTTGGTGATCCGGTTTCTAATCCGTATGGGTACGATAAAGTTGCACTTTCTGATTTAGCAGATATAAAAATAGGTCCTTTTGGTTCGTTGTTACATAAGGAAGATTATATAGTAGGCGGACATCCGCTACTTAATCCATCTCATATTGTCGATGGTAGGATTTCTCCAGATAATAAACTGACAATTTCGGATGAAAAATATAAAGAATTGTCGGCGTATCAGTTAAAAACAGGAGATGTAGTAATGGGAAGAAGAGGTGAGATGGGCAGGTGTGCTGTTGTTTCAGAAGAAGGTTTTTTGTGTGGAACTGGAAGCATTCTTATAAGGACTAAAGGAGACGTTACTGCAGATTACATTCAAAAAACAATATCGTTCCCATCATTTAAGAAAACAATAGAAGATATGGCTGTGGGACAAACAATGCCAAATCTTAATGTTCCGATAGTATCTAGTTTTGAGATTATTAAGCCACCGATAGAAGTACAAGATAGATATTATGCACTTGTAGAACAGGTCAACAAATCTAAAGTTGCAATTCAAAAAGCATTGAACAAAACCCAGATGCTATTTGATTCGTTAATGCAGGAATATTTCGGGTAGGAGGGAAGATTTGTGAAGGATTACAAACAATGGTTGGTTGAGAGATTTATAATTGAACGGAAACGCTTTGACAGATCTGGTGTATATGCTTACACACAGCGTGCCATGGCATATAATTCCAATAAAATTGAAGGAAGCACACTTACTTCGGAACAGACAGCCTCTCTCTTTGACAATGGAACATTACCTCAAAGTGATGACTATTACAGAGCCAAAGATGTTGAAGAAATGAATGGCCATTTTCTTATGTTCAATTACATGCTTGATACCCTTGATGAAGAGTTGACACCGGAACTAATCAAACATCTGCATTATGAATTAAAGACCGGAGTATTCGAAGACAGAGCGAATGGATATGCAATTGGTGATTATAAAAAGCGTCCAAATATGGTAGGGATGTATCGAACAACGTTGCCACAGGATGTTGAGATGGAAATGAACCAATTACTAAAGTGGTACAGGGAACAGAATAAAAATATGGAAACTCTTGCAGAATTTCACGCCAGATATGAGGCGATTCATCCTTTTCAGGATGGAAATGGAAGAACCGGAAGGATGATCATGTTTCGGGAAAGTCTAAAGAACCCGGATATTCTTCCATTCATTGTATTGGATGAGAATCGAAGTCAATATATTGATGGACTTAAACAATACAGAGAAGAGCAGAAAGTAGACAAGCTTGTCTCATTAATGCAGAAAGAAGCTGAGGAATATTATCAGCAATGTAAATATTTTATGGGATAATGCATTTTGTACGAAAAATGCATTAAAACGTCTGGAGAAAATCTATGATCTGGCAGATGTGTATCATTGTGATAATATTGATCAGGTCAGTGAAGATTTTATTGCAGAGGCACACATACCAATAGGGACGTTCGATAATGTAAAGGAATGCAAATATTCAATTCCTTCTCATTGGGATATTGGAAAAGTATATAAACGCTTGATAAAACAAGTAGCTGCCAGCGAGAAAATTGAGATAGTTGATGCGCTAATCAAGGTTTATAGTTCTTTTATCAGCGAAAAAATAGATGATTAGTCAGTTTATATATGATCAGATTGTTAATCATGCAAAAAAATCTGTAAACCAAGCAAGCATTAATCAGAAAGATGTATTAGATTTTAACATATATCAGCCTCCACTTGATTTACAGAATGAATTTGCAGATTTTGTCCACCAAGTCAACAAATCTAAATTGTATAAAATTTCAACCCTACAATTCCCCTGCATCCCAGGGTGAAAACACATAAGATTCGGGAGGTGTCAGTATGACTAATTTTGATTTCCTGAAAAATGAACCAAAGTTTAAAGATTTTGCAGATGTAGCAATCTCTGCGGAAAGGATTTTTCAGTTTGATTATGCAGCATCTGTGCTTAACTGCAGACGGGCAATGGAATTTGCTGTCAAATGGATATATTCTGTGGACAGTGCCCTTGTCATGCCATGGGATGACAGACTGGTTAGTCTGATGAGTACAGATGAATTCAGGGATATTATTGATGCAGATCTTTTGAAACGTATGGAATTTATACGCAAAACAGGTAATTTTGCAGCCCATACCGGTCAGAAAGTAAAGAAAGAACAGGCAGAATTGTGTCTGCAAAATCTATATATTTTTCTGGATTTTGTTGCTTATTGTTACGCAGATCATTACACTGTCAGCAATTATGATTTTACATTACTGCAGGAAAACTCTGCTCATACAGCGGATCAGTCAGTTAGTCAGCCGGTCGGCGATCAGGCTGGTCAGTCAGAAACTGATCTGAAACTGGAACAATTGTTAAAGGAAAATGCGGCTCTGAGGGAAGAACTGACTGCCCGTCGTGAAGAACAGCAGCAGACATACGTGACTAAACCACTGGATATTTCAGAATATGAAACCCGAAAGATCTACATTGATTCTATGCTGCAGGATGCAGGATGGACTGAGGGACAGAACTGGATAAATGAATACAGGATTCCGGGTATGCCAAATAAGTCACAGGTCGGATATGCAGATTATGTTCTCCTTGGTGATGATGGTAAGATCCTGGCTGTAATAGAAGCCAAGAGAACCTGTGCAGATGTGGCAAAGGGCAGGCAGCAGGCGAAGCTTTATGCTGATCTGATTGAGCAGAAACAAGGCATAAGACCGGTGGTATTTCTTACCAATGGTTTTGATGTTCGTATCTGTGATAACCAGTATCCGGAGAGAAAAATTGCAGCAATTTATTCCAAACGGGATCTGGAAAAATTGTTTAATCTCAGACAGATGCGCTCAGGTCTGGGACAGATTTCCATAGACAAAAATATAGCAGGACGATATTATCAGGAGGCTGCGATTAAGGCTGTCTGTGACAGTTTTGACACCAGAAATCGCAGAAAAGCTCTCCTTGTTATGGCTACAGGTTCGGGAAAGACACGTACAGTTATTGCACTTTGTAAGGTATTGTCAGAGCAGGGATGGGTAAAAAATATTCTTTTCCTGGCAGATCGTAATTCACTGGTAACACAGGCTAAGCGAAGCTTTGTCAATTTGCTGCCGGATTTATCTGTTACAAATTTGTGCGAAGAGAAAGATAACTATGCAGCTCATTGTGTTTTTTCTACTTATCAGACCATGATAAACTGTATAGATACGATTCAGGACAAAGAGGGAAAATTGTTTACCTGCGGACATTTTGATCTGGTGATCTGTGATGAAGCACATCGTTCCATTTACAATAAATACAGGGATATTTTTAATTATTTTGACGCTCCGCTGATTGGGCTGACAGCTACTCCAAAAGATGAAATTGATAAAAATACCTATGAAATCTTTGAACTGGAGAACGGTGTCCCTACTTATGGCTATGAGCTTGCGCAGGCAGTAAAGGATGGTTATCTGGTTGACTTTATGTCTGTGGAGACTACACTGAAATTTATAGAGCATGGAATTGTATATGATGAATTATCTCCGGAAGATAAGGAAGCCTATGAGGATACCTTTGAGGATGAAAACGGTGAAATGCCGGACAGTATTGGCTCGGCAGCATTAAATGAATGGCTTTTTAATGAGGACACCATAAAGAAGGTTTTACATATCCTGATGACGAACGGATTAAAGATAGATTATGGAAACAAGATTGGAAAGACCATTATTTTTGCGAAAAATCACCGTCATGCAGAGAAAGTATATGAGGTGTTCGGAAAAGAATATCCACATTTGACAGGATATGCCATGGTGATTGATAATCGCCTGAAGTATGCACAGAGTGCGATTGATGAGTTTTCGGATCCGAAGAAGCTTCCTCAGATAGCAATCTCTGTAGATATGCTGGACACGGGAATTGATGTGCCGGAAGTTTTGAATCTGGTATTTTTTAAAAAGGTTATGAGTAAAGCAAAATTCTGGCAGATGATTGGGCGAGGTACCCGTTTGTGCCCGGCTCTGTTGGATGGAGAGGATAAGCAGAAATTCTATATTTTTGATTTCTGTGGAAATTTTGAGTTCTTCCGTATGAATAAGGGACGTGCCACTGCAAATATGATCGCGCTTCAGGGAGCAATTTTTCAACTGGAATTTGAGATTGCCTATAAATTGCAGGGAGCCGCTTATCAGACAGAACGATTGATTACCTATCGTAAATCTCTGGTAGAGCATATGGCTGGAAAGGTGCAGGAGTTAAACCGAGAAAATTTTGCGGTGCGTCAGCACTTAAAATATGTGGATATTTATGCTGTTGAAGAAAATTATAAGGTTCTTACTTATGAGGACACTCTGGCAGTGCGGGACGAATTATCTCCATTGATCAGACCTGAAAATGATGATGCGAAAGCTTTGCGTTTTGATGCTCTTCTGTATGGAATTGAACTGGCGTATCTGGCAGAAAAGAAATATGGACGTGGTCGAAAGGACCTGCTGAAGAAGGTTTCTGCACTGGCAGGAATTTCTAATATTCCGGAAATTATGATGCAGGCAGAACTGATAGATAAAATCCTTCACGGAGGATATCTGGACAATGCAGTGATAGCGAAGCTAAAAACCAATATTCCTTTAGACAGTAATGACGTAAGAACACTGGAAAAAATTCTGTGGAGCGAAGTGGGAACTAAGCAGGATTATGAGGCAGAATACGGAAAAAAACCACTTGGAGAATTTGTGCGTGAGATTGTAGGACTTGACATGAATGCTGCTAAGGCTGCCTTTGCACAATATCTGGATGATACCTGCCTGGACAGCAGACAGATTTATTTTGTGAATCAGATTGTGGAATATATTGTACATAATGGGATGCTGAAGGATCTCTCGGTTCTTCAGGAATCACCTTTTACGGACCAGGGCAGTATTGTGGACATATTTACGGATTTAAATGTATGGCTGGGAATCAGAAAAACCATAGAGCAGGTTAATGCTAATGCTCTTGCTGCGTAAATTTGTCAGTAGATTTGTCTGCAAATCAACCCTCAAAGTTATTCTTTACAACCAACTAAAAATATGATACCCTATTCTTTGTGAACTGGGGGCACCACTTTTCGCAGAATATTTCAGGCGCCGGATGATACTGGGATTGTATCGTCCGGCGCTTTTTTGACGTTTATTATAAATATTCCGGACAGCAGCTGCACAGATAAAGAGGGAGGCTGTCGGGAAGAAGGTGTCAGACCAAAGAAAGGAGACTTGCACATTGGTAAGGATCAACGGAGAAGAGAAAGCGATTGCCGGAAGAAATCTTCTGGAATATCTAAAAACTTCAGGATTTGAGCCGGATAAGGTAGTCGTGGAACGAAATCTGGAGATTGTTCCCAGGGATGAACTTGGAAATGTGACAATTCAGGAAGAGGATTCCATTGAAGTGCTGAGATTTGTAGGCGGAGGCTGAAAAGGACAAAAAATAACAATGACTAAATAACGAGGAGAACAAAATGGAAGATAAACTGATATTAGGTGGGAAAGAATTTAAGAGCCGTTTTATTCTGGGCTCAGGAAAATATAATCTGAATCTGATCAAAGCTGCTGTAGAACAGGGTGGGGCAGAGATTATCACTCTTGCGCTGCGCCGTGCAAATACAAGTGAAAGTGAAAATATACTGGACTATATCCCCAAGGGAGTTACACTGCTTCCTAACACCTCAGGTGCCAGAAATGCAGAGGAGGCTGTCAGGATCGCGCGACTGAGCAGAGCAATGGGATGTGGTGACTTTGTTAAAATAGAGATCATGCGTGATGCAAAATATCTGTTTCCGGATAACCAGGAAACCATAAAGGCAACAGAAATTCTGGCAAAGGAAGGCTTTGTAGTGCTGCCGTATATGAATCCGGACCTGAATGTGGCGAGAGATCTGCAGAATGCAGGGGCAGCTGCTGTAATGCCTCTTGCTTCTCCTATTGGAAGCAATAAGGGACTGGCAACAAAAGCAATGATCCAGATCCTGATCGATGAAATTGATCTGCCGATCATCGTGGATGCAGGAATCGGAAAGCCTTCCCAGGCATGTGAAGCAATGGAAATGGGAGCTGCTGCGATCATGGCCAATACAGCCATTGCCACTGCAGGAAATATACCGGATATGGCGGAAGCCTTTAAGCTTGCAATTCAGGCAGGAAGAAAAGCATATCTTACAGGAATGGGAAGAGTGCTTGCGAGAGGCGGAAGTGCGTCAGATCCGCTGACGGGCTTTTTGCGATAGGAGGGAAGAAAGTCATGAACGAAGAAAATCAGGTATATTTTGTAGACAGTGACAAGCTTCCGCCTGCAGCCCTGGAAAGAAAGCACCGTCTGGAACAGGATCCGTCCTTCCGTACAGACCATATGAAATATATGGACGGAATGCAGGTAATAGAATCGGATATCAAAGACAAGGTGCTGAAGGCTATGGATGAGTATGATTATAATCTGTATACAGCCAATGATGTTGAGAGGGCTCTTTCTCATGAAACATGCACCATAGAGGATTTTAAGGCATTGTTATCTCCGGCGGCTGCACCCTATCTGGAACAGATGGCAAGAAAGGCAGAGGAACTGACAAAGAATCATTTTGGAAATACAGTTTACATTTTTACTCCTATTTATATTGCCAATTACTGTCAGAATTACTGTATTTATTGCGGCTTCAACTGCTACAACAATATACGCAGAAAAAAACTGACCTATGAAGAAATTGAACATGAGATGCAGGTCATTGCAGAGACAGGAATGGAAGAAATACTTATCCTTACCGGTGAGAGCAGGGCATATTCAGATGTTTCTTATATTGGAGAGGCGGTTAAGATCGCACGGAAATATTTCAAAAATATAGGGATCGAAATTTATCCGGTCAATGTAGAGGAATACAGATATCTCCATGAATGTGGTGTGGATTATGTAACTGTTTTTCAGGAAACCTATAATACGGATAAATACGAAACACTGCATCTGATGGGGCACAAGCGTGTATGGCCATATCGGTTTGATTCCCAGGAACGTGCATTGATGGGCGGAATGAGAGGTGCAGGCTTTTCTGCTCTTCTGGGACTGGATGATTTCCGGAAGGATGCACTGGCAACTGCTCTCCATGTATATTACATCAACCGAAAATATCCTCATGCAGAGCTTTCTTTAAGCTGTCCCCGTCTGCGTCCTATTGTAAATAATGATAAGATCAATCCCAGAGATGTGGGAGAGAAAGAGCTTTGCCAGGTATTATGTGCCTACAGGCTGTTTCTTCCGTTTGCAGGAATTACCGTGTCCAGCCGGGAAAGTGCTGTTTTTCGAAATGGCATTACAAAAATCTGTGCTACGAAAGTATCAGCAGGGGTATCTACCGGCATTGGCGATCATGAAGAAAAATATGAGGGTAAGGAAGATGCAGATGCAGGGGATGAACAGTTCGAGATCAATGATTCCCGGTCCTTTGCTTCTATGTACCAGGATATGGAACAGGGAGGTCTGCAGCCGGTTCTGAACGATTATATATATGTGTAACAAGACTATCAGACAGATAGATTAAAAATTATAAGAACAGCAGGATGATCTGGCATTTAGCCGATGATACTGCTGTTTTTTGAATGAAATCCGGAGATTGGCTGTGAACAGTGACATTGGGACAAAAATATGGTATACTGATACCTATGATGTCAGAGAGAAAATAAGATGTTAAAATATATGGAAATACTTAATTGTAAGAGAGGACAATCATTTGAAGAATTTTGAAGAGTTAATGACAGAGGGAAAGAGCCGGATGGAAGCCAGGAGAGATGAACTGATCAGAAAAAATCTGCTGTCGGATGAGTTTTTGGAATTAATTCAAAAGAATAAAAAACCCTTTGATCTGCTCATGTCTTATTATCAGTGTGCGATTATGGAGATTGAGACAAAATTCAAGGTATTGAACCAGGAATATTCTCTGGAATACGATAAAAATCCTATTGAAGGCATTAAAACAAGGATCAAATCCTATGACAGTCTGGTGCGTAAGATCAGGAGAAAAAATATCCCCATGTCTCTGGCTTCCATAGAAGAAAATATTAAAGACATTGCAGGTGTCCGGGTGATCTGTTCTTTCCCGGAGGATATCTATGAGCTGGCAGACAGTTTCCTGAAGCAGGATGATATTGTACTGATCGAGAAGAAAGATTATATAAAAAATCCTAAACCAAGTGGCTACCGCAGTCTTCATCTGATCGTACAGGTACCGATCTTTCTGCAGAAAAATAAAAAGATGGTAAATGTGGAGGTACAGTTCCGCACGATTGCCATGGATTTCTGGGCGAGTCTGGAGCATAAGCTGCGTTACAAAAAAGATATCCCCGAGGATCAGGCACAGCAGCTGCAGGAAGAGCTTCTTGCCTGCGCTACCCAAAGTGCCCAGCTGGATGAACGGATGCAGGAGATCAGAAATCAGCTGGTCAGTAAATTCGGAGAGTAGCCCTAAAAGTACAGACTGCTGAATATTTGCAAAGAAATACAAAATAAAAGAGAGTACGTTGAAAGGAAAATTATGGAAAATCAATCACAGACCCCACACAAGAGGCGCGTTCGCTACAAAGGAAAATATCCCAGAAAATTTGAGGAAAAGTATAAGGAGCTTCAGCCTGAGAAATATAAAGATACCATTGAACATGTGATCCAGAAGGGAAATACTCCGGCAGGAATGCATATCTCCATTATGGTACAGGAAATTCTTGATTTCCTGAAAATCCAACCGGGGGAAATCGGCTTTGATGCAACCTTAGGGTATGGCGGCCATACTAAAGCCATGCTCCAGTGTCTGGAGGGCAAAGGCCACATTTATGCTACAGATGTGGATCCTGAGGAATCTGCCAAAACAAAAAAACGTCTGGCAGAGCTGGGCTTTGGTGAGGATCTGCTTACTGTGCGCCTTCAGAATTTCTGCACAATTGATGAAATTGCCAGAGAGGTAGGAGGTTTTGATTTTATTCTGGCTGACCTGGGTGTTTCTTCTATGCAGATTGATAATCCCAAAAGAGGTTTTTCTTTTAAAGTGGATGGGCCGCTGGATCTGAGACTGAATCAGGAGAGCGGAATCAGTGCTGCCCAGCGTCTGGATACTATCACCAGAGATGAGCTGGCAGGGATGCTTTATGAGAATTCCGATGAACCTTATTGCGAAGAGATTGCTAAGGCTATTACAGATGAGGTTCGCAAGGGAAAACGTATAGACACAACCACAAAGCTTCGCCAGATAATTGAGAAAACTCTGGATTTTCTTCCGGAAAAGGAGAAAAAGGATACAGTTAAAAAGACCTGTCAGAGAGTTTTTCAGGCACTGCGTATTGATGTAAACCATGAGTTTGAAGTTCTTTATGAATTTATGGAGAAGCTTCCGGATGCTTTGAAACCAGGCGGACGAGTGGCAATCCTTACCTTCCATTCCGGAGAGGACAAGCTGGTAAAGAAAGCTCTGAAGGAAGGATACAGAGAGGGAATTTACTCAGATTATGCAAAAGATGTGGTTCGTCCATCCGCCCGGGAATGTGCTCAGAATGGAAGGGCCAGATCTACAAAAATGCGTTGGGCAGTGAAGTGCTGACATAGAGAAAGTTCCTTATTTCAGGAACTTTCTCAATAATTTTTCATAAATTTTTTTATATGGCTGATATCTCATTGGCAGATCCAGCCATGTTTTTTTGTCTACAATACTCTTATAGTGGGAGAAAGTATGAAAACCGTCTTTGCCATGGTAGGAACCCATTCCGCTTTCGCCAAAGCCGCCAAATCCCATCTCACTGGTTGCCAGATGGATGATGGTATCATTGATGCATCCGCCTCCGAATCCGCATTGGGAAGTAACTTTTTCCGCAGCTTCTTTGTCGGAGGTGAAGATATATAATGCCAGAGGATGTGCCATGGAGTTGACCTTTTCGATGGCCTCATCCAGGGAATCATAGGTCAGCACAGGAAGCACAGGACCGAAGATTTCCTCCTGCATTACTGCATCCTCGAAGGTTACATTGTCCATAACAGTAGGAGCAATCTGAAGAGTTTCCGGATTGCTGTCACCGCCGCAGACTACCTTGTCGGGATCGATTAGAGTGCAGATACGAGTAAAGTGCTTTTCATTAATAATCTTTCCATAATTTTTATTATTCAGAGGTGCGGAACCAAACTGTTTTCTGATCTGTTTCTGAATCTGGCGGATCAGTTCATCCTTGATTTCTCTGTGGCAGTAAATATAATCAGGTGCTACACAGGTCTGACCACAGTTAAGATATTTTCCAAATACAATTCTTCTGGCCGCGAGTTTCAGGTTGGCACTTTTCTCCACAATGCAGGGGCTTTTTCCGCCCAGCTCCAGGGTAACCGGAGTCAGATGTACAGATGCTTTTGCCATTACTTCCCTGCCAACATGCTGGCTTCCTGTAAAGAAAATATAGTCAAAATGTTCATTGAGAAGAGTGTTATTTTCCGCACGTCCGCCGTTTACCACAGCCACATACTGGGGATCAAAACATTCGGTGATAATGGTTTCAATCACCCGGCTGGTGTGAGGAGAGTAGGCACTTGGCTTCAGCACAACTGTATTTCCGGCTGCAATCGCATCGATCAGCGGATCAATAGTGAGCAGGAAGGGATAATTCCATGGGCTCATAACCAGGACTACACCATAAGGAGATGGCTTCTTATAGCTTCTGGAAGCGAACTGGGCAAGGGGTGTCAGTACTGCTTTTTCTTTTGCATAGGAAGGTGTATGGCGGATCATATAGCTGAGTTCTGAGAGCACAAGTCCCACTTCGCACATATAGGATTCAAAGTTACTTTTTCCAAGATCACGTTTCAGTGCTTCATTGATCAGTGGTTCATATTTCTGAATACAGGTCTTTAAGTTTTTTAAGGCATCCAGCCTTTTTTCTACCGGTAGGGTGGCACCTGTGTAAAAATAGCTGCGCTGTTTCTGAACGATTTCTTTAATTTCTGTTTCTGTCATAATACACAATCTCCTTTTTTAGAAGTCAGAGACATCAGCATGTAATAAAATTTCTCCAGTTCAGAGGCATCCATAAGCTTCGGCACAGGATACAGAGGATTGGCCTCTTTATCTGCATAATGGGCAAGCTTGGGGATATCTGTTTCCTGAATTTCATTTACAATATTTACGATTCCAAATCGCTCTTTCATTTCTTCAATTGCCTGGATAAAAAGCTCTGCTGCTTCATGGTCCGGTGTATTTTTATCTGCAAGTCCTGCTGCAATGGCAAGTTTATGGAGCTTTTTGTCAATGCAGGAGCCATATTCCCTAAGCACCAGCGGCAGCAGAATGGCATTGGCAAGTCCATGGGGAACGTTGTACTGTCCGCCCAGGGAATGAGCCACTGCATGAACATATCCTACATAGGATTTGGTAAAAGCACAGCCTGCATAGAAGGAGGCGTGGAGCATATTTCGTCTTGCCTGAATATTATCGCCATGCTCATAGGCAATGTCTATATTTTCAAAAATCAGTTTTACCGCTTTTAATGCATCCCTGCGTGTATCAATGGTGGTGGAATTGCCGATGTATGCCTCCACTGCGTGAGTCAGGGCATCCATACCTGTAGTTGCGGTGATAAATGGGGGCAGGCTTAAGGTAACCTTAGGATCCAACACAGCATAGCGGGGAATCAGCGGGAAATCGTTGATTGCGTATTTATATCTGGTGTCTGCATCTGTGATCACAGCGGCGAGCGTAGTCTCACTTCCTGTTCCGGCAGTGGTTGGAACTGCCATGAGAAGAGGAAGCTTCTTATGTACCTTCAGGATTCCCTTCATCTGAGCCAGAGACTGATTAGGTTTGACCGTACAGGCACCGACTGCCTTGGCACAGTCCATGCTGGAACCGCCGCCGAAACCGATGATGGCATCACAGCCTTCCCTATGGTAAAGCTCCAGGGCTTCGCGGACATTGACAGTAGTAGGGTTGGCAACTGTTTTATCATAAATAGTATAGGGAATGCCAGCCTCTTTTAAAGCTTTTTCCAGTCTTCTGGTAAGTCCAAGTTTCATGATACCGCCATCTGTAATGATCAATACATGAGTGCATTTGTGGCGCATGATGATTTCAGGGAGTTCTTTGACGCTTCCTGCGATTTTAGGTTTTCTGTAAGGTAAAAAGGGAATTGCAATGTGAAAAGCTTTCTGAAAAGCCCTGCAATATATTTTTCTGAGAGTGTTCATGGATAATTCCTTTCTTGGGGGCAGCCTGCTGTTTTGCAGACTGCCGGACAGCAGTTACTTCAGAAAAATATAACAAGGTAAAAAAGAAAAGTCAATATATTTTGATAATCAAAATTATAAACAGGACAAGACATACCAATGAAGTAAGTTTATACTAACCTGAAGTTAACGCTGTATAACAATACTGTAAAACAGCAGTGTTATATTAAAAAAATTTGCTCCACAGCAAGTGATATGAGGGAGGAATGAAAAATGTTTCTGCAGATACAGGGGATTAAGAAGTCTTTTGGTGCAGGGGACAGCCGGGTGGATGTGCTGAAGGGACTGGATCTTGACATTGAGAGAGGAGAGTTTTGTGTGCTTCTGGGGCCGTCTGGCAGATATGTCAGAGAAGAAACTGTCTTTGTACAGACGTAAGCATCTGGGATATATTTTTCAGATGTATAATCTGATTCCCAATCTTACAGTGCGGGAAAATATAGAAGTGGGAGCCTATCTCAGTGATAAGCCTCTGGATGTAGATGAATTGCTCCATACGCTGGGAATCTATGAGCACCAGAGAAAGCTTCCCAATCAGCTTTCCGGCGGTCAGCAGCAGAGGACTGCTATCGGCAGAGCGATTGTGAAGAATCCGGACATTCTTCTCTGCGATGAGCCTACAGGAGCCCTGGATTATAATACCTCCAAGGAAATCCTGAAGCTGATCGAGACGGTAAATCAGAAATACGGCAACACCATCGTCATGGTAACACACAACGATGCCATCAAGGATATGGCTGACCGGGTGGTGAAGCTTCGCGATGGGATGATTCGTAAAAATTACATGAATGAACATAAGATCCCGGCAGCAGAGTTGGACTGGTAAGGAGGCATATAATGAAAAATCCTTTACGCAAACGTCTGCCCAGAGAACTGAAGGGGGAACTGGGAAAATATCAGTATATGCTTCAGATTCCGGCCAGCGCAGTAAGCGGAAATAAATTTGACGGTCTGATCTCTCTGCTGGAGTTTCAAAGAATAAAAAAAGTGCCTATGGATGAGGCACTGAAGAATGTAGAATAATGGAAAATACTGTGATATCAGATTATAAAACAGGTGCGGCAGGCAATGAAAAATTGTCTGCCACACTTGTTTTTGGAATAAAGCGGATCATCGAAGCTTATCAGGAAATGTCGTCCCTGGTAATGTTTTTGGCCCATTCACCCTTGCGGTAGTGTCCGATCACCCAGGGCCATTTCACAAATTCGTCTGTGCACAGCAGGAAATATACCCACAATACAGGCAGCTTCAGGACAAAGGCAGACAGAAATCCCAGAGGCACTCCATACAGCCACATATCAATGGTATCGCAGATCAGGCCGAATTTTGTATCTCCCCCTGCCCGGAAAATCCCGGCGATCAGAGCTGTGTTTACTGCAGAGCCTGTAATATAGTAGCTGTTGATAAGAAGCATATATTTCAGGTAATGCATGGCAGTATCATTCAGAGAGGCAAATCGCATGATCAAAGGAGAAGCAGCCAATACAGCCAGACCACCGAAGATACTTGCAACCACAGTTGCCTTCAGCATGCGGGAAGCATATTCCTTTGACTGAGCAAGCTTTCCTTCGCCCATTGTTTTTCCAAGCATGATCGTACCTGCACTGGCAATCCCATAACAAAATACGGAACCGATATTGCGCACTACAGTTACCAGTGAGTTGGCAGCTACAGCGTCTGAACCCAGATGACCCAGGATTACAGAATACATGGCAAAGCCTACACCCCAGCTTACATCATTGCCAAGCGCAGGCAGGGATAGGCGAATAAAATCCTTCAGAAGGGATTTGCTGCGGACAAATATAAATCTGGGGTTCAGCCGCACATCTTTACTGAAGAAGGAAATAATAAAGCATCCCAGTAATTCCACAAGTCTTGAGGATGCAGTGGCAATGGCAACACCTGCAGCCCCAAGTTTGGGTGCGCCAAACAGCCCGAAGATAAAGACTGCATTAAGGATGATATTCAATACAAAGGCCAGGAGATTCAGGATCATACAGACAGTTACCCGTCCGATGCTGCGCAGGATAGACAGATATATTTCTGTAATACTCCAGCACAGATAGGTGATTCCCATGATCCGCAGATAGGAGGCTCCGATCCTGATAAGCTCAGGATCGGAGGTGAAAATCTGCATCATTTTGTCCGGCATGGTAAAGGCAATCAGGGCCACCAGCAGAGAAATTACCAGGGAAAAACGCAGGGCAATTCCCTCGATAATATGTATGGCTTTCAGATCCTTTTTGCCAAAATACTGGGCACACAGAAGGGAAGCCCCGGTGCCCACTCCGTAATATACCATAAAGAGTACATTGGAATAGTTGGCAGCCAGTGACACTGCGGAAATAGAAGACTGTCCCACGTAATTGAGCATGACAACATCGCAGGAACTTACTGCAGCGCTAAGCAGATTCTGGATAATAATTGGAATAGATAATTTCAGCAGCTGCCGGTTAAAATTATTATGGTTGATATTTGTATCGTTCATGTTGCTTCTCCTGAATAATTATGAGAACTGTAAATATCTGTGCGCAAAAAAACCATATCTGCAGATAATAGACAGATATGGCTTTTCCAGACAGTTAAAATTGTAAACTGTACAGATCTCTTTACAGGCTGGTAAGGTCGATTCTGTAGTTGTCAGCACCTTCGCCGTCAACTGTATAATATGCAGCTTTCTGATCTGCATTGATGTATACGTTGATCTCCTTGCCGGAAATTTCCTTTGCATCCATATCTTTTTTCACTGCTTCTTCAATAGCTGTCATGGTAACTGCACAGCCAGGTAACTCAATTGTTGTTTCTGCGATTTTCTTTGTTTCCATTTTCTGTGCAACTTCCTTTACTGTTTTGTTTACTGTAGCTTTTGCTTCTTCGATCACTTCAGGAGCTTTATCGATAGCTTTTTCAACAGTTTCTTTTGCCAGCTCGGTAGCTTTTGTGGTAGCTTCTTTGATAGTAGCAGTTGTTTTTGCAGCAGTTGTTTTAGCGGCATTGGTTCTTGTAGTTGATTTTTTTCTCATAAAATTCCTCTCCTCGATTCTAACTGTGCGGTAACCATTCATCAGTCAGCCATTCTCTAAAGTCGCTGAACAGTTACGGTAGTGTCAATATTTTCCTGTCAACCGTACCACAAAAAACTCATATTGTCAAATTTTAACTAAACTGCGGAGCAGTTATTCGGTGTAGAGCTACGTAGCGAAGCGGATTGCGAATATCCGCTTGATTGTGAAGCATCAGAACCTGTGTTATACTGAAATAAAATACAATAATTGACAGCCTGGAAAACAGGCTTTGACAGAGGTGCATATGAAAAAAAATGAAATCTATATTAAAAGTGGAACAGAATACAAAGAAATGACAAAAGAACTTCTGGAGCAGTGTGATCTGGCAGAACAGATCTTATCTCCGGATTTGCAGATCGGGATCAAGCCCAACCTGGTTTCACCTACAGAAGCTTCCTGGGGAGCTACCACTCATCCGGAGATAGTGGCAGGTATCATTGAATATCTTCAGGAAAAAGGATTCGCTAAAATTGCCATGCTGGAAGGTTCCTGGGTGGGAGACAAAACCACAGAAGCCTATGAACTTTGTGGTTACAGGGAGCTTTCCGAAAAATATCAGGTTCCTTTCTGGGATATGCAGAAGGACACAGGCGTGGACAGAGACTGCGGCGGCATGGATCTGAAAATCTGCAGCAGTGTAGAGAAAATTGATTTCCTGATCAATGTTCCTGTTCTGAAAGGACATTGCCAGACAAAAATCACCTGTGCACTAAAAAATATGAAGGGTCTGATCCCCAATACAGAAAAGAGGAGATTTCATGCCCTTGGCCTCCATAAACCTATCGCTCATCTGAACATGGGAATCCATCAGGATTTTATTGTGGTAGATAATATCTGCGGAGATCTTGATTTTGAGGACGGAGGAAATCCGGTAGTGATGAACCGTATATGGGCAGGGATGGATCCGGTTCTCATAGATGCCTATGTATGTCAGGTTATGCATTATCAGACAAGTGATGTGCCATATGTAAAACTGGCGGAGGAGCTGGGAGCAGGAAGTGCAGATCTGGCACAGGCGGAAATTATTTTCTGCGAAGAAACTGCAAAAAAGACTCTGCCTAAATCCAGAAAAGTGGTGGAATTACAGGATGCAGTGGAAGAAGTGGAATCCTGCAGTGCCTGCTATGGCTATCTGATCCCGGCTCTGGAAATGTTGAAAAATGACGGTCTTTTTGAAAAACTGGATACCAAGATATGCATCGGCCAGGGATATCGTGGCAAAACAGGAAAACTGGGTGTGGGTGCCTGCACCTGCAGGTTTGAGCATAATCTGAATGGATGCCCGCCTACAGAAAATCAGATTTATGAATTTCTGAAGGAATATATCGAGAATTTTTTACAGTAGACAGTTGCTTTTGATCTATGATAGAATCAAAATAGTAATCTGTTTCTGAAGATAATGAAAGAAAGGGTTCTATCATGCTGAAAATTAAAAATTATGTAAAGGTAAACAGTCTGGAAGAAGCTTATGAGCTGAACCAGAAAAAAACGGCGAAAATCCTGGGAGGAATGGTGTGGATGAAAATGGGAAACCGAAATCTGACCACTGCCATTGACCTGTCCGGGCTGAGGCTGGATCAGATTACAGAGAATGATCAGGAATTTGTGATCGGATGTATGACTTCTCTTCGTGACCTGGAGACAAATGAGGCTCTGAATACATACACTGGCGGAGCTATGAGGGAAAGTCTGCGTCATATTGTGGGAGTACAGTTCCGTAACTGTGCCACTGTAGGCGGCAGTATTTACGGAAGATTTGGTTTCTCCGATGTACTGACCATGTTTCTTGGCATGGACAGCTATGTGGAGCTTTTCCATGGAGGACGTATCCCGCTGACTGAATTTGTGAATATGAAAAAGGACAATGACATTCTGGTAAATATGATTATAAAAAAGGTTCCTCTTACAGTCTGCTATCTGAGTCAGAGAAATACGAAGACAGATTTTCCTGTGCTCACCTGTACCGCATCTCTGATCAACGGATGTCCCCGTACAGTCATCGGGGCAAGACCTGCCAGAGCTATGGTTGTGGAGGATACACAGGGGCTTTTGTCCGGCTTTGATACAATGAACAGAGAAGAAAAGATACAGTCCATCCACGGCTTTGCTGAATATGCGGCAAAGAGCGTGCCTGTTTCCGGCAACATGAGAGCTTCTCAGGAATATCGTAGTCTGCTTGTGCAGGTTCTCACAAGAAGAGCCTGGGAGACTGTAGGAGGTGTAAGTGATGAAAATTGAATTCTGGCTCAATGGAGTAAAGCGTCAGGAGGAAATCCAGCCGGATACCCTTCTGCTGGATTTTCTCAGGGAAAAGGGCTGCTATAGTGTAAAGAGAGGCTGTGAAACAGCGAACTGCGGATTGTGTACAGTACTGATGGATGAGAAACCGGTTCTTTCCTGTTCCACACTGGCTGCCCGGGCAGATGGCAAAAAGGTTGTAACACTGGAGGGAATGCAGAAGGAAGCCCAAGAGCTGGGAACCTTTATTGCAAATGAAGGCGCAGAGCAGTGTGGTTTCTGCAATCCGGGATTTATCATGAACACCTTTGCCATGTTAAAGGAGCTTACAGATCCCACAGAGGAGCAGATCAAGGAATATCTTTCCGGTAATCTGTGTCGCTGTTCCGGATTTGTTTCACAGACAAGAGGAATACTGAAATTCCTTCAGTATAAAAAAGCACAGGAGGAAGCATAAAATGAAATATGTAAATCAGCCAGTCCCCAAAATAGATGCCATGGCTCTGGTGACCGGAAAACCTGTATATACAGATGACCTGGCACCAAAGGACTGCCTTATTATCAAGATATTAAGAAGCCCCCATGCAAATGCCTGGGTGGAGGAGATAAAGACAGAAAATGCTGCAAAGGTAGCGGGAATTGCCTGCATCCTTACCTGGCAGGACGTACCTCAGAAGCGTTTTACCCTGGCAGGACAGACCGCTCCGGAGATGAGCCCGGATGACCGTCTGATCCTGGACCGCCATGTGCGTTTTGTGGGAGATGCTGTTGCCATTGTAGCAGGTGAGACAGAGGCCGCAGTAGACCTGGCATTAAAGAGAATTAAAGTAAAATATAAAGTAGAGACTCCTGTTCTGGATATTCACCAGGCAAAGGATAATGCTATTCTGGTTCATCCTGAGGATGACTGGAAACTGAAAATCCCTCTGGGAGGAGACAATAAACGAAACCTCTGTGCTTTGGCTGTTGAGGAAGAGGGAAATGTAGATGAAGTGCTGGCGGAATGTAAATATACAGTAGAACAGACCTATCATACAAAAGCAAACCAGCAGACTATGATGGAGACCTTCCGCACAGCCTGCTACATGGATCATTTTGGCAGACTTACAGTTCTTTCTTCTACTCAGATTCCCTTCCATGTGCGCAGGATCGTGGGCAGGGCACTGGATATTCCGGCATCGAAGGTGCGTGTGATCAAGCCCAGGATCGGAGGAGGTTTTGGAGCAAAGCAGACCTCCATCAGTGATATTTATCCGGCTATTGTAACCTGGAAGACAGGCCGTCCTTCCAAGATCGTTTTCTCCAGATACGAATCCATGATCTGTTCTTCTCCACGCCATGAGATGGAAATCACAGTCCGTGTGGGAGCAGATGAGAATGGTATTGTTAAGGCCATTGATGTGCATACTCTGTCCAACACCGGTGCCTACGGTGAGCATAGCTCCACTACAGTAGGTTTAAGTGGGCATAAGTCCATTGCCCTGTACAGACATACAGCAGCCTATCGTTTTTCCTTTGATGTAGTGTATACCAATATGCAGGCTGCAGGTGCCTACAGAGGATATGGGGCTACACAGGGAATTTATGCAGTGGAGTCTGCAGTAAATGAACTGGCACACAAAATGGGAATGGATCCTGTAAAGATCAAGGAACTGAACATGCCTCTGGAGGGAGGACCCCTGCCAGGCTATCATGATGTTCCTTATGCTCAGAGCTGTACCATGGACCGCTGTATGGCCAGAGCAAAGGAAATGATGAACTGGGATGCCAAATATCCATGCCGGGATATGGGCAACGGCAAAGTCCGTGGAGTAGGTGTGGCCATGGCAATGCAGGGCTCATCAATTGCAGCGTTGGATGTAGGCGGTGCAGATATCAAGCTTAATGAGGATGGCTCTTATACTTTGGCACTGGGCTGTTCAGACATGGGTACCGGTTGTGACACGATTCTGTCCCAGATCGCTGCAGAATGTCTGGAAACACCTATGAACAATATTGTAGTATTCAGCGTGGATACTGATATTTCACCCTATGATTCCGGATCCTACGCCTCTGCTACTACCTACACGACAGGAATGGCAGTAGTCAAAGCCTGCCAGGATCTGCGGGCTAAAATCTGTGAGGTAGGCGCTGAGATGCTGGAAGCAGATAAGGCAGAGGTAGATTTTGACGGTTCCTTTGTTTACTGCACAGAGGAAGAGAGCAGACGAGTTTCTCTGGAAGCCATAGCACTGAAGGGAACCTGCTTTAACAATACAGAACTCCAGGTGGTCAGACAGCATTCCTCACCTCTTTCTCCTCCGCCGTTTATGGTTGGTATGGCAGAGGTGGAAGTGGATACGGAGACAGGAAGTGTAGAATTACTGGATTATGTGGCAGTGGTTGACTGCGGTACACCGATCAATCCAAACCTTGCCCGCGTGCAGACTGAGGGAGGTCTGGTACAGGGAATCGGAATGGCCTTAAGCGAGGATGTACAGTACACAGAGAAGGGAAAAATCCGCAATAACTCCTTCATGCAGTACAAGATCCCTACCAGAGAGGACATTGGGGATATCCGGGTAGACTTTGAATGCAGCTATGAAAAGACAGGACCTTTTGGTGCCAAGTCTATCGGAGAGCTGGTAATCGATACTCCATGCCCGGCTATTGCAGAAGCAGTCTATAATGCTACAGGAGTGCGCGTAAGGGAGCTTCCCATCCTGCCTGAGAAAATTGCCATGGGCATTCTGAAAAAGAAAGGCTTAAAATAAATCATGCAGATGATGGTAAAGGGAGTACTGGCAGGCTTCTGGCTCATTTTTGTACCCACAGCTGCCGGGATTCCATTTGTAAAGAAAAAGAAAGACTATACGCTGGGTGAAAGCTTTCTGGCAGGACTTCTGCTTATGCTGGCAGTGGCACAGCTTCTTATCCTGCCGGGGATTTTCCGAAAATTATCCTTACATCTGGTGACACTTTTGTTTGCTTTAGTAATGGGGCTTTGTGCAGCCTATGGCCTGTACGGGTTTGCCGGCAGTGCAGGTCCTTATGGAAAAAGACTGAGAAAATCCATTCCGGAAATTTCTCCCTGGATGTGGATCGCAGCAGGAGTGATACTGGTGCAGATTGGTGTATGCGTATATTATGCCCATATGGACGCTGACGATGCCTTTTATGTGGCAACAGCCACGACCTCTGTGCATACAGATTCCATATTTGCATATAATCCCTATTCAGGGGCTGAATATGCAGTTTTGCCCAGAAGATATGTGCTCTCACCCTTTCCGGTGCTTCTGGCTGTGATCAGTCAGCTGTCGGGAGGTCTTCATCCGGCTGTGACTGCACACACCATTTATCCTGTGGTATTTCTGCTGGCTGCCTATCTGGTGTATCACCAGTTTGGCAGACTGTGGTTTGCGGAAAAAAGAAGAGAGCAGGGGGTGTTTCTGCTTTTTTGTGCTGTGATCATCTGGTTTTCCGGATTTTCTGTATATACGGGAGGCAATTTTCTGCTGGTGCGTATCTGGCAGGGAAAAGCAGTGCTGGCAGCAGTGATTTTGCCCTTCCTTATCTATCTTGGGTTTGTTCTGATGCTGGAAGACCAGCCGGAATACCCGTGGCTTCTTCTGGCGCTGGCCAATCTGGCAGCCTGCCATGTTTCCTCTATGGGGATTATGCTGGCCCCTGTTGTGACAGGCCTGTTTGTACTGCTGGCATTGGTGAAGAACCGTTCTCCTCGGAGATTTCTCTATGGGATTTTGTGCTGTATGCCATCCCTGCTTCTGGGCGGTGTATATTTATGCCTGTGAGCAGGGTAAATCCCGTGAATACAAAGGAACTGCTGTATGCAACAGCGGATAAAGGAGAACAGACACTATGGATAATGTAGTACATTATATAATTTTCTGGTGGGAGCAGTACTGGGGCAGCAGCTGGTACCCATATCTGTGGGCAGCAGCATTTTTGTATCTGCTGATTTTTGAGAGAAAGAGAAAAAATACAGGTTATCTGATCGCTTTTCAGTGTCTTCTGTGCTTTTTATATTTTTGCCCTGTGACAGCTGCCTTAATCCAGAAATGTATCGGAGGTCTGGTATACTGGAGAGTGATCTGGCTCTTTCCGGTAGTGCCTGCACTGGCGCTGGTGGTGACCTCCCTTCTGTCCAGGATCGGAAAAAAGGGCCTGCAGGCAGTTTTTGTAATTGCCTGTGTGGGAATTCTGGCTGTAAGTGGCACCAGTGTATGGAGTGCCGGAAATTATGTGAAGGTGTCCAATCATCAGAAGGTTCCGGAGGAAGCAGCGCAGGTCGCCAATATACTTCTGGCTGAAAGAAGTGCAGAGGATTCACTGATCGCTGCGGATAACAGTATTGCACCTTATCTGAGAGTATATGACCCATCCTTTCAGCTTGCCTTCGGCAGAGATGGCAGGGGTGCCCGTTCCAGAAATGCCAGACATCTGTACACAAGGATGAGTGCAGAAGAACCTGATTATAAGGTAATAGGAAAGAGGGCAAGGAAAGAGAAGGTTCAGTTTCTCGTATTGCAGCTTTCGCAGGAACAGAAGGAAGAAGCCTTTGCAGCTATGGAACATTACGGATATAAATGGGTGACTGCTGTAAATGATTATAATATTTTCCGTTTTCCTATTGCCAAATCCGGAGAAAGCTGATAAAGTAAACAAATAGAGAGTTGTCTGGTGTCTCCCGGAGGAGAGTGCAGGTAGCTTCACATAACAACAGAATAATATGTAATGATAGAGGCGCGGGATTCATCAGTATGCCGGGAAATATGACATGACAGTCATCCGGTGAAAGGGAAGACCGCCGAAGGAATCAGGCCAGTCAGGAGGAGGATTCCTGGGATGACGCAGAATATGCGTCGTACTGTCACCCGGGTGAAGCGCTATCAAAGTAACTTAAGCAGAATAGTTGCCATGAATGTGTTTCGTACGCATTCATGGCTTTTTTAATCGAATCAAGTAAGTCCCCTGCTTCAATTGCGAATATCCGCTTGATCTCTGAAAAGATTGCCCTGTGGATCCGGAGAAATTTACATATTATCTCAAGGAAACAAAAAGAGGGAGGAAAAAATGAGAAACAATCTGAAAAAAGTATCACTTTTTCTGTCAATGGTCATGCTCTTTGTGCTGGCATCACCACTGACAGTACTTGCAGCAGAGGAATCATCCGCTGCATCAGCAAAATTTTACGGCACATTCTGGTCACTGGTACCACCGCTGGTAGCAATCGCGCTGGCACTGATCACCAAAGAGGTATACAGCTCTTTGTTTGTGGGAATCCTGGTGGGCGCCCTGTTTTATTCAAATTTCAGCTTTGAAGGAACCGTTCTCCATGTTTTCCAGGGAGGGATGATCAGTGTCCTTACAAGCGCTTATAACATGGGTATCCTGATCTTCCTGGTAATCCTGGGAGCAATGGTATGCCTGATGAACAGAGCAGGAGGTTCAGCAGCCTTTGGACGCTGGGCAAGTAAGAGGATCAAAACCAGAGCTGGAGCAGAGCTTGCTACAATTGTTCTGGGTGTCCTGATCTTTATTGATGATTATTTTAACTGCCTGACAGTAGGAAGCGTTATGCGTCCGGTAACAGATAAGCATAACGTATCCCGTGCAAAGCTGGCATATCTTATTGATGCCACAGCAGCGCCGGTTTGTATCATTGCCCCTATTTCTTCATGGGCAGCAGCAGTCAGCGGTTTTGTAGAAGGAGAGGATGGAATTTCTCTTTTTGTACGTGCTATTCCATACAACTTTTATGCATTGCTTACCATTTTCATGATGGTTGCTATGGTATTGATGAAGGTGGAATTCGGCCCTATGGGAGTTCATGAGACCAATGCATTAAAGGGAGATATTTATACCACTGCCTCCCGTCCATACGCCAATACGGAGGAGGATGCAAACGGCAATCCAAGAGGAAAGGTAATCGACCTGCTGATTCCGATTATCTGCCTTGTAGTGTGCTGTGTTATCGGAATGATCTACACAGGCGGCTTTTTCAGCGGAACTGATTTTGTAACTGCTTTTTCCCAGAGTGATGCTTCTGTAGGCCTGGTACTGGGAAGCTTCTTTGCTCTGATTATTACAATTGTTCTTTATATGGTTCGCCGTGTTATGAATTTCAGAGATTGTCTGGCATGTCTGCCGGATGGATTTAAAGCAATGGTACCTGCTATTCTGATCCTGACCTTTGCATGGACACTGAAAGCAATGACAGACAGCCTGGGCGCATCTGAATTTGTAGCCGGAGTAGTACAGGCATCAGCAGGCGGATTTATGAATTTCCTGCCGGCAATTATCTTTGTGATCGGCGCAGTGATCGCTTTTGCTACAGGTACCTCCTGGGGAACCTTTGGTATCCTGATCCCTATTGTGGTAAATGTATTCTCAGGAACCAACCATGAACTGATGATCATTTCTATTTCAGCATGTATGGCAGGTGCAGTATGCGGAGATCATTGTTCTCCTATTTCTGATACAACGATCATGGCTTCTGCAGGTGCTCAGTGTGATCATGTAAATCATGTATCCACCCAGCTTCCTTATGCAATAGTGGCAGCAGTGGTGTCCTTTCTGTCTTATATAGTAGCAGGCTTTGTGCAGACACCGTGGATCGCACTTCCGGTATCTGCAATTCTGATGATCATTACCCTGGTTATTATCAGAATCAAATTTGATGATTTGAAAACAGAATAATCTGATCTGTCAGGAGGCGCTTTCACCAGAAGGTGCCTCTTGATATAATATGAGAGAAGTTGTTTGCGAAAATGTACAAATAGTCTGGAAGTTTCATGCATTTGAGTATATTCGTAAAAAAAACTTTACATTTATCGGGCTCTGTGATAGAATCATGATAACTGATTGAGAACATCTTTGACAAATAAAATTCAGATGATCAAATTATGTTACTTGCACCTGTAGCTCAGTGGATAGAGCAGTGGTTTCCGGTACCATGTGCGGGGGTTCGATTCCCTTCAGGTGTACTGCACGGGACGATGAACAGTTCCGATGCGTTGTATCATAAGGAGGACAAGAACTTGGATGATTTTAGAGAATGGTTATCAGATAACCTCCGGTATTTTATGCTGGGTGGAGCGATTCTGATAATTGTGCTTGTTCTGTTCTTTGGCGTTCGCGCCTGCGTTGGAAGTAATAAGGGGAATTCCGGCGATGGACAGAAGACGGCAGCAAAGGACCAGGGAAATGTTCCTTCTTCTCCGACAAATGAAGGGGAGTCTGACGAGAAGAAAGAAGACGCCAATTCCATGGAAAAAGCAGATGCAGATATTACTGCATTAATTAAGAGCTATTACAAAGCTCTGGGGGAAAAAGATATTGCAACGCTGAAGACTCTGGAAGATGATTTTACACCATCAGATGAGTCAAAGGTCACAAACTTGAAGGATTATATCGAAGGGTATGAAGTAGGAGACGTATATACAAAGAAAGGTATGACAGAGGATTCCTATGTGGTTTACGCCTGCTTCTCATACATCTGTCAGAATATTGAAACAAAGGCGCCGGCGCTGACACAGTTCTATGTGTACAAAAACAGCGATGGCAGCTGGATAATTGATAATGATGCCATGCAGGACCCGGATATTTCTGCATACTTGGAGAAGCAGCTCTCAGACAGTGATGTGGCAGAGCTGGTGACAAAGGTACAGAATGAACTGGATCAGGCACAGCAGAAGGATGAGGCACTGGCAGCATTCTTAAATGGTCTGGGTGATGAGTCTGATGTGTCTGTACAGGCACAGAATGGCACACTTCTCACTGTGGCAGAGGAATGTAATGTGCGCGCAGAGGCAAACACAGATTCTGAGATTCTTGGCGTGATCTCAGAAGGTGAGCAGGTTGAGAAGACTGGTACTGACGGGGAATGGGTTCAGATTGATTATGACGGTCAGACCGGATATATCAGAGGAGATCTCCTCACAGACGGATTAGAATCTGTTGATTCAGATTCAGATACTTCAGAGGATTCCGGCGATTCAGATTCGGAGGAATATGATTCACAGGATTCAGGCTCCGGTGAGGAAGAACAGGAATAATAAAAAATAATGGGTAAAAAATAAAAGCTGCGAATCATGCAGCTTTTATTTTTTACGCTGGTTTTAGTCAAGCGGATATTCGCAATCCGCTTCGCTGCTTGCTCATAACCGAATAACTGCTCCGCAGTTATTCGGTTAGTTTGTGAATTCTCCGTATGTAATACCTGGATTCAGCTCTTTGCCGTGGGCGGCTGCCAGTTCATGGACTGTCACTAACTGATATCCGTCCTCGATCAGCTGTGGAATGAGAATCTCTGCAGCATCTACAGAAGTGCTGTAGATATCATGCATCAGAATAATAGAACCATCCTGTACGTTATTCATTACTTCCTCCACTGTAGCTTGGACATCCTGGGTTTTCCAGTCCAGCGTATCAATGGACCACAGGATCATAGGTGTGCCTACAGTAGCTTTGACTGTGTCATTTACAGAACCATAGGGAGGCCGTACCACAGTAGCGCCCTGTCCTGTAAGATTCACCAGCTCCTGATCTACCCTGGAAATCTGGGAACTGATATCAGAGGCAGATAAGGTGGCCAGATCTGTATGGTCATAGGTATGGTTGCCCAGTTCACAGCCGAGAGCTTTCATCCGTTTGACTTCATCAGGAAAGCTTAGGATCTCCTTACCTACCATAAAGAAGGTGGCCTTTGCATTGTTGGCTTCCAGACAATCCAGAAGTCTGTCTGTAAAAGAACTTGGGCCATCATCAAAGGTAAGGGCAATAGTCTTTTGAGTTTTTTTCTTCTTTTTTGATTTCTTGCCAGAAGAATCTGACTGTGCTGTGGCAGCGGATGGTTCATAGCCCTGGAGAGAGCCGTCTGCATTTAAATGATAGGTTTTGCCGTCTACAGTAATATCACCTGTCTGCATGATCCCATCCAGATCCATATAATAACGCTTATTTTCCGCATCAACCCATCCTGTCTGCATAATTCCTGCTTTATCAAAATAGTATCGCTTTCCATCTGTGTCTGTAAGCCAGCCTGTATAGGCGTTGCCGTCTATCAGAAAGATCCAGTCACTGCCGGAAGTCGTCCAGACTCCCTTCTTTGCCTCAGGAGAAACCTTGTTTCCTGTTTCCTGATTCTTGTCAGCAGAGGAATCCTCCTTTGCGCTGCTTTTTGCAGGAGTTGGAGTTATGGTTGCTTTTTTCTCAGTGTCTCCGGTATCTTTTGTACTTTTAGTTTCTTTGAGATCTGTTACTTTTTCAGTGGTTTGTGTACTTTTGTTGTCTTTGGTATTTTCTGCTATGAGCACTCCGGTGCTGTTCTCGGAATGATCCTGGGACGGTGCTGCGGCAGAGCGTGTAAAAAGCCCTCCGGATAATATGCACACAAGGACAGCAGCTGTCACCAGCCAGCGGTTTGTCCGGAAAAAATGGCCCGCCATAAAATGCCTCCTTTGTATTTTATCTTTTGCTTTCTTATCATAACGTATCTTGGGGAAAAAGACAACGGCGAAAAATTAATTGCTAAAATATACAAATAACTATATAATAAAACAATGGACGAAAAAATCAGAATCAATAAATTTTTAAGTGATGCAGGAGTCTGTTCCCGCAGAGAGGCGGACAGAATGATCCTGGAAGGCAGGATCACAGTGAACGGGGAGGAAGCTGTGAGCGGCCAGAAGGTATCCGGGAAGGATGAAATCTGTATCGATCAGATTCCTGTAGAGAAAAATGAAAAAAAAGTACTTTTGTTATTTAACAAACCCAGAGGAATTGTCTGCAGTACAAAAAAGCAACGTCAGGAAACCACTGTGACAGAATACCTGGATTATCCCCTGCGGATATATCCTGTGGGCAGACTGGACAAGGAATCTCAGGGCCTGCTCCTTCTCACCAATGAAGGAGATCTGGTAAATAAGATCATGCGCGCCGGAAACCGCCATGAAAAAGAATACTTTGTGACAGTAAATAAACCGGTAGATGAAAACTTTATCCGCCGGATGAGTGCAGGAGTACCTATCCTGGATACAGTGACAAGACCCTGTCAGGTGGTGCAGACCGGAGCATGCAGCTTCCGGATCATACTCACCCAGGGCCTGAACCGCCAGATCAGACGGATGTGTCAGTATCTGGGCTATGAGGTAAAGAAACTCAAACGTCTCCGGATCATGAACCTGACTCTGGAGGGAATCCCGGAGGGACAGTACCGGGAGATCACACCGGTAGAGTGGGAGGAGCTTCAGAGACTTCTTGCCTCCTCCACCAGTGAAACAGTAATAGAAACAGGAGGGCATCATGGAAACAGCCGCAATGAATCGAATGAAAGAGCTGGTAAAAAAACTGGACAGAGCAGCCAGGGCTTATTACCAGGAGGACATAGAGCTCATCAGCAACAGAGAATACGATCAGATGTACGACGAGCTTCAGGCTCTGGAAAAGGAAACAGGAACCGTACTGGCAAACAGTCCCACCGCAAAGGTAGGGTATGAGGCGGTAGACCAGCTTCCTAAGGAAGAACATGAATCTCCCATGTTGTCTCTGGACAAGACCAAGGACAGGGAAGTGCTTCGGGAATTTATAGGGGATCATGAGACCCTGCTCTCCTGGAAATTGGATGGACTGACGGTTGTTCTTACCTATGAAAATGGAGAACTGGCAAAGGCTGTCACCAGAGGAAATGGTGTAGTAGGCGAGGTAGTTACCAACAATGCCAGGGTATTCCGGAATATCCCTTTAAAAATCCCTTATGCAGGCAGACTGGTGCTGCGTGGGGAGGCGATCATTACCTACTCTGATTTTGAACAGATCAATGAATCCATAGAGGATGTGGATGCCAGATATAAAAACCCGCGAAACCTGTGCAGCGGCTCTGTACGTCAGCTGAATAACCAGATCACAGCCAGGAGAAATGTAAGGTTCTATGCCTTTGGCCTGGTAAGTGCGGAGAATGTAGATTTTCATAATTCCCGGGCAGAGCAGTTTGAATGGCTGAAAAACCAGGGATTTGAGGTGGTGGAATACCGCAAGGTAACGGCAGCTACCCTGGACCAGGCCATGGATTATTTTTCTGCAGCGATTACAGAGAATGATTTTCCATCAGATGGTCTGGTGGCACTTTATGACAATATCGCATACGGAGATTCCCTGGGGCGTACTGCCAAATTTCCCAGAAATGCCTTTGCTTTTAAATGGGCAGATGAGATCCGGGAGACAAGGCTGGAGAAGATTGAATGGAGCCCGTCCCGCACAGGTCTGATCAACCCGGTGGCAGTTTTTGATCCTGTGGAGCTGGAGGGTACCACTGTGAGCAGAGCCAGTGTGCATAACATCAGCATTATGCGGGAACTGCAGCTGGGAATCGGAGACAGGATCACCGTGTATAAAGCAAATATGATCATCCCCCAGATTGCTGAAAATCTTACAAAGAGCGGAGAGCTTCCTATTCCGGATACCTGTCCGGCCTGTGGACAGAGCACAGAGATCCGCAGGGTAAATGAGGTGGAATCCCTTTACTGCACCAACCCGGATTGTCCTGCCAAAAAGATTAAGGCTTTTGCTCTTTTTGCCAGCAGGGACGCCATGAATATTGATGGCCTTTCAGAAGCAACCCTGGAGAAATTTATTGCCAGAGGCTTTATCCATGATTTTGGTGATATTTTTGAGATCAGCAGACACAGAGAGGAAATCGTGACCATGGAGGGCTTTGGTGAGAAATCCTTCGAAAATCTTATGGCAAGTCTGGAAAAGGCCAGGGAAACAACTCTGGCAAAGGTGATCTACAGTCTGGGAATCGCCAACATCGGACTGGCCAATGCAAAGGTGATCTGCAGACACTTTGATGATGACCTGGAGAAAATCCGTCGCGCAGATGAGGAGGAAGTCAGCTCCATTGATACCATTGGTCCGGTGATCGCCAGAAGTCTGACAGAATACTTTGCAGACCCGGAGAACAACCGGAAGCTGGATCATCTTATGAGCCACCTTGCCATTAAGAAAGAAGAAAAAAAGGGAGAGCAGATTTTCCAGAACATGAATTTTGTTATTACCGGAAGTCTGGAGCATTTTGACAACCGGAATCAGGCAAAGGAACTGGTGGAGTCCCTTGGAGGCAAGGTTACCGGTTCTGTAACCAAAAAGACCAATTATCTGATTAACAATGATACCACTTCCAATTCTTCCAAGAATAAAAAGGCCAGGGAACTTGGAATCCCTGTAATATCCGAGGAAGAATTTTTGAAGCTTGCAGGGCATTAAATTTGACCCAAAAGGAAAGGAGACCATAAAATGCCGATTAAAATACAGAGTGATCTTCCAGTAAAAGAAATTCTGGAGAGAGAAAATATTTTCGTAATGGATGAGTCCAGGGCATCCCATCAGGATATCCGGCCTATCCAGATCCTGATTCTGAACCTGATGCCTCTGAAGGAGGAGACAGAGCTGCAGCTTCTGCGTTCTCTGTCCAATACCCCTCTTCAGGTAGATGTGACCTTTATGGCAGTACAGAGCCATGAGGCGAAAAATACCTCTGTGAGTCATCTGAATAAATTCTATCAGACCTTCCCGGAGCTGAAGGGAAATAAATACGATGGAATGATCATCACAGGTGCGCCGGTGGAACAGATGGAATTTGAAGAGGTAGACTACTGGAATGAACTGACAGAGATCATGGACTGGACAAATACCCATGTTACCTCCACTATTTATCTGTGCTGGGCTGCCCAGGCAGGGCTCTATCACCACTATGGACTGAAAAAACGCAAACTGGACAAAAAAATGTTTGGCCTTTTCTGGCATAAGGTGATGAACCGCAAGATTCCGCTGGTACGCGGTTTTGACGATATGTTCCTGGCACCCCATTCCAGACATACGGAAGTTCCCATCGAGGATATTCATAATTGCAAAGAGCTGACAGTGCTTGCTGAGTCAGACGAAGCAGGGCTTTTCCTTGCAATGGCAGACGGTGGCCGCAAGATATTTGTGATGGGACACCCGGAATATGACCGTGTGACACTGGACGGGGAATACAAACGTGATGTGAGTAAAAACCTGCCTATCGAGATACCGGAAAACTATTACAAAGACAACAACCCTGAGAATCGCCCGCTCCTTATGTGGCGAGCTCACGCAAATAACCTGTATACCA
Organism: Blautia sp. HCP3S3_C12; assembly: GCF_052064155.1. Taxonomy (NCBI): domain Bacteria; kingdom Bacillati; phylum Bacillota; class Clostridia; order Lachnospirales; family Lachnospiraceae; genus Blautia; species Blautia sp. HCP3S3_C12. Next base: position 6,184 of record NZ_JBQHWC010000004.1, on the reverse strand, counting down.
ACTGGCTGAATTATTACGTCTACCAGTCAACTCCATTCGACCTGTACGGAACACCGGATTTCAGTGAGATTTAAATTAAATAGGATTTCTTGCAGTGCTTGAAAATATCAGAAGCAGTATGCTATACTAATAGGGATTATGGAAACAGAGAGGAGCACATTATGAGCGGATTTTTTGGAGTAGCATCAAAAGAAGATTGCGTACTGGAACTTTTTTACGGAGTGGATTATCATTCCCATCTGGGTACCCGCCGCGGCGGTATGGCTGTGTATGGAGAACAGGGTTTTGACCGCGCCATCCATAACATTGAGAATACACCATTCCGTACGAAATTTGACGGAGAAGTGGGAACTATGAAGGGAAACATGGGAATTGGATGTATTTCCGATTATGAACCCCAGCCACTTCTGTTTAATTCCAGGATCGGAAGCTTTGCCCTTACTTTTGTGGGAAAGATTAACAATTATGATGAACTTTTGCAGTGGATGTATGATAACACCAAGGTACATTTCCAGGAAATGACCAACGGAACTGTCAATGTAACAGAGCTAATCGCAGCCATGATCTGCGAAAAAGATAATTTTGTAGAAGGAATCCAGTATGTACAGGAGCGGATTGATGGTTCCATGTCACTGCTTCTTATGACAAAAGACGGAATCTATGCAGCCCGTGACAAAATGGGCAGAACTCCTATTGAGATTGGTCACAAAGAAGGTTCTTATTGTCTGTCCTTTGAAAGCCATGCCTATATTAATCTGGGATATGAAGATTATAAGGAACTGGGACCCGGAGAGATTGTTTTTGTTACAGCAGACGGTGTGAAGACTCTGGTAGAACCGGGAAAGAAAATGAAAATCTGTTCTTTCCTCTGGGTTTATTATGGATACCCAACAGCATCTTACGAGGGCGTGAACGTAGAAGATATGCGTTATCGCTGCGGAAGCATGCTTGCAAAAAGAGATGGCGATTCTGTTCATCCGGACATTATAGCAGGTGTTCCGGACTCCGGTATTGCACATGCCATCGGCTATGCCAATGAATCCGGCATTCCTTATGCAAGACCCTTTATTAAATATACACCTACCTGGCCAAGATCCTTTATGCCCACCAACCAGAACCAGCGAAACCTGATCGCCAGGATGAAGCTGATCCCTGTGCGCAAATTGATCAAGGACAAAAAACTTCTTCTTATTGATGATTCCATTGTGCGTGGAACTCAGCTCCGTGAGACAACAGAATTTCTCTATAGAAGCGGTGCAAAGGAAGTACATGTCCGCCCTGCCTGCCCTCCAATTATGTATGGTTGCAAATACCTGAATTTCTCCCGCTCCAAATCCGAAATGGAACTGATTGCCCGCCAGGTGATTGAGAAAAGAGAAGGTCCAAACTGTCCCCAGGAGATTCTGGATGAGTATGCAGACCCGCGTACAGAAAGATATGAGCAGATGGTACAGGATATCTGTAAAATGCAGAATTTTACAACTCTTCGCTATCACAGACTGGATGATCTTCTGGAAGCCATTGGAATTGAACCCTGCAATGTATGTACATATTGCTTTAATGGTAAGGAATAAGACATCTGAGAATGTAAAACAGAATTTTTTGAGCGAAAAAAGTCGAATTATGTCGATTTATCAACCATTATGTCGTACGGTTTTCGTTGACAATCTGAGTATCTCTTTATAAAATAATAGATGTTAACACACATACACACAATATAACTGCGCTTATTCATTGCCGGGAATTCTTTTCCGGACAAGCGCAGTTACCAATTTTCTATGAAACTAAGGAGACCGAAATGAACACACAGGATGTAAACCAACGCAAGGAGAACATTATGGATGAAAAAGCTGAAAAAATCATGGAACTGGCAAAAAAACTGGAGACAGAGGATGAATATATCTGTCAGGATAACAGAGATCTTCTGGAACTGGAACAAAGATATGAAAAGCTGGATATTCCCTATCAGGTGCGCAGGGTGATCGATGATTACATAGCATGTATGCGCACCAGAGATGAGAGATTTGCCCAGCTGTGCTGTATGGTAAGATCCTGACCATAAGCAGTATTCAAAGAGAAACTGCCTGACAGCAGGAAAGGACAAAAGAATTATGGATATAGGTAATATGATGAAGGCCGCCGGTGCCTGGAATACTTTTAAGAGAAACCATCCCAAGTTTCCGGCATTCTGCAGGGCAGTATCCCAGAGAGGAATCAGAGAGGATAGTGTGCTGGAGATCGCCTTTGTTACTCCGGAGGGTGAGAGACTGGAGACAAATCTGAAAGTAAAGGCCAGTGATCTGGAACTGCTGGGCCAGTTTATGGATCTGACCCAGAAATAATTTTAGAATATTTTAGAAATATTTTTCCGAAACGGATTGAATAAGCAATGGATATCTGCTATAGTGTATTCTGTTGGTTATAGATGATTGTCACTGTCAGTATACATGACAGGGCAGATCTTTTACAGAAAGAAAAGAGGAAAACATTGCGTAAAAAATCACATATTTTACTTGCAAGATATCTCGCAGACCAGATGTCAGCAGCTTCCAGCCTGCAGTCCCACAGAAAAGCGTTCTGTCTGGGAAGTATCCTTCCGGATATCAGACCATCCTTTATAACGAAACGACATGAGTATTTTACAACCTTTGACCAGGTGAAGGAGAGCATGCGCCGGCTGGCTGCTACCACACCGGAGCAGAGCAATGAGAGAGTATACTGGCGGCGTTTCGGAGAAGTGATTCACTATATGGCGGATTATTTTACTTTTCCTCATAACAAAACATATACAGGCAGTCTTGCCCAGCACAATCATTATGAAAAGGTGCTGAAAAATGAACTCAAGTCCTGCATACAGGGAGGAGAGGCCTGCAGATACCTGCAGCCGGCAATTCGCTTCGATACCTTTGCCACACTGATCGATTATATCGAGGCAGCCCATGAACGGTATCTGAACAAGCTCCGCTGTGTGGAGGAGGATATCCGTTTTATTCTGAACATGTGCTTCCAGGTGATTCAGGGCCTGGTGCAGCTCGGTACAGGACGGCAATATCTTGCAGCATAAAAAACAGACAGCTTTCAGGGCAGAGAATGCCCGGGCTGTCTTTTTTGTTCCGGAAAAAATCTGAAGGAAATGTGAAGAAAAAATGAAATTTGAATAAAACCAAAAGATATCTTTTCGTCAAAGGTTGATTTACAAAAATGAATATGCTAGAATAAATCCGAGTTAGTTGAACGTGATCGGACGTGATTGCGCTCATGAAGAAGTAGCGAAAGCGGATCTTTGGTCCGTTTTACACATGCCGAAGATAATGGGGGAAATAACAGACATGTTCGCGAAAAGAAGGGAGCCTTTTAAATATATGAAGAATAAATACCTAATGAAGTTCCTGTGCCTGACTCTGGCATCCGGTATGACTTTGTCAGGACCGGTCTCAGTTATGGCAGCAGAGGAGACAGTGACCGCTTATTCCGATGATTTTTCATCCGGTGATGATGGAGTGGATATCGGTTCACCGGAGACTCCGACACCGGAACCCCAGCCCGATCCTGTAACCCCGGAGCCCACAGTGACACCGGACACACCTACACCGGCACCATCCGTCACACCACTTCCGGATACGCCTACACCGGCGCCATCCGTCACACCACTTCCGGATACGCCTACACCGGCGCCATCCGTCACACCACTTCCGGATACGCCTACACCGGCGCCATCTGTGACGCCGCTTCCGAATACACCTACACCGGCACCGCTGATCACAGATAATGCCAAGGCAGTGATCGACCGTATCAATGAGCTTCATCTTCAGACAATCACCCTGGAGAAGAAATCTCTGGTGCAGAGCGTACGTACTGCTTATGAAACTCTGACTGAAGACGAGAAGAAGGAAGTATCCAACTATAACCTTCTGGTGGAGATGGAAGCCCGCATTCAGACTCTGGAAACAGAGAAGAAAAAGGAAGAAGAAAATAAAGCCAGCAAGAAAAACGATTTTTCCGATAATAACAGCACCACAGCTACAGGTATTACCGGCACACCTGTATATTATGCATCCAATATCCATGCTGGTAAGGATTTCTATCTGGACAGCTTGAAGAAAAATTATAATCTCACCTTCTCCGATGATTTCTCAGCAGTTATGGACTCCATTGAGAAGGAATACAAGGAGAAAAATAAGCTTTCAGATGCCAGTGACCTGTCCGGATCCGGAATCAGCACATCTGCAGACAGCCTTCTGGTGAGAAACTGGCAGGATATCCTGGCAGTCTACATCTATCAGCAGAGCAAGGCAGGCAAAACAGAATTTACCCTGGATGGTTCCTGTAAGGATGATCTGGCGAAGATTTTTGCAGAGATGAACCCGGTTGTCAGGGACAAGCAGAACATTACCCATGTTACATACGGCAACCGTAAGATCAATTACTATATTAAGAAGAATAAAATTTCCAAGAAGGACCGTAAGGTTCTGAAAAAATATGTGGAGACAGACTGTAAGCTTCTCTGTGCAGTAGTTACAGCAGCCAAGGGCTTTGTGCGTGAGAGTGTTGGGGATGATGTGTCCGAGGAACGTGTAAATGTAATTTCCGCAGCTTACTCTCTGGTAGGCAAGGTAGGATATTTCTGGGGCGGTAAGTCCACAAAGATCGGTACTGACCCAAGCTGGGGTACAGCTGAGAAGGTTTCTGCAGAAGGCAGCAAGAGTACAGGTACCATCCGTGCATACGGCCTGGACTGCAGCGGCTTTGTAACCTGGGCAGTGATCAATGGCTACCAGGATCAGACAATGCAGGCAGCAGTAGGAGACGGAACCTCTGACCAGTGGGAGAAGGCAAATGTGGTTACTGAGACAGATGCACAGCCCGGAGACCTGGTATTCCAGAAGGGACCGGAGGCAGGCAGCGATAACCACGTAGGTATCCTTTGCGGTAAGACAGATGCAGGTGACTGGATCGCAGTACACTGCTCCTCCAGCAAGAACGGAGTTACAGTAGGCGAGGCCTACAGCGCAAGCTTCCGTTACATCCGTCAGCCGTCTTTCTATCCTACAGAGGCGCAGATCCAGGAAATGCAGAACAGCAGCACAGCCATCAGTTCAGGCAGCGATATCTTTACTGCAGATGTAAAGGTAAGCAATACCCTGCAGGATGCCATTAATTCCAACACGATCTCTGGCGGAACTGCTACACTGACATCCGGCACAGTGGAGAAAAAGACCTCCATCCTGCCAAAGACTATTGACCTCTCCAAGAGTGATGTGACAGTATTTAAGGCAAAATAATGTTCGGCAGAGTATAAGGTAAAATATAAAAGACATTGATCAGGAATTCAGCAGAAAAGAAAAGGCTGGATTCTGGTCAGTGCCTTTTTTGCATTTGTTATTTTTGTTGTTTTTATTAACCATAACTGCTCTAAGTGTGGTAAAAATATTGACAAATTGTACTATTTTTGTTAATCTTAGGTATAAACATGTTATACTTATAATTACAGATATCTGCAGTACAGATATTACCCATAAATGAAAGTCAGCTGCCAGGCAGCTAATGTGGAAAAATACCGGAAAAGAGACTGAAAAATATGGCACTTAGACGTGAAAGAATGCGTTTGGGCGATCTGCTCATAAAGCAGAACGTCCTGACAGAGGAACAATTAAAAAAAGCCCTGCAGCTTCAGAAGGGAAGCGATAAAAAAATCGGTGAGATTCTGGTAGAAAATGGATTTATCACTGAGGAAATGATTGCCCGTGCCCTTCAGATGCAGCTGGGACTGAAGGTAGTCCAGCTTACAGGTGTGACCATCCCTCAGCCTGTCCGAAAACCTTATTTTTAGGCATAAATTTAGCCCCTTTCCTTCATCTGTGACATTGAAAACTGAATAAAATACACAGGATGAAGAAAGAGGCTTATGCCTGTTCCATCAATTCCATCATTTTTTGAAATCCAAGGAGATTCTTCGCCCGTTCCAGGTTATAACCCAGACAAAAGAGCGCAAACTCTCCAGCCACTTTCCGTATTCCCCTTAAAAGAAAATAAGTGGCTCCCATTGCTCGTTTTATTGTTCCAAACGGATGCTCCGACAGGCACATCCTCCGGCTCATCTTTTCTTTATCCGGTTTCAGGAAAAACTTCACAACCTTTCTTTTTTCATAATGCCATTTTTCACCCGTTTTCGTTTCCTCCGGCT